>JAQXMD010000122.1 GCA_029012465.1 Oscillospiraceae bacterium | reverse complement strand
ACATCAATAACGGAGGTATTAGTATATTCTTCGAGCATCTTGTACTTTGTAGGAACATCGTGTCCGAGCTCGTCAAGCTTAAGAAGTGTATCGTGCAAATATTCAAAAGTAAAATGCGTAGTTACTATATCGGAATTTACGTCGTCTGCCGGGTGCTGAACCGGACAGAAATCGTAGATTTCCTTATCTCCGGGAATGACCACCAATCCGCCGGGATGCTGGCCAGTGGTACGCTTGACACCGGTGCAGCCTGCGGCAAGGCGGTTTTCCTCCGCCTTGGAGGCAGTCAGTCCCCGCTCCTGGAGATATTTCATGGCATAGCCGTAGGCAGTCTTTTCCGCCACGGTGCCGATGGTGCCTGCCCGGAACACATGGCTGGCGCCGAACAGTTCAATACAGTATTGGTGGGCCTTGGCCTGATATTCACCGGAGAAGTTCAGGTCAATATCAGGAACCTTGTCGCCGCCGAAGCCCAGGAAGGTCTCAAAGGGAATGTCAAATCCGTCCTTGGCGTAGGGGGTGCCGCAGACTGGGCAGATGGCGTCGGGCATATCCGCCCCGCAGCCGTAGCCCTCCCCTGCTTCAAAATCCGTGTGCTTGCAGTTGGGACAGCGGTAGTGGGCCGGCAGAGAGTTTACCTCCGTGATGCCGGACATAAAGGCCACCAGAGAGGAGCCAACGGAGCCTCGGGAGCCAACCAGATAGCCGTGCTCCAGAGAGTTTGCCACCAGCTTCTGGGCGGACATGTAGATCACGTCGTAATGCCGTCCCAGAATGCCGGACAGCTCCTTTTCCAGACGATCCAAAATCAGCTGGGGCGGATTGTCACCGTAAAGATCCCGAACCTTTCCGTAGACCAGATCCTTCAGCTGCCCCGCAGAGTTTTCAATGGAGGGTGGAAACAGATTGTGGGGCACCGGCCGGATCACATCGCACATGTCCGCAATGAGATTGGTGTTGGTGACGACCACCTCATGGCACTTCTCCTCCCCAAGATAGGCAAACTCCTCCAGCATTTCATCGGTGGACTTGAAGTAGATGGGCAGGCTCTTATCTGCATCGTCGTACTTCTTGGTGGCCAGCAGGATATGCCGGAAAATCTCGTCCTCGGGGTTCAGGAAGTGTACGTCGCCCGTGGCAACAACGGGAATGTTCAGGGCCTCCCCCAGCTTTACGATGGTGCGGTTGTAGTTCCGGAGATCCTCATCGCTTTCGCAGATGCCCTTTTCAATCATAAACCGGTTGTTGCAGATGGGCTGAATCTCCAGAAAATCGTAGAAGGAGGCCAGACGCAGCAGCTCGTCCCAGCTGCGGTTGTCCACCACCGCCTGAAACAGCTCGCCTGCCTCACAGGCAGAGCCCACAATAATGCCCTCCCGCCAACGAACCAGTTCGCTCTTAGGAATTCGGGGCACTCGTTTATAGTATTTGAGATGACTGTAGGAAATCAGCCGGTACAGGTTCCGGAGGCCCGTATTATTCTTGGCGTAGAGAATGATATGTCTTGCCTGCAGGGACTCGATCTTGTTGCCGGCCTTCATCTGGCTCATGGCATCGTTGATCTGGCTGACTCTGGTGATATTCTTTTCCTCCATCATCTGGAAGAACCGCTCCAGCATATAGCCCACGGTTTTCGCGTCATCCACGGCTCTGTGATGGTTGAAATCCGGAAGGCTCAGGGCATCCGCCACCACATTGAGCTTATATTTGTTGAGACCCGGCAGCAGGCCCTGGGCAATCACAAGGGTGTCGAGATAGGTGGGATTGAAGGCAAGCCCCTGCTTTTCACAGGCAGCCTTTACAAAGCTCACGTCAAAGTCCGCGTTGTGGGCCGCCAGAGGCCGGTCCCCGCAGAACTCCAGAAAGGCCGGAATGGCCTCGGTCACATCCGGCGCTCCCTTCAGCATGGCGTCGGTAATGCCGGTAAGCTCGGTGATTTTCGGGGACAGATGACGCTTGGGGTCCACAAAGGTCTGGAATTCCCGCTCCATTTTGCCGTCCTTGTAGATGGCCGCGCCGATTTCGGTAATGGCGTCGTGCTCAAAGCTCAGGCCTGTGGTCTCCAGATCGAACACCACATATTCCTGATGGAAGTCGAAGTCCTCCTTGCCCTTGACAGCGATCTTGGGGTCAATGTCATTTACGAAATAGCCTTCAACGCCATAGAGGATCTTGATTCCCTTAGCGGCCTTCATGGCGTCGGGATAGGCCTGAGCAACACCGTGGTCGGTGATGCCAATGGCCTTGTGGCCCCACTTCGCCGCCAATTTTACCACATCTCCCGTGGGTGTCAGGGCATCCATGGAGGACATCTGGGTATGGAGATGCAGCTCCACCCGCTTTTCCGGTGCCGTATCCTGCCGGGTGGGCTTTTTGCCAATCTCAATGGAATAGGGCTCCAGCACAATGTCATTTTCAAAGCGGCTGAAGCTGACCTTCCCCTGAATTTTCACCCACATGCCCTTGGAAATACCGTCCAGAATGGGCTGGGGCTTGTCCCGCTTGATGTCCATATACCGGTTGACCCGAATGGAGGAAGTGTAGTCGGTCATATCGAAGTTGATGACCCAGGCCTTTGTCTTGGTAAGCTCCCTGTGCTCCACCGCAAAGATTTCGCCCTCCACAATCACCCGGCCGGAGTCCATGGTCAATTCCTTCATGGGGATGGCATCACCCCGAATGGGCTTGCCGTAGAGCAGATTGGGATTCACCGCCGCAGGAACCTTCTGGGCGGCAGACTTTGCAGCAGCAGCAGGAACAACGCCCTTCTCCATGGCTGCCATTCGGATTTTTTCCGTGGCCGCAAACAGTTCCTGGGCATCTGGCTCTTTGCCCACAAGGACTTCAATGGTCATTTCCGTTTCAAAGCACTCCCGGAGCCACTGCTCCGCCGCCCGGATGTGGGGTGTGAGCATATCCTTGCCGTTTCCCTTGAGGCGAATCCGCACAACCTGCTCCTCCACCTCATAGCTGCACCCCGCCAGAATGGACAGGCTGGGTGAAAAACGTTCCATCAGGAAGTCTCCCACATCCTCTGCCCGAAAACGACCAATGCCCTCAGGGCCATAGACGGCCTTGAGGGTGAAGGTACGGATGCCATAGGCATGGGAGATTCCCTGTTCTATTTTTCTGAGCTGCTTCCATGCGATGTAACATTCCGGGCGAATGGTCACCAGCGCGCTGCGCTGTTCCATGTTGACCTCTGCCTGATAGATCTTCACATCCTCCAGCAGGGGCCGAAGCTGCTCCTCCGGCTCATAGAGCCGGAACAGGTCCAGCAGCCGGACGGTATTTTCGTCCATAGGGTTCCTCCGTGAATTTATACGAATGGGTTATCGTTACAGTGTATCAATGTATTCCATCAGGGCGTCCGCCAGCTGGTCATAGGGCAGGGTTTTGAGCCGCTGTCCCTTGGCGAAGAGCACGCCGCAGTCCTTTCCGCCGGCAATGCCCACATCCGCCTCCCTTGCCTCTCCGGGGCCGTTGACGATGCAGCCCATAACCGCCACGGTGATGGGCTTATCCACATTCCGGAGCCGCTGCTCCACCTGCTCCGCCAGAGCGATCAGATCGATCTGTGTTCTGCCGCAGGTGGGACAGGAAATGAGCTCCGGCCCATCCTGCCGAAGGCCCGCTGCCCGGAGAATGTCTCTGGCTGCCAGCACCTCCCGGACCGGGTCCGCCGTCAGGCTCACCCGGAGGGTGTTGCCGATACCCAGGCACAGCAGCCCCCCGATGCCCATGGCGGATTTGATGACGCCCATATGCTCGGTGCCGGTTTCCGTGACGCCCAGATGCAGGGGGTAGTCGGTCTTTTTGTCCATGAGCCGGTATGCCGCCATGGTGGTGGGCACGGAGGAGCTTTTCATGGAGATGCAGATGTCATGAAAATCCTGCTCCTCCAACAGGCGCACATGCCCCAGCGCACTTTCCACCAGTGCCTCAGCGGTGGGATGGCCGTACTTTTCCAGCAGCTCCTTTTCCAGAGACCCGCCGTTGACGCCAATGCGGATGGGAATGTGCTTTTCCTTACACACATCCACAACTGCCTTGACCCGGTCCCTGCCGCCGATGTTGCCGGGGTTGATGCGAATCTTTGCCGCACCGCCCTCAGCGGCGGCAATGGCCAGCCGGTAATCAAAATGAATGTCTGCCACCAGCGGAAGAGGCGATTGGGCGGCAATTTCACGGAAGCCCTTCGCCGCCTCCATGTCCGGCACAGCCAGACGGACGATCTGACAGCCCGCAGCCCGCAGGCGCCCTATCTGCTTCAGAGACCCTTCCACGTCAGTGGTTTTTGTATTCAGCATGGACTGGATGCTCACGGGAGCATCGCCGCCAATGGGCACATTGCCCACAAAAATCTGTCTTTTCATACTATCCTCCGGCCAGAATCCGCACAATGTCGTTCAACGTTACCAGAAGCATCAGTCCCAGCAGCAGCACCAGTCCCGCCGCGTGGATATATGCCTCGTACTTGGGGTCGATTTTCTTTTTCGTAATGCCCTCCACGATCCAGGTGACGATCAGGAAGAAAATGTGTCCGCCGTCCAGCGCGGGAATGGGCAGCATATTCATAAATGCCAGGTTGATGGCAATAAAGGCGCCGAAATAGATCACATTCATTACCCCCGCAGAGGTGCTTTCGGCGCTGTGCCCGGTCTCCTGAATGGCGTCCACAATGCCGACAGGGCCGGACATATCCTTCATACCCACAGCACCAGTGATGAGATCCAAAAGGCCCATTTTTACCATTCTGGCAAAATCAATGGAGGTCAGCCACGCATTTCGGAGGCAGGTGCCAAAACTGTTTTCCGCCACAGCTCCGAAGGTCAGTCCGTACCGCTCCACCTGCTGTCCATTGTCCTCAAAGAGACTTTTGGACATGTCCACATCCCGGAGGGTGACTTTCTTCCCGTCCCGCAGAACCTCCACATCCATCAGGCCCTGACCCACCCGGTCGGTAATCAGCTGGAAATCGGAGAAAATATACAGGTTCTCTCCGTCGATTTCGGTAATCACATCTCCCACCTGAATGCCATTTTCCCCGGCGGCTTTGCAGCCCTCGGCGATCTCCGTCACCTCAAGGGTCCGGAAGCCTGCCGCCGAAACGTACAGCAGCACCAGCACCAGAAAACCAGTCAGGAAGTTCATTCCGGCTCCTGCGGCCAGAATAATGGCCCGCTTCCATGGTGCCTTTTGGGTAAAGGCTCTGGGATCGTCACTGGAGCCGTCCTCCCCCTCCATGGCACAGAAGCCGCCGATGGGCAGAAGCCGGAGAGAATAGGTGGTCTCTCCCCTGCCCCAGTGAAGGAGACGCGGCCCCATAAAAATGGAGAATTCATTGACCTTTACCCCAAAGAGCTTCGCCGTAAAAAAATGGCCGAACTCGTGAATAAAGATCAAAAAGCTGAACATGAGAATTGCAATGATAAGATACATAGGGTAACTCCAATCAAGAAAAGTTGTATCTTTTTTACTCCTTGCTGTCGTAAACGCAGGCTCTCGCCTGACGGTCTGCCTCCAGAATATCCTCCAGAGTGGGGCTTTCCACCAGCGGCACAGTGTCCATGGCCCTCCGGACACGGCGGGGGATGTCGTTGAATCCAATCTGATCCCGGAGGAAGAGGTCCACAGCCGCCTCGTTTGCGCCGCTGAGCACCGCACAGGCGGTTCCGCCGGTTTCCGCAGCCTCCACCGCATACCGGAGACAGGGGAAATTCACATCATCCGGCGGCAGGAACTGCAGAGGACCGCAGCTTAAAAGATCCAGCGGCTCCGTGGGGCTGGGCATCCGGTTGGGATAGGTGAGAGCCAGCTGAATGGGAATCCGCATGTCCGGAACGCCCAGCTGAGCCATAATGGCTCCGTCGCAGAACTCCACCAGAGAGTGAATGATGCTCTTGGGATGGACCACCACATCCACCTTTGCCTTGGGCAGATGGTAAAGCCGCATGGCCTCAATAACCTCAAGACCCTTGTTCATCATGGTGGCGGAATCTATGGTGATTTTTTGGCCCATGGTCCAGGTGGGATGCCGGAAGGCGTCCTCCTTTTTGATTCCCTCCAGCTCAGCAAAGGTTTTTCCGTAAAAGGGACCACCGGAGGCTGTCAGGATCAGTCGTTTGATCTCCCGCCGGTCATTGCAGCCCATAAGGCACTGGAAAATGGCGCTGTGCTCCGAGTCCACAGGGACAATTTCCGCCCCATAGTTTTCCGCCGCGGCCATCACCAGCTCACCGGCACAGACCAGGGTTTCCTTGTTGGCAAGGCCAATGCGCTTTTTTGCCGCAATGGCAGCCAGCGTAGGACGAAGGCCCACCATGCCCATGACAGCGGTAATGACCACCTGCGCCTCCTCCATGGTGGCGGCGGCAATCAGGCCCTCCATACCGCTCATGACCTTCACCGGCAGATCGGAAAGCCGTTTTTTCAGTTCCTCCGCCGCCTCTTCGCTGCCCATGACGCAAAGCTTGGGGCGAAAGGCCCGGGCCTGCTGCTCCATCCGGTCCACGTTTTCGTTGGCAGTCAGGGCACAGACACTGACGCCCAGATGCTCGGCCACAGACAGGGTCTGCCGGCCGATGGAGCCGGTGCTCCCCAGAATAGATATAGTTCCCAGTTTCATAATTATGCACTCTTTTCTGCACAAACAGGCCGGAGATGGTCTCCGGCCATGAAAGTGTTATGATTGTACCAGCAAAGGCATCAGAAGAATCATCAGTTCTGTCAGCGGTGCCGCGAAAATCACGCTGTCGAACCGGTCCAGCACGCCCCCGTGGGCCCGGAAGATGGTTCCATAGTCCTTAATGCCGGTTTCCCGCTTCACCATGGAGAAGGACAGGTCGCCGATGATGGAAATCACACCGCCCACCAGTCCGTAAATCACCGCAAAGCCATAGCGGTAGGTCAGGCCAAAGGCAAACTGCATCACCAGTCCGTAAATGACTATGGCGATCACATTGGTTACAAGACCGCCCACAGCCCCCTCCCAGGTTTTCTTGGGGCTAAGTACAGGTGCCATTTTGTGCTTTCCAAAGAATCTTCCGGCAAAGTACGCCCCGGCATCTGCCACAAAGGCCACCAGAATGGGCACCAGCACATAGTATCTGCCCATGTTTCCACAGAGAATTCTGGAAATGGAGGACAGGCACAGGGGAATCACGATTCCCGCAAAGAGGCATCCGGTGACAGAAGAAAATTTGGAATTGGGATAGTCCGAAAGGGCAAAGCTGAAGAGGATCACCGCAAACACAAAGGCACCGATGGCGCCGGTGAGGATCTGCGGCTCCAGATAGCGGAAATATCCGCTTCCCAGATAGCTCCAGATGGGCACCAGAAAGGCCATGACCATGCTGACGTAAATCATGCCCTTATGGCTGGCGACACCTGTGGTTTGCAGCAGCTCACGGGCGCCGATGGCACTGAGCAGCGCAATGGCCACCGCAGTGACCACCGGGGGACACAGGAACAGAATAATCATCAGCAGCGGAAGTCCCACTGCCGCAACAAGTAATCTTCCCTTCATTTACACCCCTCCATAACGGCGGTTCCGGGACCGGAACACCTCCACGGCCTTTTCCAGCTCCGCCTCGTCAAAATCAGGCCACAGCACATCCGTATAGTAGAACTCCGCATAGGCCGCCTGCCACAGCAGGAAATTGGAGATCCGCATTTCTCCGCCGGGGCGGATAATCAGGTCGGGGTCCGGAACATCTCCGGAATACAGCAGCTTCCCGAAGGCTTCCTCGGTGAGATTCGCAGGGTCCTCGCCGGTTTCCCCGCAGCGAATCGCCCATGCCCGGGCAGCCCGGACGATTTCATCCCGACCGCCGTAGTTGATGCAGAGATTGACCTGAGAATCTGTGAACTCCTCAGATTCCTTCTCAGCCTCCGCCGCCAGCTCCTGCAGCTCCGGGCTCAGGGCAGTGAGATCCCCGAAAAAGTGAATGCGGACATGGTTTTTCTGCATATCCCGCAGGGCCTCCAGAAGGTAGTCCTTCATGAGGCTCATGATCTTTTCCACCTCCGGCTGAGGCCGCTTCCAGTTCTCCGTGGAAAAGGCGTAGACCGTCAGATAAGAAATGCCCAGCTTCCGGCAGTGCAGAGCGATTCTGCGGAAGGTCTCCGCACCGGCTGCATGACCGGCGGTTCTGGGCAGATGCCGGTTGGTTGCCCAGCGGCCATTGCCGTCCATGATGATGGCAACATGTCTGGGAACAGGGGCAACGGATGCCGTCTCCTCTGTTTTCTTTTTGAATAAAGCCATAAATGCTTCCTCCGTGTCAGGCTCCGGGCAGAAATCTCGGGAAGGGAAATTCCCTTCCCGAAGAGCATCCGCAAAACGGAATGACCTGCGATTTTTGGAATCTCCGGGCAATTACAGCTCCATCAGTTCCTTTTCCTTCTTTGCTGCCAGATCGTCAACCTTCTTGATATAGTCGTCAGTGACCTTCTGCAGATCCTTCTCGGCGGTTTTCTGCTCGTCCTCGGTGATTTCGGACTTTTTCTTCATGGCCTTGATGGAATCCATGGCATCCCGGCGGATGTTGCGGACTGCAACCTTACCGTCCTCGGCATACTTTTTGATCTGCTTGGTCAGCTCCTTACGGCGCTCCTCTGTAAGCTGGGGGAAGGTCAGACGGATGATGTGGCCGTCGTTCTGGGGATTGATGCCCAGATCGCTGACCTGAATGGCCTTCTGAATGCTCTTGAGCAGGCTCTTATCCCAGGGCTCGATCACCAGAGTTCTGGGATCGGGGGAGCTGATGGTGCCCACCTGATTGATGGGGGTATCAACACCGTAGTATTCAACGGAAATACGGTCCAGCACAGCAGCATTTGCCCGTCCTGCACGGACGGCAGCAAACTGAGCGGACAGAGCGTCCAGAGTCTTATCCATTCTGGCGCTATAGGGCTTCATATCAACTTTCATGGTAGTTCCTCCTTATAACAATTCATAGAGCGCTTATCAGCCGTGAACATAAGTACCAATGTTTTCACCCATGGCAGCTCTGAGAATATTCTCAGGCTCCTTCAGGGCAAAGACGAAAACAGGGATGTTGTTATCCATGCAGAGACTGGTGGCAGTGGTATCCATCACCTGAAGCTGCTGTGCCAGCACCTGCGCATAGGTGATTTCGTCATACTTCTTCGCATCGGGGTTCACAGCGGGATCGCTGTCATAAACGCCGTCGATGTTCTTTGCCAGCAGAATCACATCCGCGTCGATCTCAGCGGCACGGAGGGCAGCGCCGGTATCGGTGGAGAAATAGGGGTTGCCGGTGCCGCAGCCGAAAATGACCACACGGCCCTTCTCCAGATGGCGGCAAGCCTTGGAACGGATGTATGGCTCCGCAATGGAGCGCATCTCAATGGCGGTCTGCACACGAACCTCCACATCCCGCTGCTCCAGAGAATCAGCAATGGCCAGTGCATTGATGGTGGTGGCCAGCATGCCCATATGGTCGGCACGCACCCGCTGCATTCGGTCGCCGCCGTCCTTCAGGCCACGCCAGAAGTTGCCGCCGCCCACAACGACAGCCACCTGAACGCCCTTTTCCACGCACTTTTTAATGACATCGCAAACCTCACCGATCACATCAAAATCAAGACCGCGTCTTGCATCTCCGGCAAGGGCCTCACCGCTGATCTTCAGCAGCACACGTTTATAATGCGGTTCACTCATATTCATTCTCCTTTATTTTCCGTCAGCCGGGCACTCCGGCTGCATCATAAAGTTGTCGTCCCTATTCTACCCTAATTTTGCCGAGAAAGAAAGAGGAAATTCATTGGTTTATAATTTTTTTACTTTTTGCACAGGGTCCCTTCGGAATTATCTGCGGCAAATATCCCGGGTGCGCCGCTTTTTTCATCAAAATCCGAAAATCAATTGCAAAGTGCGAAAAAAACGGGTATAATATTTTATCTAACAGGAAGCTCTGATTAAATCAGCAAGGAGGCTTGGCGAGAGAATTTTCGTCAGAAAAAGGTGTGAAACCGCAGGAATACTTTGTGTATTGCAAGGTTTTACAAACGAATTTCTGACGGAAAGAATCCGTCAAGACCCGCAGACGCATTTATTCAGAGATTCCCAAACGCACAATCGCAACCATATCGCAGCCCTCCCGCTGTGACTTCAACATAGAAAGGATGTTTTCATATGCCGGAATTTGAAGAATCCAGCAATTTTATTCACACCTTTATCAGTCAGGACATTGCCCCCGGCGGTCAGTTTGAGGGTATGCAGGTTCATACCCGTTTCCCGCCGGAGCCCAACGGCTATCTGCACATCGGCCACTGCAAGGCCCTTTGCATTGACTTCGGCAGCGCACAGAAGTTTGGCGGTATCTGCAACCTCCGCATGGACGACACCAACCCTGCCAAGGAGGACACCGAGTACGTCGATGCCATTCAGGAGGATATTCACTGGCTGGGCTTTGACTGGGATGACCGTTTCTTCTATGGCTCCGACTATTTTGAAAAGACCTACGAGCTGGCGGAAGGACTGATTAAAAAGGGCCTTGCCTATGTCTGTGAGCTTTCCGCCGAGCAGTTCAAGGAGTACCGTGGAGATCTCTATCACCCTGCCATTTCCCCCTATCGGGACCGCCCCATGGAGGAAAGCCTTGACCTGTTCCGCCGGATGCGTGCCGGTGAATTCCCCGAGGGAAAATATACCCTCCGGGCCAAAATCGATCTGGAATCCGGCAACATCAACATGCGGGACCCGGTGCTCTACCGCATCCGCTACATCGAGCATCACCGTCAGGGCACAAACTGGTGCATCTTCCCCATGTATGACTTTGCCCATCCCATTCAGGACGCGCTGGAGGGGATCACCCACTCCCTGTGTTCTCTGGAATATGAAAACCATCGTCCTCTGTACAACTGGGTGGTGGAGCACGTGGATCTCCCTGCCAAGCCCCGACAGATCGAATTTGCCCGCCTGAACATCAACTACACGGTCATGAGCAAGCGGAAGCTCCGGAAGCTGGTGGAAGAGCACTATGTCTCCGGCTGGGACGACCCCCGGATGCCCACCCTGTGTGGTCTCCGCCGCCGGGGATACACCCCCAAGTCCATCCGCAATTTCTGCGACCGCATCGGCGTTTCCAAGGTATACTCCGTGGTGGAATACTCCTTCCTGGAGCACTGCCTCCGGGAGGACCTGAACGAAACCGCACAGCGGGTTATGGCTGTGACCCGTCCCATCCCCATGACCATCACCAACTATCCCGAGGGCCAGACAGAGCTCTTTGAGGTAGAAAACAATCCCGGTCATCCTGAGGACGGCACCCGTCAGGTAAGCTTCTCCCGTCATCTGTTCGTGGAAGCCGATGATTTCCTAGAGGTTCCCGTTCCCAAGTACAAGCGTCTGTATCCCGATGGCCCCGAGTGCCGTCTGAAGGGCGCCTACCTGATCCGCTGCACCGGCTGCACAAAGGATGCCGATGGGAACATCACGGAAATCCTCTGCACCTATGATCCCGACAGCCGCGGCGGCGATCCTGCCGACGGCCGGAAGGTCAAGGGCGCTACCATCCACTGGGTGGACGCGGAAAATGCTGTGGATGCTGAGGTCCGTCTCTATGACAACCTGTTCTCTGATCCCGATCCCGATGCAGGAGACAAGAACTTCCTGGACTGCCTGAATCCCGACTCTCTGACCATCCTCGCCGGCGCCAAGGTGGAGGCGGCTCTTGCAGAGGCCAAGGCCGGAGACAGCTATCAGTTCATGCGCATCGGCTACTTCTGTGCCGACAAGGATTCCACTCCTGAGCATTTGATTTTCAACCGCTCCGTGAGCCTGAAGGACAGCTTCAAGCCCAAGAAGTAAGAAAACGTTACTTGGCCCGATTCCGAGAACTCGGAATCGGGCATTTTTCGGGCATTTCATTACACAGAAAAAGAGCCGACCCTTTCGGGCCGGCTCAAATCATTCAATTTGCAATCCGAATTAGAGGTCGATGCACTTCTCGGTCTCGGGATCGAACAGGTGCATACGCTCTGCTTCCATGGTGATCTCGATCTTGTCGCCCATCTTTGCGGTGGAGGTAGGATCGACGCGGGCAGTGAACTGCTTGCCGCCAATGATCAGGAACAGGTTGGTCTCGGAACCCAGAGGCTCGACGGTATCAACAGTAACGGTGCACTTGTACTGAGGATAGTTGTTGAGGTAAATTGCCTCGTCATGGACGTGCTCGGGACGGATGCCCATAACAACTTCCTTGCCGATGTAGGAACGAACAGCGGGCTTGCTGGCGATGGACTCGGGAACCTCGATGGTAGCGTTGTCCTGCTCGTCGCCGAAGGTGATGTACAGCTTGCCGTCCTTTTCGGTCAGCTTGGAATCGTCCAGCATGTTCATTGCAGGAGAGCCGATGAAGGTAGCGACAAAACGGTTGTTGGGGTTCTGATACAGATCCTGAGGAGTGGAGACCTGCTGCTGAACGCCGTCCTTCATGACGACGATACGGGAGCCCATGGTCATAGCCTCGGTCTGGTCGTGGGTAACGTAAATAAAGGTGGTGTCGAGCTTCTTGTGGAGCTTGGTCAGCTCGGAACGCATCTGTGCACGGAGCTTTGCGTCCAGGTTGGACAGAGGCTCGTCCAGCAGGAAGACCTTGGGGTTACGCACGATGGCACGGCCCAGGGCAACACGCTGACGCTGACCACCGGACAGAGCGGCGGGCTTACGGTCGAGCAGATGCTCGATCTCCAGAATCTGAGCAGCCTCTTCCACGCGGCGGCGGATCTCATCCTTGGGAGTCTTGCGGAGCTTCAGGCCGAAGGACATGTTCTCATAAACGGTCATATGCGGATACAGAGCATAGTTCTGGAACACCATTGCGATGTCTCTCTCCTTGGGAGGAACGTCGTTGCAGAGCTTGCCGTCGATGTACAGCTCGCCCTCGGAGATCTCCTCAAGGCCTGCGATCATACGCAGAGTGGTGGATTTACCACAGCCGGAAGGACCGACGAGAATGATAAATTCCTTATCTTCGATATCAAGGTTAAAGTCGGTGACTGCAATGACACCGCCTGCATATTTCTTATAAATATGCTTCATAGTTACGCTGGACATAATATACCCCCATCTTTGCTTGTTTAAGATAGTGATATTCTAGCACAACGGATGCTTTCTGTATAGTATCCGAATTCACAAAGCTTTTGAAAATCCTTTGTGAATTCTGCCCATTGAGCCAAAATTTTGTTAAAATTATGTGAAAAGCTACAACAAGTTTATGACTTCTTCGTCTTGGAGGATTCGGAATTCTCCCGGCCTCAGGCCGCCGAGTTTCAATCCGCCCTCCATTTCCCGGCGGAGATATGTCACCGGTTTTCCTCTGGAAGCAAGCATTCTGCGAACCTGATGATACTTCCCCTCCCGCACTGTCACATAGCAGCCTCCGGGAAAAGGCTCCAGCTCCGCAGGGAGACATTTTGTACCGTCCCGAAGGATGATCCCCTGCCGGAAGGCCTCAGCATCCTTTTCATCGGGCTGACCATCGGTTTCCGCGTAATACCGCTTCTCCACCTGATGCTTTGGAGCGGTGAGCCTGTGCCCCAGCTCTCCGTCATTGGTAAAAAGCAGCATCCCCTCGGTTTCCTTGTCCAGCCGTCCCACGGGGAACAGCTTCTGATACTCCGCCGGAAGCAGCTCCATCACCGTTCGGTCTCTGGGATCGCTGGTGGAGGTCACAAATCCCGCCGGTTTGTGAAGCATCAGCACAATTCTGCCGCCCAAACGGATTTCCTTTCCGTCCACCATCACCTGAGACGTATGCTCATCGATCTTCTGATCGGGACTTTTGGCCGGCACACCGTCCACCCTGACCCTTGCTTCCTTTATCATCTGTTTGATGGCTTTTCTGCTGGCAACGTTTGCCTCGGAAAGAAATTTATCCAGACGCATCACGGCATGTCACCGTCCTTTTCTTCGGTTCTTGTTTGTCCATGCTGTGCATATGTTATTCCGAAAAGCGGAACAGCCGCAATAACAGCAGGAGGAGATTCCATGATTATATTAACCGCAAAATTATCAAAAAGCAAGCTCATTGGGATTGTGGCTGCCGCCGCAGCGGTGCTGCTTCTCATCATCTTTCTGGCCAACCGGGGTTCCTCCGGCGCTGAAGCCACAGGAGCGGTAAAGCTCTCCACGCCGGAATCCCGGGTGGAGTACCTGAATTCCTGCGGGTATCAGGTGTCCGAAACCCCTATTCGCACCCAGGAGGTTCTGATTCCGGAGGAATGGAATGAGGTCTACACCAAGTACGGCGCCATGCAGGAGGCTCAGGGTCTGCCTCTGAAAAAGTACAAGGGCAAACGGGCCATGCAGTATGTTTATCAAGTGGAAAACTGGCCGGAGGAAAACTCCGATCCCGTGTACGCCTCCATCCTGATCTGCAAAAACAAGCTCATTGCAGCAGAGCTGACCCGGGCAGGCACTGACAGCTTCCTTCGACCCCTGCTGGGTACCTAACGCCAGATGGGGACGACCTTTACGCCCCTTGCACGGGCATAGGCCACCGTGGAGGCAGTTCCTCCGGGGGAGCCGTCAAATACGGTCATCAGAATATCCGCATGCTCCACCATGTAGCGGTTCCTCCGGCCCATGCAGCCTTCAGAGTAGACTTCCTGCGCCATATAGATGGCGTCACAGTGCCGAAGATTCCGATAAAATCTTTCCCGGTCCTTCCGTGGCCAACAGTCCGGCTGAGATGGACAGGGAATCGCCGCCTCAATGGTGAAGCAGAATTCCTCTTTCAATTTCACAAGAAGCTCCAGAAAGTACTGATCTGTGCCTCTTGCCATGCCGCAGATAAAATGATCCACACCGGATTCACAGAGCTTCCGCAGCTGCCGTTCCATGATGATTTTCAGGGCAACGCAGTGGGGGTCCGATTCATCGGTTCCCCAGGGAAGCTTCTCCGGGCGGTGTCCGGAAAAGGCACAGGTCATTTTTCTCACTCCTAATATTTATTTGTATACATCATATATCGGATTTCCGCCTTTGGCAAGCGTTCTTCCTCCCCTCCGGAGGATTTTGGGGAAATCACGCAGAAAGTCATTGACAAGAGATGCTTCGTGTGCTAAACTACCCACAGTAAAATATCTGATGTACCATGTTTTCAGGGCAGGGTGCGTAATGGCTTCCATTACAATTCCCGACCGGCGGTGATGGCTTTTGCCCAGTCCGCGAGCACCTCAAGGTGCCGAACCGGTGAGATTCCGGTACCGACAGTAACCGGCCTTTTGGCCGCGAGTCTGGATGAAAGAAGATGTGTTTCACACCTCCCAACGTATTGTGACACCTGAATGCAAGGCATGTATTCAGGTGTTTTCTTTATTTTGCGGAACCTCTGAATAAATTCGGCTGCGGGTCTTGAGGGATTCTTTCCGCCAGAAATTCGTTTGTAAAACCTTGCAATACACAAAGTATTTCTGCGGTTTTACACCTTTTTCTGACGAAAATTCTCTTGCCAAGTTTCCTTGCCGATTTACCCAGAGCTTCCTTTGGAGGTCTTTTTTATGACAAAACAAACCGCAAAAACCCACAAGCTGGTGGTCGCGGCCATGCTCACCGCGGTGGCCTTTGTGCTGCAATTCATCGAGTTCTCCATCCCCATTATTCCCGCTTTCATCAAGCTGGACTTCAGTGATCTGCCTGCCCTGCTGGGAGCATTTGCCCTTGGTCCCGTCTGGGGTGCCGCCATTGAGCTGGTGAAGAACATCATCCATCTCACCTGCGGCAGCAGCGCCGGTGTGGGCGAGCTTGCAAACTTCCTGTTCGGCGCCGCCTTTACGCTGGTTGCAGGTTTCCTCTATCAGTACAAAAAGAACCGTAAGGGCGCCATCCTCGGTGCTGTGCTTGGCGCGCTGGCCATGGCTGTCATTGCCGTCCCCGTCAACTATTTTATTGTATACCCCGCATATGTGGTGGTTTACGGTATGCCCATGGAGGCCATCATTGGCATGTACCAGGCCATTCTCCCCTCTGCTGACAGCCTGGTGAAGTGTCTTTTGATTTTTAACCTGCCCTTCACCTTCTGCAAGGGCATCATCGATGCCGTGTTCTGCTTCCTGATCTACAAGCCCCTGTCTCCCCTGCTGCACAAGTAATCGCACAATGAATCAGGCTCTGCCGCCTTCGATTGGAGGTTGGCAGAGCCTGTTTTTTATTCTTCCAGCAGGCCTTCCCCGCTGCCGGTTTCCAGCTCCTGCACCGCCCGGAGCTTCCGGTTGATGGCCCGGGTCCTGGTGCCCATGAGGTTTTCCAGATCGTCGCTGGTCTGGCGGAGGTGATTCTGCATTTTCAGCATCACATCCTCAAACTTGCCAAACTCCGTCTTGACCGCGCCAAGCACCTGCCAGACCTCGTTGCTGCGCTTCTGGATGGCCAATGTCCGGAAGCCCATCTGTAGGGAGTTCAACAGAGCCGCCATGGTGCTGGGCCCAGCCACATTGATGCCGTATTCCCGCTGAAGCTGCTCGATCATCCCCAGATTCACCGCTTCGGCATACAGCCCCTCAAAGGGCAGGAACATGATGCCAAAGGTTGTGGTGTCCGGCGGGGCCACATACTTGTCCCGGATGTCCTTTGCGCTCTTTTTCAGCACCGTAATCAGCGCCTTTCTGGCTTCCTCCACCAGAACCGGGTCTCCGGAGGCCTGAGCCTCCTGAAGATGCATGTATGTATCTCCTGGGAATTTGGCGTCCACCGGCAGGTACACCGGCTTGTCCCCGTCGCCGGGGAGCCGAATGGCATATTCCACCCGCTCCCGGCTACCGGGAATGGTGGCAACGTTGGTTTCATACTGTTCGGGAGACAGAATCTCTTCCAGAATGGCCCCCAGCTGAATCTCTCCCAGAATGCCCCGGGTCTTGACCCCGGAAAGCACCTGCTTGAGGCCGCCCACATCCGACGCAAGATGCTGCATCTCACCAAGACCCTTGTAGACCTGCTCCAACTGCCGGGATACGGTCTCAAAGGAATCCGTGATCCGCTTCTGGAGGGTCTCCTGAAGCTTTTCGTCCACAGTACCCCGGATTTCCTCCAGCTTTCTAGTGTTCTCCTGCCGCATCTCCTGCATAGAGGTTTTCATTTCTCCCCGAAGAGCATCCATCCGCTGCTCGTTCCGCTCCTCCAGCTGACGAAGGCGCTTTTCCATGGACTCCAGCCGCTCCAGCTGATTCTGAGAAGCGGAACGCTGGTTTTCCCCCATGGCTGTGTTCATGGTCTGAATGTTTGTAACCACGCTGTCGCCCATTTGCCGGACGCCGGAATTGATGCTCTGCCCCATAGTGTTCATGGTGTCCACCACAGACCGCTGGGTCTCCATGGCGGCCTGCCGGTTGATCTCCCGCAGCTCCTCCATGAGTTTTTTCTGCTGCTCCTCCTGACTGCTCTTTTTGTTCCGGTCTGTGAGAATCACATAGAGCATGATGCCGCACAGAATCAGCAGCAGCACATTGAATATCACCAACAGAATTTCCATTCCGCACCTCCTAGGCAGTGATCTGCCGCACTTCCGTGCAGCGTCCTGTGACGGTATCCACCGTGAACAGCGCGCCGGTCATGCTGCAGGGACCTTCCGCCGGTTTGTAGGGGCTGTACACCCCACCCCGGAACTTCTCAATGGAAAGGTTCGGCGCAATGCCGATGACCGAATACACCGGCCCGGTCATGCCAAGGTCGGTGATATAGCCTGTTCCCTCCGGCAGCACCTGCCCGTCGGCAGTGGGCACATGGGTATGGGTGCCCCAGACTGCCGTAACCTTCCCGTCCAGCATAAAGCCCATTGCCTTTTTCTCGGCAGTGGCCTCCGCGTGGAAATCCACCAGAATCACCTTTGCTTCAGAGACCTCCTTCAGGATTCGGTCAATCTGCAAAAAGGGGTTGTCCGGGCCGTAATCCATGTTGCAGCGGCCAATGAGATTCACCACCGCCACCGGCCCAAGATCGCTGTCAAAGACCCCATAGCCCCTGCCGGGGCACTGGGGCGCATAGTTGGCAGGACGCAGAATCCGGGGCATATCGTCCAGATAGCTGTGGATGCTTCTCTGCCGGAAGGCGTGGTTTCCAAGGGTAATCACATCTGCCCCCGCATCCAGCATCATCTCCGCCTGTTCGGGGGTCAGGCCCACATTGGATGCGTTTTCCCCATTGACCACCACAAAGTCCGCCTTCAGCTCCCGCCGGAGCCGGGGCAGGGTCTTTCGGAGGTATTTGAGGCCCTGAGGGGCAACCACATCCCCGATGGCCAGTATATTTGCAAGCATACATGTACCTCTTTTCTGTTTGTATACATGATATTATACCGATTTCCCGGTACAAATACAAGTATATGCTGACTGCGGAACCATAAATGGGACAGAAATCCCCGGCTTCCTTTCGGAAGTCGGGGTAAAATGATTTACTTTGCATACTCAACGGCCTTGGTCTCCCGAATGAGGTTGACCTTGATCTGGCCGGGATATTCCAGTTCATTTTCAATTCTCTTGGCGATGTCCCGGGCCAGGATAATCATGTTATCCTCCGTGACCTCCTCGGGCTTCACCATAATGCGAACCTCGCGTCCGGCCTGAATGGCGTATGCCTTATCCACACCGGGGAAGGAGCCGGTCAGTGCTTCCAGCTTCTCCAGACGCTTTACATAGTTCTCCACATTCTCTCTGCGGGCACCGGGACGGGATGCGGAAATGGCATCAGCCGCCTGAACGATGCAGGCAATAATGGTCTGAGGCTCCACGTCACCGTGATGGGCCTCAATTGCGTGAACCACCTGTGCGTTTTCCTTATACTTCTTCGCCAGCTCCACGCCAAGGGCAACATGGCTGCCCTCCATCTCGTGGTCAACAGATTTACCAAGGTCGTGCAAAAGACCTGCACGCTTTGCGATGGTAACGTCCTCGCCCAGCTCCGCAGCCATCAGGCCGCTGAGGTGAGCAACCTCAATGGAATGATTGAGAACATTCTGTCCGTAACTGGTACGGTACTTCTGGCGACCCAGAAGCTTAATCAGTTCAGGATGCAGACCGTGTACGCCGGTCTCAAAGGTAGCTCGCTCACCCTCCTGCTTGATGGTCTGTTCCACCTCCCGGCGGGCCTTGTCAACCATGTTGTCAATGTGGGTGGGCTGAATTCGTCCGTCAGCAATCAGCTTCTCCAGAGCGATTCTGGCAATCTCTCTGCGAACAGGATCGAAGCTGGAAAGGGTGATGGCTTCGGGCGTGTCGTCAATAATCAGATCAACACCGGTCTTGGTTTCCAGAGCGCGGATGTTGCGGCCCTCACGTCCAATGATGCGGCCCTTCATCTCATCGTTGGGAAGCGCAACCACGGAAATGGTGGATTCAGCGGTATGGTCCGCGGCGCAGCGCTGAATTGCGGTGGCGATGATCTCTCTGGCGGTTTCGTCGGCCTCTTCCTTCAGCTGAGTCTGGACCTCCTTGATCTTCATGGCAGTTTCATGCCGGATCTCGGATTCCACGTTCTTCAGCAGATAATCCTTGGCCTCCTCAGTGGTCATGGCGGAGATTTTCTCCAGCATTTCCAGCTGAGCCTTTTTGAGGTTGTTGACCTCCTCCTGGGTGGAAGCGGCAGAAGCAAGCCGGCGGCTGAGTTCCTCCTCCCGACGCTCGTGCTGCTCCAGCTTGCGATCGAGGCTCTCCTCCTTCTGCTGAAGGCGGCGCTCCTGCTTCTGCAGCTCACTGCGGCGGTCCTTGACCTCCTTATCATACTCGGTGCGGCTCCTGTGGATCTCTTCCTTAGCCTCCACCAGCATTTCACGCTTTTTGTTTTCTGCGCTCTTGATGGAGTCGTTGATGATCCGCTTTGCCTCCTCCTCCGCGCTGCCGATTTCCTTCTCAGCAGTACGCTTGCGGTAGGTTACAGCCACGGGGAACATCACGGCAGCACCCACAAGGATACCGAGCAGTATCCATAGTGCAATCATTCTCTGTAAACACCTCCTTAAATTAAAGATTTCAATAAGCAACGGCATATCCATGCAGCTTGAAATTCAAGATATACGGCCTTACCGTACTAATTTGCAACATATATTGTATCTCCTGCAAGGGTGGATGTCAAGGAAAATGAATGAAATGTTAACAATTCCTTTGTCAGGGGCAGGACGCATGCCTGATTTTCCAATGCGTTCTTTTCATTTTTCCTTGTTTTCCGACTCAGAATCGACATCTTTTATCCGAAAAATGCCCCCCGAAGTCGCAGGCTTCGGGGGGGCAGGCAATTCAAAAATCAAATTTCCATGATAACCGGCAGGATCATGGGGTTTCGCTTGGTGTTGCGGTAAAGGTAATTGGACAGAGCGCCCTTGATGCTTGCCTTGATGGTGGCCCAGTCGGTGATTCGCTGGTACAGGCATTCCTCCACTGCATCGGCGGCAATCTCCCGCAGCTCCTCCATCAGGTCGCCGTTCTCCTTCACATACACAAAGCCCCGGGTGATGATATCCGGACCGGAGATAATGGCGCTGTCCTCGCTGGACAGATTTACCACCACCACGATCATGCCGTCCTGAGCCAGATGCTTCCGGTCCCGGAGCACCACACTGCCTACGTCTCCAACCCCAAGGCCATCCACCAGCATTTTGCCGGAGGGAACCGTACCGGAGAGCTTGCAGGTGGTTCTGGTCAATTCGATCACACGGCCCACGTCGGACACAATGATATTCTTGGGTGCCATGCCCATCTCCTCAGCCAGCCGGGCGTGGCGCTGGAGGTGCCGCTGCTCTCCGTGAACGGGAATGAAGAACCTGGGCTTCAGCAGGGCATGAATGATCTTCAGCTCCTCCTGACAGCCGTGGCCGGAAACGTGGAGATCGGCCAGCTTGTCATAGATGACCTCAGCGCCCTTGCGGCACAGCTCGTTGATGACCGCAGAGATGGTCTTTTCGTTGCCGGGAATAGCAGATGCGGAAATCAGCACCCGGTCGCCGGGGCCGATCTCCACCTGACGATGACCGGAGAAGGCCATCCGGTACAGGGCGGACATGTTCTCACCCTGGGAGCCGGTGGTGATGACCACAGTCTTGTCCTTGGGCAGGGATTTGATGGCGTTGATGTCCACCAGTGTATTTTTCGGAACGTTCAGATATCCCAGTTCCATGGATACCCGAAGCACATTTTCCATGCTGCGCCCGGTAACTGCCACCTTTCTGCCATAGCGGGCAGCGGTGTCCAGCACCGTCTGAATACGGTCCACGTTGGAGGCAAAGGTGGTGACAATGATCCGCTGGTCGCAGCCCTTGAACATCTCGTCGAAAGCCTTGGACACCTTCCGCTCGGAGGGAGAATAGCCCTCCCGCTCCACATTGGTGGAATCACAGAGCAGAGCCAGCACACCCTTATTGCCCAGAGCGCCCAGCCGGGCCAGATCAATGATGTTTCCGGTGATGGGGGTGGGATCGATCTTAAAGTCGCCGGTCATAACCACCACACCCACAGGGGTATGGATGGCAAAGGCAACCGCATCGGCGATGGAATGGTTCACATGGATGAACTCCACCTTGAAGCAGCCCACCTTGACGGTCTCGCCTGCCTCATGGGTGACGATCTCGGTGGTGTCCAGCAGGCCATGCTCCTCCAGCTTGATCTCCACAAGGCCGGCAGTGAGCCGGGTGGTGTGGACAGGGGCATTTACCTGATCCAGCACATAGGGCAGGCCGCCAATGTGGTCCTCATGGCCGTGAGTCAGGAAAAAGCCCCGGAGCTTATGGGAATTCTTTACCAGATAGCTCACATCAGGAATGACCAGATCCACGCCGTACATGTCGTCCTCCGGGAAGCCCAAACCGCAGTCCACCACGATCATATCGCTGCCATACTCCAGGACTGTAATGTTTTTACCGATCTCGTTGAGACCGCCCAGAGAAATAATCTTCAGTTTTTCAGCCAAATTGTATCACTACTCCATTCAATCGGCGCTCCCGCGGCTGTGCGGAGAGGCCACAAAAATTCATTTTGGACATGCCAAAAAAAGGTACACATGTCAGGTACCTTACATTTGCTTATGGACAGGAATCCTGCAGCCGCAGCCGGAAACCCTTTTCGGCCCCGTATCGCCGAAAAGCTCCGGTCAAACCGGTTCTGCCGCCGCGAAAAATATATCAATATTGTACTTCCGTACATAATGCACAAGGAAAGTCGATCCATGCACCAGCATGAATCAGCCGTGAAAACCCCATTTGGTTTTCTTATCAGGCTTATTATAGCATACCCAAGGGGAAAAGTATACAAATATTTTTAAACAAAGCGTGTGGCGCGGGTTTTGCGATGTTTTTTCCACTTTCCCCAGTCTCAGCACTTGTGTTTCAGCAGGGATTTATGATATAATGATTTAATGGTATACCCAGATTGGGTCTACTCTCCATCAGGAGCGAAAGGAGTGCAATCCTTTGAATAAAAAGCTGTCTCAACTTTTCTCACCGGGCATGGCGGTCTATTTTGTGATTTCAGCATGCTTCTGCCTGACGCCCATATTCATGGGCTATCCCATTGTTGCAGGGGTCGAGGCCCTGGTACTGGTCATCCTCTTTATCTGGTATCAGATCCGGAACGCACACCGGAAGCGGGAGCTTTCCCAGTATCTTCAGGACGTGAATTTCTCACTGGACGCGGTTTCCAGTGAGCAGATGAACATTCCTCTGCCTGCCGTGATTCTCAATCTCCGTGACGGTGAGATCTCATGGAGCAACGACGCATTCCTTCGGATCGCAGGAGAGCCCGACAGCGTCTTTGAGACGCCCATTACAGATTATTTCCCGGACTTCTCCTTCAAATGGCTTCTGGAGGGACACACAGAATGTCCGGATGAGGTTTTCTGCGGCAGCTCCCGATACCGGGTCTACGGCGACACCATCCGCTCCAATGACGAAACCACCAGCTATCAGATCGCCATGCTGTACTTCATTGATCTGACGGACCTGCTGGATCTCCGGGAGGAGTACACCCTGTCCCGGCCCGTTGTGTCCCTGATCCTTGTGGATAACTATGACGAGCTGACCGCAAATCTCTCCGACAAGTCCATTTCCAACTTCTCCGCCAAGCTGGATGACGCCATCACCTCCTGGGTGGCAGGCTCCGGCGGCATTCTCCGGCGGCTGGAACGGAACCGTTACCTGTTCCTCTTTGAATCCAGAGAACTGCCCCGGCTGATTGATGAGAAATTCTCCATTCTGGAAACCGTTCGTGCCATCACCAACGACTACGGCGCTCCCGCCACTCTGAGCATCGGCATCGGCAAGGACGGCCAGACCCTGCAGGAGTGCTATGACTTTGCATCTCTGAGCATTGATATGTCCCTGTCCCGGGGCGGCGATCAGGCAGTGATCAAGGATCGGTACAACTTCTCCTTCTACGGCGGCAGAGCCAAGGAGGCCGAGCGCCGCACTCTGGTCAAATCCCGCGTTATGGCCGGTTCTCTTCAGGAGCTGATATCCCAGTCCTCCATGGTCTTTATCATGGGCCACAGAAACGCGGATCTGGACGCCGTAGGCTCCGCAGTGGGCGTTATGGCCATCTGCCGGAAGGTGCAGGTTCCCGCAAAGATCGTTCTGGATCAGAAATTCAATGCCGCCAGCGCCCTGCTGGAAAAGCTCATGGCAGTTCCCGCCTATCAGGACGCCTTTATTTCCCCCGGGGAGGCCATTTTCTCCTCCACACCGGACTCCCTTCTGGTGGTGGTGGACACCAACCGCCCCGATCAGGTGGAATCCCGTCCCCTGTTGGACACCTGTAGCCGGGTGGCTGTCATTGACCATCACCGCCGGGCTGCCGACTATATCGATGACGCACTGCTGAATTTCCATGAGCCATATGCCTCCTCCGCCAGTGAGCTGGTCACAGAGCTGATCCAGTATCTGCTGGACCGTGAGGATCTTCTGCCTGTGGAGGCCCTCTCCCTTCTGGCAGGCATCGTACTGGACACCAAGAATTTCTCCGTCCGGACCGGCACCCGTACCTTTGAAGCCGCCGCATGGCTCCGGAAGAACGGCGCCGACACTGTAGCGGTGAAGCTGCTGTTCCAGAATGACCTGAAGGCCACCCTGAGCCGCTACGAAATCATCCAGCACGCTGAGCTGTACCGGGACAACATCGCCCTGTGCTGCCTGAACTACACCTCAGACCGGATCACCGCCGCACAGGCCGCCGATGAGCTTCTGAATATTTCCGGCATTCAGGCCTCCTTTGTGTTCTATCCCGACGGCAATCAGGTGATCTGCTCTGCCCGGTCCATCGGCGAGGCCAATGTGCAGATGATTCTGGAGCCTCTGGGGGGCGGCGGCAATCAGGCCACCGCAGGCGCTCAGATTCGCGGGCTCACCCCCGAGCAGGTGCGGGACGCAATCAAGCAGTCCATCGACGAATTCTTCGCCGAATAGTTTTCCGGCAAACAAGCCGGCTGCGCAATTCTGACTTTTCAGATACCGTCACCGGCATCAAAATAATACACAAGACAATGATTTGAAAGGAGCTTTCCCATGAAAGTGATTTTATTGCAGGACATCCGCGGCAAGGGCAAGAAGGGCCAGATGATCGAGGCCTCCGACGGCTACGCAAGAAACTTCCTGCTGCCCCGGAAGATGGCCATTGAGGCCACCGCCGACAATGTGAACACCATGAAGATGAACGACAAGGCAAAGGCCGAGCAGGCTGCCCGTGAAAAGGCCCAGGCCCAGGAGTTTGCCGAGAAGCTGAAGGAAGTCACCGTGGAGATCAAGGCCAAAGCCGGCACCGGCGGACGCCTCTTCGGCTCCATCACCTCTGCCGAGGTCTCCGACGCCCTCAAGCAGCAGTTCGGCATTGCCATCGACAAGAAGAAGATCGTTCAGGATGAGCCCATCAAGTCCTTCGGCACCTTCTCCATGAAGGCAAAGCTGGGCTACGAGATCGTGGCCACCATTTCTGTCCACGTCAGCGAGGCCTGATTTCCACCATTTTGGGCTGCGGAAACGCAGCCCTGCTGAAACTTTAGGATTCAGGAGGTGACCTTTCTTGGATGAGCTATTATCCCGGCAGCCGCCCCACTCTCTGGAGGCCGAACAGGCCGTCATCGGCTCCATGCTCATTGACAGCAGCTGTATTCCGGATCTTCTGGAGCTTCTGAAGCCGGAGGATTTCTATCTTCAGCAGAATCAGGACATCTTTACCACCATTTACACCATGTTCAACTACTCCCAGCGGATCGACCCTGTCACCGTCATGGACGAGATGAAGCAGCTTGGTGTTTATGACGAGGAAAAGACCCGGGACTATCTGCTGCAGATTCTTGACATCACGCCCACCGCCGCCAACGCAAAGCAGTACGCGCAAATTGTTTCCGACAAGTCTCTTTTGCGGAAAATCGGTCAGGCGGCCAGCGATATTACACAGATTGTCTCAGAGGAGGTGGGCACCGCCTCCAGCATTCTCGATGCCGCAGAGCAGAAAATCTATGCCATCCGCAACGGACGGAGCAATCAGGATCTGGAGCACATTGGCACCATCCTGCTGAATGTCTACGACCAGCTGGCGGAGCTGAGCCGCAGCGACAGCGCCATTCCCGGTCTGTCCACCGGTCTCCGGGATCTGGACGCCAAAATCAACGGCCTTAACAAGTCAGACCTTTTGCTGATCGCCGCCCGCCCCGGCATGGGCAAAACCTCCATTGCACTGAACATCGCCCTCGCTGTGGCAAAGCAGACCAACAAGGCCGTTGTCATGTTCTCTCTGGAAATGAGTAAGGAACAGCTGGCCACCCGTCTGCTGTCCAACGAGAGTTTTGTGGACAGTCAGGTGCTTAAAACCGGCAAGCTCTCCGATGAGGAGTGGGGAAAGATCGGTGTAGCCGCCTCGGCTCTGAGCCAGACGGACATCCGCGTGGACGACAATCCCTCCATCACCGTCACGGAGATGAACGCCAAGTGCCGCCGCATCGACAACCTGGGCCTTGTCATCATCGACTACCTTCAACTGATGACCTCCGCCACCGGAAAGGTCACGGAAAACCGTGTCAACGCCATTGGCGAGATTTCCAGAAGCCTGAAAATCATGGCCAAGGAGCTGAATGTTCCCGTGGTTTGCCTGAGCCAGCTGTCCCGTGCCAACGAATCCCGCGCCGACAAGCGGCCCATTCTCTCTGACCTCCGTGAATCCGGCTCCATTGAGCAGGACGCAGACGAGGTGCTGTTCCTCTATCGTGACGACTACTACAATCCGGACACCGAGGAAAAGAATGTGGCCGAATGCATCATTGCAAAGAACCGTCATGGTGAAACCGGCACCGTCAAGCTTCAATGGCTGCCCCAGTTCACCACATTCTCCGACCGGGAGTGGAGGCACAGTGAAGAATAAGATTCTGGAGCTGATCCGTTCCCAGAGGATGCTTTCTCCGGGGGATCATGTGATCTGCGCCCTGTCCGGAGGTATTGATTCCATGGGGCTGCTCCACATTCTGCTGGAGCTGAAAAATGACCTTGGCATCACCCTGTCCGCCGCCCATTTTGACCACCAGCTTCGGGGGCAGGCATCCCGCAGGGATGCAGAATTTGTACAGGAGCACTGTAAATCCATCGGGGTTCCCCTGTCCATGGGTTCAGGGGATGTTGCTGCCTATGCAAAGGAAAACCACCTGAGCACTGAGGACGCCGCCCGGACTCTCCGCTATGACTTTCTCCTGTCTCTGGACCCGGAGGCAAAGATCGCCACAGCCCATAATGCCCAGGACAATCTGGAAACGCTGCTGCTGCGTCTGATCCGGGGCACAGGACTTCAGGGGCTGGGGGCCATTCCTCCCGTTCGGGGCAGGATCATCCGTCCCCTTCTGACCGTCTCCCGGCAGGAGCTTCAGCGATATCTGGAGCTTCATGGGATTCCCCATGTGGAGGACTCCACCAACGGTTCCGACGACTACCTACGGAATCGTATCCGTCATCAGGTGCTTCCTGTATTGATGACAGAGAATCCCGGCATTTCCCAAACGGCGTCTGCCCTCTGTCTGGAGCTTCGGGAGGCTGGCAGCTATATTGCCAGTCAGGCCGATTCCGCCCTTCAATCCGTTTCCCATGAAGATGGCATTTCCTGTTCCGGTCTTTTGTCTCTGGCTCCTGCCCTTCGCGCCCCTGTGCTCAAGCAGTTTCTTTCAGAAGTGCCGGAGCTGTCCCGCCAGCAGCTGGACGCTGCCCTTGCGCTGGCAGAGCGTATGAGCCCATCTGCGGAGCTGCATTTTTCCGGGGGATGGGTGCTCCGGAGGTGCTACGACCGGCTGCAGCTTTATAAAAGGGACAAAAATACGCCCCTCCAGCCGCCCTGCTCCATGCCCCTGCTGGAAGGTGAAATCAGATTTGGGGCCTATACCATCACCAGTCAGTACGGCCTTTGTCCGGAACAGCTGCCTGCAAATACCCTGGCGCTGAACCCTCCGGAGAAGGGCATGTATATTCTCAGAACCCGCCAGCCCGGGGACCGCATTACCCTTCCCGGAGGCACGAAAAAAATCAGTCGATATCTCATTGACAAAAAAATCCCCGTCCAGCTCCGGGCCACCCTTCCGCTCCTCAGTCTGGACGGTAACATTGCTGCTGTTCTGCCTCTGTGCGCCGACCTCCGCTTTGCCTCGGTTCCGGGCAGTCCCTGTATTCTGGTGACTGTCTGTTCTGAAGACGCGGCGTGTCTCACCGCTCCTCAGCCGGACCGCATCAAAGGAATGGAGGAAGTAAAATGAACCGCGACCTTGCATACGAAATGTTTTCAGCCCAGGAGCTGAAAACCCGCGTTGCCGAAATTGGCCGTCAGCTCACCGAAGAATATCAAGGGAAAGCCCCCGTTCTTCTGTGCATTATGAAGGGCAGTCTGGTGTTTACCGCCGATCTCATGCGGGAAATCAACCTGCCCTGTACTCTGGAGTCCATTACCCTGTCCTCTTACCGGGCCATGGCCACCCGCCCCGGAGAGCTGACCATGACAAAGCCCTTTGACGTGGATGTGACCGGTCAGGATGTGATCGTGGTGGAGGATATTCTGGACACCGGCAAGACCCTCAGCTATGTGATGGAGCTGCTGAAGGCCCAATCCCCGGCCTCTCTGAAGCTGGTGGTCCTGCTGGATAAGCCCAGCCGCCGGGAGGCACAGGTGGAAGCCGACATTGTCGGATTTACCATTCCGGACGCCTTTGTTGTGGGCTATGGGCTTGACTACGATCAGAAATACCGCAATCTGCCCTGTATCGGCGTGCTGAAGCCCAGTGTATACAGCAGTCAGCCGGAAGCATAAGGAGGAAACCATTTGAAGCGTCGAAATCCTACCCCTGTATTTTATCTGCTGATGCTGATGATTCTGGGCGTGGCAGTCTTTATGATGACCTCCCCCAAGCAGGATGCCGCAGAATATGCTTACAGCGATCTCAACGATCTGTTTCTGGAGGAAAAGGTGGACTCCTTTTCCCTCAGCGACACCACCCTGTCCCTGAAGCTCAAGGAACCTGATAAGGACGGCAAGACCGACGTGGTCTGTCAGATTGCCTCCTTCTCAGTTTTCTACTCCGACTTCAACGACATTGTCGTGGAGCAGTATAAAAGCGGTATTCTGAAGGAATACAATTATGCCGCTCCTTCGGAGACTCCTTGGTGGCTGATGTTCATTCCCTATATCATCATTGCCTTCCTGATTCTCGGAGTCTGGATGTTCATGATGACCCGGACCGGCGGCGCCGGTGGTGATCGGGGCGTGGCAAAGTTCACCAAGGCCAGAACCACCGTGGGCATCAACGAAAAGGACCGCGTGACCTTCAACGATGTGGCAGGCGCCGATGAGGAAAAGGCCGAGCTTCAGGAGGTCGTGGACTTTCTGCGGGACCCGGAACGGTTTACCCGGCTGGGCGCAAAGATCCCCAAGGGCATCCTGCTGGTTGGCCCTCCGGGAACCGGTAAAACCCTGATTGCAAAGGCCGTGGCCGGTGAGGCCGGCGTTCAGTTCCTGTCTCTGTCCGGCTCTGATTTTGTGGAGCTGTATGTGGGCGTTGGCGCAAGCCGTGTTCGGGATCTGTTTGAACAGGCGAAAAAGCAGGCTCCCACCATCATCTTCATCGACGAGATCGACGCGGTTGGCCGTCAGCGTGGCGCGGGTCTCGGCGGCGGTCACGACGAACGGGAGCAGACCCTGAATCAGCTCCTTGTGGAAATGGACGGCTTCAACAACAACTCCGGCGTGATCGTGATGGCAGCCACCAACCGTGTGGATATTCTGGACACTGCCCTGCTGCGTCCCGGCCGGTTTGACCGTCAGATCTATGTGGGCGCTCCCGATTCCAAGGGCAGAGCCGAAATTCTCCGGGTGCATTCCAGAAACAAGCCCCTTGCCGATGATGTGGATCTCACAGTCATCGCCAAGGAAACCGCCGGATTTACCGGCGCTGATCTTCAGAACCTGATGAACGAAGCTGCCCTCCGGGCGGCAAAGCTGGGGCGTCCCGTGATCCTCATGGAGGACATTCAGGAATCCATCATCAAGGTCATTGCAGGCCCCGAGAAAAAGAGCCGGGTGGTATCCCAGCATGAACGCCGCCTGACCGCAGTTCACGAGGCCGGTCATGCCGTGGTCATGCACCAGCTTCCCACCCACGATCCGGTACACCAGATCACCATTGTTCCCAGAGGCATGGCAGGCGGTATGACCATCTCCCTGCCCACAGAGGATCACAGCTACCAGAGCCGCAACGAGATGCTGGAGCAGATCGTGTCCCTGCTGGGAGGCCGGGTGGCGGAAGCCCTTGTGCTGGAGGACATCTCCACCGGCGCATCCAACGACATCGAGCGGGCCACCTCCATCGCCCGGGATATGGTCGCCAAATATGGCATGAGCGCCGCCCTTGGCCCCGTGTCCTTCAGCTCCGACGGACAGGTCTTTATTGGTCGGGATTACGGTCAGACCAAGAGCTATTCCGAGGTCTCCGCTGCCTCCATTGACGCGGAAGTACAGAAGATCCTCACCGCCGCATATGCCCGCTGTGAGGACATCCTGAAAGCGCATATGGTCCAGCTTCAGCAGGTTTCCGATTATCTGCTTGAGCACGAGACCATGGATGGGCCAGCGTTTTTGGCCATTATGGAGCCAGCTTCCGCTGTGCTTCCCGAGACGGAATGTACAGAAAGTGAAATCCCTCAGCCGCCTGATGCTGACAGCTCAGAAGCATAAAAACAAGTCCCTGACAGATTTACTCCGTCAGGGACTTGTTTTGTTCAGTTTTTTCCGAAGTGCTGCAGAAACAACCGCTCCACCCGCTGAGGCAGGGAGCAATGCCTGAAAACCAGCAGCATTCCCTCTGCAAGCAGGATTCCGCCCACCACATCCAGGGCAACATGCTGTGCCGTTTTCAGGGTGGAATAGCAAATCAGAATTGCAAGCACCACCGACAGCCCCCGCCACAGAGGACGAACGCTTTTCTCCCGAACCATGGCCGAGCAGCAGATCCAGCTCTCCAGACAGTGGATGGAGGGAAAGAGATTCACCGGGTCATCCACCTGATACAGCAGATTCAAAAAACGCTCTGAGAGGGTATCGTTCTGGAGCACCGGCCGAACATTTGTCGTGGGGATCAGAAGGAAGCACAGTCCGCAGACCAGCTTTGCCGCGATCTCCGCCGTCATGATCTGATACCAGTTTTCCTGCTTTGCCAGAAAACAGTATGCAAGCAGCCAAAACAGATACGCCCCCACATAGGCCCAGATCCACCGGGCATCCACCCGGATCATACTGTCCACCGGAAGGGACAGATCCCTGCAGGGCAGCAGTGTTCCCGCCATTTGAAAGGGAGAATACACCGCCGCATTCAACGCCAGCATCGCAAGGAGAGATATGATCCGATCCCTTGGAAGCCACTTATTCGTTATTCTTAAGATATTTCGTTCCAACGCTTTCACCCAATTTGACGACAGTTTCCTCGCCTCGGGCAGAATTCTCCACAATGTCTGCATCCGGCTGGAAACGCTCCGGCTCCAGCAAAAGCACAATGGAGGAGCCGCCAAACTCGAAATATCCCTTCTCTTCTCCCCGGTTTACCTTTCCCGGGCCATGGAGGTTTTTGATCCTGCCCACCAGCATGGCGCCAACCTCCATCATCAGCAGATTGCCAAACTGCTCTGACCGAATCTGCGTATACTCTCGTGTGTTTTCCTGATAAATGGGTCTTGCCTCCGCGGCTCTGGGGTTCACCGTGTGGTACACCCCGGGAATGCGAACGTTTTCCCCCTTCTCCCCGGAAACAGGGTAGCAATAGCGGTGGTAATCGTCCACCGACAGCCGGAACAGCAGGCCCCAGCCGCCTCTATACCGCTCCGCTTGTTTCTCGCTTCGCAGCAGGGATGAGAGTGTATAATCACTGCCCTTGATCCGGAATTGCGCATTCTCCTCCAGAGGGAAAGCCGTCACCTTTCCGTCACTGGGGGCAATCAACCGATCCTCTCCTGGAGCGATTGTCCGCTTTCCCGGCAGAATGGTTCTGGTGAAAAAGTCATTGAAGGAGCCATAGGCTCTGTCAGGATATTCGGAAAGGTCCAGATGATTCTTCTTCACAAAGGGCTTCACAAGGAAGCGTGACAGCCCCGAATCCAGAAACCAGCCAGCCAGATTGCTGACCCACGGGGCCACCAATACCTTCAAAAGCCCTCTTCCGAAGCCCGATCCGTAGAGGAAGTCAATGATCTTCCCCTCCCCGTCGTAGACCTCCACCAGCGTTCCGTCACGCTTTCGACTGTTCATCCCAGCTCCTCACAGGAGATCATGTCGGTGTCCACCAACGGTTCCTCGGGCATATGCTTCATCGGCACCTTATATTTGGAGAACAGCAGGGTTGCCACAGCGGCACAGCCCACCACAACGATCAACACAGCGATCTGCCAGTTCTTCGGCTTCCGGAGCCGGAAGTTCACCACAAACAGAATGCCCGTTACCAGAATCGCCACACGGAGAATCCACGCGAATACCTCAGGAGACACCACAAAGTTAAACAGAAACACCAGCGGCAGAATCACCGCGATGGATGTAATGGGAAGCCCATGATAGACCTTTTCTTCGGCCTCAGGGTTCATCTGCCGATTGGTCTCCAGCACATTGAAGTAGGAAAGACGGATGACACCGCAGATGCCGTACAGACACAGAATCGCCATATCATACCCGCGGCCCATGCCCATGAGATAGCAGATCATAATGGGAAAGACCCCGAAGCAGACCACGTCCACCAGCGAATCCAACTGAATTCCATAGAGCTTCTGGTCATCTGTCCGGTTCTTCTTTGTCCGGGCCACCTTTCCGTCGAAGGTATCCAACAGTCCGGAAATGGCCAGGAAAATAATCGCCATCCGAAAATGCCCCAGCATCGCCTGGGTCATGCCGATCACCGAGGACACAAGGCTCATAAAGGTCAATACCACTGTGTAATCATAAAATCCGATCATGTTTTCTCCTCTTCCCAATCACAGCTGCCCCATACAGCGATATCAAACCGCTGACGAGAAGCTGTCCATAATAACTGATTCCCCGGCTTGCCAACAGTACGGGCAAAACCATTGTTTCTCCGCAAAGGCCTTCAAAAAGCAGCAGGAACAGCGCCTCATTGGCGCCTGTGCCGCCGGGCAGCGGCAGAAGATCCGTGCCCAGAGAAACCATCGCCTGCATGATGACAATTCCCGGCAGTGTCCCCCCGGCAATACCGAAGGAGCGCAGCACCAGCCATGGAATCGCAAACATAAGGCTGCGCTGGATGATGCTGATTGCCGCGACAGCAGCGAACAAGCCGAGGTTTTTCTGCATACAGTCGGTCACTTCCCGATATTTTTGCATGGACTTTTCCAGCCGTGTTTCCCATCTGACCAGCCGCTCCCGCTTCACAAACCGCCCCAATGGCCCAAGCAGCCACTTGACAGCCCGTTCCACCCCAGAGGCCCGGAAGATCAGCAGGCAAAACACAAAAACCGCGCCGACATTCAGCAGCCATCCCGCAAAGCACCAGATACGGGCTGCCTCTGGTGCGTTCATGATTTCCACAGGCTTCAGGATCAGCACCAGAATCCCGAACAATACCAGCACCAGCTTATAGAAAATCGTCACAACCACCAGAACCGGCGCCGTAATCCCCGGGTCCAGTCCGTCTTTGTGCATGAAGTACACCTGCGCAGGCTGACCGCCTCCTGCTGAGGGGGTGACGCTGCTGAAAAAGAATCCAATGAAGGAATACAGAAGGCAATGTCCCCTTCGGACGCGTTCCCCCACATAATCCAGCAGGATTCGCAAAATCAGCGACTCACAGCAGATAAATGCCACCACAAGACAAAGTCCTGTCAGCCAGTACCAACCGTTTGCCCCATCCAGCAGATGCAAAAGCTCCCGGGGGCTTTCGCCATGAAGCATCCCAAAGCAGGTCAGGCCCAGGATCACCAGCAAAAACACGGTATTCAGAATCCATTTCTTTTTGCTGCCCAATGGACACGCACCTTCTTTCATGGAGCTGACACCATTATACCAGCGGCTCATCCCTGCTGCAATTAAGGCCTCTTTAAGATATCCATAAGAAATGCCGTCGTCATGATACAACGGCCAAAGTATTATATCAGAAATCGACAATAAACTCCACACATTTCACACATTATTTTTCATTTTCTGCTGAATTTCAACAAAAAGCATGGGTGCGTTGCAAAATACATTGCAACGCACCCAAAAGCGTTTCATCCGTCCCGCAGGGACACATAAACCGCCCCAGCAGGGGCGATTTCACCCGGCTTCAAGCCGAATTTCACACGCCGCGAGCGTATTTCGCTCGGCCAAAGGCCGAATTTCACTGGGGCTGTTGCTTTTTGCAACAGCCCCAATTGGAGTTCTTATCCTTTTCGATCCATTTTTCGATTGCGAAGCCAGCCAAAGACGATCATGCCAAGGCCAATGGCTCCCAGCACCGCCGCAAGAATCAGGAAAGCGTCTCCGCCGGACTCCAGCGTGGAGCGATAATACAGGCTGCATGCTCCGCCGAACAGGCAGTCAAGCCCCAGCACCAGCGGTGCGCTGGCAGAAACGCTGAGCCGTCGCAGCTCCTTTCCATTATGCTGGGGCAGCATGCCCACCCGGGCGAAAATGGGGATCAATGCCGCGAACACCGCCGCCATGATAATGACCTCTACAGGAAGCAGCAGGGAATTCTTTATCAGGCTCTTTACCAGATAGTAAAGATATCCCTTCCCGAAGAGCATCTGGCTCCAGAGACTGCCCATGGCCACGTTGACCAGATAATTCACCAGCAGCTTTGCGCCGAACAGCCTGAGCACGGTGATGCGCTTTCTGTACAAAAACAGGCTGTAAATCAGTGCGGCAACCATTTCACTAAGCATGTACCCGGGGAAATAGGGGCCGGAGGGGAACAGCAGATAGTTCAGGGTGTCCGTCACCGCCGCCGCCATAATCCCCAGCACCGGGCCATAGACAGCGCAGCCTGTGGCAGTCAGAAAGAACGTGAAGTATACCCGCAGGTTCTCTCCAACGGCCACATAGAATCCGCCGATGACAATGCTCAGGGCCGAAATCAGCGCCGCGAACATCAGACGCCGGAGATTTTTGACCTCCATGGCCGCTGTCCGCCAATAGCTTGGGGATAACATTGAATTTTCCATAAAAAACCTCCTCTATATGGCATGATTCAGGAAGCTCTGATTTTATCGTCAAGGAAGCCTGGCGAGAGAGTTTTCGTCAGAAAAAGGTGTAAAGCCGATGGAATACTGGATGTATTTCGAGGTTTTACAAACAGATTTCTGGCGAAAAAAATCCGACAGGATCCGCAGACGCACAAATTCAGAGATTCCTCCGCCACATAGGGGAGCATCTCCGATATGTGACAGCGGGATGCGAATGCTGTACGGCAAAAGGCTTTTCCTTTTTTCGTCCCGAAGACAACTCCCCGTCCTTCGGGCACGTAACCCACAGCAATCTACTCTGCCATGTTTGATTAAGGCAGCACCGCGTTATTGTGCGTTGATGCCTGAAATTATTATACTCCCCTATCTCAAAAAATCAAGGGAATATTTTTCCATTGCAAGTCAAAAAAACACGCGATAGAACCAAAGTCCCTACCGCGTGTTCTGTTTGTCAGCCAATGATTTCAACATTGACGTGCTGGCCTCTGCGCTGCGCCACCGATTTCATGATGGTGCGGATCTCCTTGGCAATGCGGCCCTGACGGCCGATGACCTTGCCCATATCCTCCGGCGCAACACGAAGCTCCAGGGTCGTCTCCTCACCCTCGATCTCAGTCACGGTGACTGCATCGGGATGGTCAACCAGGTTCTGTGCCATATAAAGCAGGAGCTCTTTCATGTTCATTCCTCCGAATTAGAGTACGCCGTTCTTCTTGAGGAGCGCACGCACAGTGTCGGTAGGCTGAGCACCGTTCTTGATCCACTGCTTTGCCTTCTCCACGTCTACGGTAACGGTAGCGGGATCAGTCAGGGGGTTGTAGGTACCGATCTCCTCGATGCAGCGGCCATCACGGGGGCTGCGGGAGTCAGCAACAACGATTCTGTAGAAAGGAGCCTTCTTGGCACCCATTCTGCGCAGTCTGATTTTAACCATGGGTATTTCACCTCCATAAACGATTTCACTCAAAATCTATCGTAAAGCAATACGCTTGTTACGAACCAGTTTAGCGGAAGAAGCCCCGGCGTTTGCCCTTGCCTTTGCCCTTGCCGCCCATACCGCCAAGGCTGGAAAGGTCCAGACCGCCCTGTCTGGCCATCCGCTGCATTGTCTTATTATTGCCCATGCCGGAGAGCTGCTTCATCATCTTCTGCATCTCCTCAAAGGATTTCAGGAGCTGATTGATCTCCTGCACCTTGACGCCGGCGCCGGCAGAGATACGCTGCTTCCGGCTGTGGTTGATGCAGCCGGGGTTTTCCCGTTCGTAGGGAGTCATGGACAGGATGATGGCCTCCATATGGGCCATGGCCTTTTCGTCCACCTGAATATTCTTCAGGGCACCGGCGTTGACACCAGGCATCATCCCCAGAATATCGGTCAGAGACCCCATGCTCTTGATCTGCACCATCTGGTCGTAGAAATCCTGGAGGGTAAACTTGCTGCTGCGAAGCTTTTTCTCCAGCTCTTCGGCCTTCTTCTGATCCATGGCCTGCTCGGCCTTTTCGATCAGGGTCAGCACATCGCCCATGCCGAGGATTCTCGAGGCCATTCGGGAGGGATGGAAGGGCTCAATGTTGTCCAGCTTTTCCCCGTTGCCCACGAACTTGATGGGCTTGCCGGTGACAGCCTTAACCGAGAGAGCTGCGCCGCCACGGGCATCGCCGTCCAGCTTGGTGAGCATGACGCCGTCAATGTCCAGCTGATTGTTAAATGCAGTTGCCGCATTGACAGCATCCTGACCGGTCATGGCGTCCACCACCAGCAGAATCTCTGTGGGATTGACAGCCTCCTTAATGGCGGAAAGCTCCTCCATGAGGGTTTCATCAATATGCAGACGGCCTGCGGTATCCAGGAACACCATGTCGTTGCCCTGACGCTTGGCATGCTCAACAGCGGCCTTGGCAATATCCACGGGATTTGCCGTACCCATCTGGAATACGGGAATGCCCAGCTGTCCGCCCACCACCTCCAGCTGTTTGATGGCTGCGGGACGGTAAACGTCACAGGCCACCAGCAGAGGGTTCTTGCCGTCCTTTTTCATAAGCCCCGCCAGCTTGGCGCCGTTGGTGGTTTTACCGGCGCCCTGAAGGCCAACCAGCATCACCACTGTGGGGGGCTTGGAGGAAATCTGAATCTTTGCATTTTCGCTGCCCATCAGGGCAACCAGTTCTTCATTGACAATCTTGACGATCATCTGTGCAGGGGTCAGGCTTTCCAGCACGTCGCTGCCAATGGCACGCTCCGTAACCTTCTTGACGAAATCCTTCACGACCTTATAGCTTACGTCGGCCTCAAGCAGTGCCAGACGGATTTCACGCATGGCTTCCTTTACATCCGCCTCTGTGAGACGGCCCTTGCTGCGGAGCTTCTTAAAAGCCGCAGAGAGCTTATCGGTAAGTCCTTCAAATGCCATGAAAAATCACTCCTCCATCCGGCGCAGTGCCTCACTGATCTGCTGGGAAATTTCTTTGCCGCCGGAGCCAAGCTGCTCCGCCGATTCGGCAGCCTTACGGAGAAGCTCTCCAGCCTTTTCAATTTGAAGCAGGCGGCGAACTGCACCGACCTTTTCTTCAAACTCCAGAAGCTGCGCCTCCGACCGGACAATATTGTCCCGGACAGCCTGCCGGCTGATGCCCTCCAGCTCACCGATCTCACCGAGGGAGTAATCCTGATTGTACCGGAGGTCAAAGCAAAGCCTCTGCTTCTCCGTCAGCAGTTCCCCGTAGGTGTCAAACAGCAGGGCGCGATTCAATGTACTCAGTTCCAGAAGAATCTCCTCCCCCAGCTGTAAAGGTCAAAGCCTTAACAGTTTACTACATCTACACCCGGATGTCAAGTAAAATTCCTTTACAGTTTTTCAAAAAAACTTGCACACAATGCCCATATACGCTATACTGTAAACCGAGGTGAGGTTTACAATGTCAAATTCATCCGTTCTTCAGCTTCTCCAGTCCGCCGGGGGAGCATACGTCTCCGGGGAGGCCATGAGCCAGCGGCTGGGCATCACCCGTGCAGCCATCTGGAAGCAGATCAAACGGCTCCGGGAAAAGGGCTACGAAATCGAAGCTGTCACAAATCTGGGCTACCGGCTGGTGGCTGTGCCGGAGTCCCTGGATTGGGAGCAGATTCGTACCGCACTGGGCAGCCATCCCTGGCAGGAGCAGATCCACATTTTCGATTCCATCGACTCCACCAACAACGCCCTGAAACGGGCAGCGGATGACGGTGCACC
>JAQXMD010000121.1 GCA_029012465.1 Oscillospiraceae bacterium | reverse complement strand
ACAGACCGCAAGGTTCAGATCGGCCTGAAGGCGCTGAATGCCGACACGAAGTATACCATCAATGATGGTACTGAGCAGACCCTTACCTCCAGCACCGACATGTTCTACACTGTGCTGGAAAAGCATACTGGTACTACCGACAGAAACGCTACAACCATCACCATCACCAACACCGGCTCTGGCATTCTGTCCATCACCAAGCTGAAGATCAGTGACGATCCCGATGCCGCTCTGGGCCAGCTCACCCAGGAGGATCTGGTTGAGGCCCTTGTGAGCCTTGGCTTCGAGAAGAGCGCGGCTACCCGCTTCAACGACATCTCCGAGGACAAGTGGTATTACAACGCTGTGGAATTTGTCACCGGCAGAGGCTACTTTGTGGGTGTTGCCGACAACCTGTTTGGACCCAACCAGACCATGACCCGCGGCATGTTCGTGACGGTTCTGGGCCGCGCTGCAAAGGTCAACAAAGCAGACTACGCAGATGCGGACACCGGCTTCACGGACGTTAAGTCCGGCGAGTACTATGCCCCCTATGTGGCATGGGCCAAAGAGAACGGCATTGTCTATGGTAAGACAGAGACCGAGTTCTGCCCGAATATGACTGTCACCCGTGAGGAAATGGCAGCCTTCATGTGCAGATTTGCCAGATATCTGGGACTGGACACCACCGTGAAGGATTCCAGCTGGATGGACCGCTACACCGACGCAGGAGCCATCAGCGCCTACGCACGGAACTCCATCGGCTGGTGTGTGGAGACCGGAATCATCACCGGTACCTCCAGCACCACTGTCAGCCCCAAGGATTTGGCCACCAGAGCACAGGTTGCAACGGTAATCAAAAACCTTGTCCAAAAGGTGATCGAACGGAAGTAATTCCCCTGTTCTCTGAAACAGGAAAACAGAAACTGTCCCCGAAGGGATGCCGAAATGGCACCTCCCTTCGGGGATTTCCATAGGGCAGCAACACAGTTTGACAAAACCGGGAACCATATGCTATCATCGAAACGTTCATCAGGAGGAAAGGCGGGTGCTTACCAATGGAATATCGACAGAAGGTGGTGGACACCGGCCTTTTGCTGGAGGAATACCGAACGCTTCTGGACACAGTGGACCGGCTGCCTCTGCTGGTCACGGGAAACAGCATGTCGCCATTTTTGATCCACGGCCGGGATACGGTGTATCTCACCCGGCCCAGCCGCCCCCTGCGCCGGGGAGACATTGTGCTGTACCGCCGGACCAATGGCGCGTATATACTCCACAGGATTTGCGGGGTGGAAGGAGACAGCTTTTCCATCGTGGGGGATGCCCAGACCATGGTGGAGCAGGGCATCAAAAGAGACCAGATTTTTGCGGTGGTTTGTGCGGTTGAACGGAAGGGAAAGCACCTGACCCCCGGCAGCTTCTGGTGGGACTTCTTCGAGAAGGTCTGGATTCGGATGATTCCCCTGCGGCCTGTGGCGGTGAAGCTCTATGGTACCTTCAGAAGGAAAAGAATATAGAGACGGTTCCATGTGTAAGGGCCCCTTTGGGGATTCGGAAACGGGGAACCGTCATTTTTCTTGCACAGCCGCTGTTTCTGTGCAAGAAAAAAATCATAAATATTTCCTATATTACCTATTGACATACTAGGATATGAGAGGTATATTATCACCAACGAATTTGAGCAACTACTTTTGAAAGGAGCGGAACACAATGCGCAGAAACAACATTTCCCTGAATTCCCACATGTGTTGTTGTCGAATGTTATCCTCCCGGGCATGTAATGATGGCCAGGTGCATTCGGCTGCTTTGTGCTGCACCCTTTCCTGACATTCTCCATTGAATTCAGGTTGCCATTTGTCCGGGAGCTTTTGAAGGCCCCGGCTTTTTTCATGCTCAGATCCGCTTAAAAAAATAACAACCATTTTTGATATACTGAAAAGAGGCATTCATTATGAAAACAAATCTTCTGAAACGAATTGGCGCGTTTGCGCTGGGCATCTCCCTCATTGGCACCCTGTTTACGGGCTGCGGCTCCAAGGCTGAATCTGCCGCCGATACAGCCGCTTCCGCCGGGGATGAATCCAGACTCTACAGAACCGTAGATGAGATCAAGGAAAGCGGCACCATCAACATTGGCGTATTCTCCGACAAGAGCCCCTTTGGCTATGTGGATGAAAACGGCGAATATCAGGGCTATGACGTGTACTTCGGAAACCGCATCGGCGAGGATTTGGGCGTTTCCATCAACTATGTTTCCACCGAAGCCGCAAACCGTATTGAGTACCTGCAAACCGGTAAGGTTGACATTATTCTTGCCAACTTCACCGTCACCGAGGAACGGGCCCAGGAGGTTGACTTTGCCCTTCCCTACATGAATGTGGCCCTGGGCGTTGTGTCTCCGGCGGATGCGGTCATCACCAGTCTCGACGACATCGGCCCCGATGACGAAGTGATCGTCATTTCCGGCACCACTGCAGAAACCTATCTGGAAAAGAACTACCCGGACATCAAGCTCCAGAAGTATGACGCCTATGCCGAGGCCAAGACCGCGTTCGAGAACCGGAACGGCGTAGCTTGGGCCAACGACAACACGGAGGTCATTGCCTTTGCCATTGAAAACGAGGGCTATGAGGTGGGCATCCCCTCTCTGGGCAGTGCAGACACCATCGCTCCCGCAGTGACCAAGGGCAATGAAAGCCTGCTGAGCTGGCTCAATGACGAGATCAAGGCGCTGGGCAGCGAGAACTTCTTCCATGCAGACTACGAAGCAACTCTTCTTGACACCTACGGCGCAGACTATGAGGACACTCTGGTTGTAGAAGGCGGTGGGACGGCAGCTGCGGATACTGCGGCAGCTGCGGATTCCTCCGAGGGCGGCACCATTACCGCTATGAAACTGGCGTGATGCTGGTGACACTGGTCTGTATTGTGGCTTTGGTGCAGCTGCTGCAGGGCCTTGGAATGCTCCTTGCCCGGAAGCTGGATCACAGAAGGCACGACTGAATTCCATGGAAAGGTAGGTGCGGCCCTTGGACGCCCATGTACTGATTGAATACTTGCCCCTGTACCGGGACGCTCTGGTGCTGACTCTGAAAATCGGGTGGCTGGGGATTCTGCTGGCCTTTGTTCTGGGGCTGATCTGCGCCGCCATCGGTCATTTTCAGGTGCCGGTGCTGAAATCCCTGACAAAGGCGTACATTGAGCTGTTCCGGAATACGCCCCTGCTGGTGCAGCTGTTCTTTATCTACTTTGCCCTGCCGAAAATCGGCATTCGGGTTTCCGCAGAGACCTGCGGCGTGTTGGGACTGGGGCTGTTGGGGGGCGCCTATATTTCCGAAACCTTCCGCAGCGGCCTTGAGAGCATTGCGGTGATCCAGACGGAGAGCGCCCTGAGCCTTGGGATGACCCGGGGGCAGGTATTCCGCCATGTGATCCTGCCTCAGGCGGTGTCCATCAGCGTCCCGGGCTTGCTGGCCAACGTGATTTTCCTTTTGAAGGAGACCAGCGTGTTCTCCACCATTAGTCTCATGGATCTGATGTTCACCGCAAAGGATCTCATCGGCATGTATGCCAAGACCATCGAATGCCTGTTCCTTCTGGTGGTATTTTATCTTGTGATGCTGCTGCCCGTTTCTCTGTTGGGCAGCTTTGTGGAAAGGAAGGTGCGCCATGCAGAGTT
>JAQXMD010000120.1 GCA_029012465.1 Oscillospiraceae bacterium | reverse complement strand
GCAAAGCTGGCAGAAAAGGGGCTGTCGCAGTCCTCTGTAAAGTATGCTCATCGCATTATCGGTGTGGCTCTTGAACACGCCAGAAAGTACCACTACATTGAGAATAATCCTGCCAGAGATGTTATTACCAAGTTCGGAAAGAAGGGCAAGACACCTGATCCTTATACGGTAGAGGAAATGCGTCAACTGCTTGCACGAACAATGGGAAACAAATGGGAGTTAATCGTTGTCCTTGCCGGTTTGTATGGACTACGACTGAGTGAGATCCTTGGCCTGCGTTGGAGCAATGTTGACTTTGATAATCAGACCTTCAGCGTTGTAGAGCAGCTTCCCTTTGCACTTCCAGCAGGAACTACATACGTTACAGAGATGGCTCCGGTCAAATCCAGTGAACGGATACTACCCATTACGCACGTGACTATGCAGTATTTCGCACGACAGCTTATGTATCAGAGTGAGCACAAGCGTTTATTGGGGTCATCTGGTGAACCCTACTATGACAACGACTTGGTAATTGCAAAGCCCAATGGCTGCCCGGAGCGCAGAGAACGTGTGTCTGCGAATTTCAGCCAGTTCCTCCGCCATCAGGGTCTCAGGCATATCCGTTTCCACGATTTGCGTCATTCAGCAGCGACTAATATGCACGAGCTGACCGGCGACTTCTACACAGTTGGACAGATCCTTGGACACAGTTTGAAGGGTATCGGTATTCAGTTGGGTATCTCTAACAACATGGAGTCGGTTACTGCTCAATATGTAGATGTCCGTCTTGATAGCAAGACTTTCGTTCTGAATGCTTACCACCAGAAACTCTTAGGCGTTAATTCTGTTATTAGCCTAGAATAAGCACCAGGGCGCTCTCGCGGATCGTTGAGAGCGCCCTTACGTTTATACTCACACTTATAAGATGCCGCAGGTACAATCGGCACCATTTCGGCACCACAGTATTCAAATGCTGTATATAATATACAGGGCACCGTATCAATAGATGATTAGGCGAAAAAGAGCACTTAATCCAAATTGAGAGGAAGCAAGAAAAGAAAAGACCCGCTGAAACGTTACGTTTCAGCGGGTTTGAATTTGGTTGATAATAATGATACGGTTTCAAACAGTTTCATTTGGTTTCACTAGAAAATGAAACCATAGCAATAAAAGTGAAACCATAAATGATGAGCCGCCTTCCGTGCTTATACACGGCGAGCGGATCAGAATATCCAGTGTTGGCATTGTCCTGGGGGCATTTTAAGGTGGAACAATGCCGACCGTTGCAGTACCGCACCAGAGTTCAGCATAATGCCTAGCTCCTCTTTTCCCAGATGAAACACTCTGCAATCGGCGATGAGAAAATACTCACCGCTTATATATTACTCTTATTTCCGAGAGTTGTCAAGCAATGGAGGTGCTTGGACAAAAAGCACGATAGTTGCAATACCAATGGTACCATAACTATCGTTCTGATTTGGTGGACTTGAGGAGATTCGAACTCCCGACCCCCACAATGCGAATGTGGTGCGCTCCCAGCTGCGCTACAAGCCCATATTCACTACCCGGCTATTATAGTGCCTATCCCGGGTAAAGTTAAGTAAAACCTGCGTTGGTTCAGAAAAAATTCCACTGTTTTAGGCTGGGGATTCTATCTGATATGGGGGACTTCATTCCGTAGGCTTCGGGCTTTTCCACTTTTGTGCTTGTAAAATTCACCCGATGTGCTATGATAGAGGCACCTATCAAAAGGGAGGACAGAGATATGAATTCCAAACAGATTATGCGGATTTTTGAAGATACCGCCTACATCCGCATGGGCGGCCGGCCGGAGGAGAAGCAGACGGCGGAGTATCTCTGTGGGAAGATTTCGGAGCTGGGACTGGAAGCATCCATGGAACCCTTTGAGGTTCCCATGGGGGATCTGGAGGAAGCGGTTTTCCAGGCGGATGGCATCAGCATCCCTTGTAAGGGCTACATGTGCGCCGGAAGCGGAGAGGCGGAGGCTCCTTTCTATTATCTTCGTTCCACCGATGCCTGCTCCCTGCGTCAGTGCAAGGGAAAGATTGTTATGATCGATGGATATCTGGGGTATTGGGTTTATCAGGATCTGCTGGCCAACGGGGCAGTGGGCATTGTGAGCTATGACGGCAATGTGAACTATTCCGACCGGGATATCGATGCCCGGGAGCTTCGCAGCTATGTCCACATGGGCAACAAGCTTCCGGCGGTGAACATCAATGCCAAGGACGCGGTTGCGCTGATCAAAAAGGGTGTAACAACGGCCAAGATTGTCCTGAAACAGAATGAGTACACCGGTACCTCCCAGAATGTGATTCTGGACATGCCCGGCCAGGTGGAGGAGTACATCGTCTTCACGGCTCATTATGACTCCACCTCCCTGTCCCAGGGCGCCTATGACAACATGTCCGGTTCCGTTGGTCTATTGGGAATCGCGGAGTATTTCGCGAAGAACCCCCACCGCTACGGCCTGCGGTTTGTCTGGTGCGGCTGTGAAGAACGGGGGCTGCTGGGCTCCAAGGCCTACTGCGCTGCCCATGAGGAGGCACTGGAGAAGGTGGTTCTGAACATCAACCTGGATATGATCGGCTGCATCATGGGCAAATTTATCGCCTGTGCCACGGCGGAGGAGAAGCTGGTGCATTATCTGGAATATTTTGCCCTGGAGCAGGGATTTGCCACCAAAGCCTACCAGGATGTGTATTCCAGCGACTCCACTCCCTTCGCGGATAAGGGTGTGCCTGCCGTTTCCTTTGCCCGCAGAGCCCCCGGCAACACCGCTACCATTCACAACAGCTACGATACCATGGCGCTGATGAAGGGCGAGCAGATGGTGGAGGACATTGACTTTATCGTTCGCTTTGCCGATCGCATGGCCAATGCCCAATTCTGCCCGGTGGCCCGAAAGATGCCCGACAACATGAAGGACAAGCTGGATATCTATCTGGGCAGAAAACGGCCCAATCCGTAAAAAGGTGGTGCTATGGTAACTTCAGTGATTACGTTGATCTTCCTGTCTCTCGCGGTTTCTGGCCTGTCGGTGCTGACGGACCGCAGAACGGAGGCGTGCTGGCCGGTGTGTTTCTGTGGCGCGGTTGCCTGGCTGTATGGGTTCTATTGCTTCGGATTCGTCCGGGTTGGCCTGATTTTGCTGTGTGTCGGGATGGTCGGGCTGTTTCTGGCTGGGTGGAGGAAGCTGGGCTCGCTTCGCGGCTGCCTTCTTCGCTTTTTCACTCCGGGGACGGTGGCGTATCTGTGCTTCTGCCTGATTTTCCTGGTTTTCTTTTCCGGGAATGTGGTTTCCCGTCATAATGAGCTGCGGCTCTGGGGCGCGGTTCCCAAGGCCATTCACGCAACGGGAAAGCTGCAGCTGGGCCCCGATTCTCCTATTTTTTCCACCATGCAGTCTTATCCGCCGGGGCTGTCGCTGCTGGGGTATTTCTTTACCGCCTTCTCAAAGGAATTTGCGGAAGGGGCCCTCTTTGTGGGTTATGCCTGCATGACCCTTTCTTTCTTCACGCCGGCATTTTCCAAATGGGAGTGGAAGCATTGGCCTCTCCTTGCCCCTGTTGGGCTGGTGGTGCTGATGACGCCTTTTGTGTTTACCTCCCATTTTCAGGACGCGGGCCTGTTCGGCATGACGCTGTACGTGGATGCCGTTCTGGGCGTTACAGCGGGTGCTTCCTTCTACCAGGCGGGGCACAAGCCGTTGAAAGATTGGTTCCGTTTGGCTTCCTTCGGTCTGACCTTGTTTGTGCTGTGTCTGCTGAAGGATACGGGGGCCCTTTTTGCGGTTACGGCGCTGATTGTATCGGTATTGCTGGAAAAAAGAAGTTGGAAGCTCCTGGTTCCCGCTGCGGCCGTTCTGGCAGGGGTGGGCAGTTGGAAGCTCCTTCTGGAAGGATATCATGTCCACGCGCTGGTGCCGCTGAAAATTCATTCGCTCAGCGATTTGGCCATTAAAAATGTGCTGGGCGCCTTGGTTTCCACCAATGTGATTGCCCTGGATGTTCCTTTGGGATTTTTCCTGTCTTTTGTATTTGTCTTTCTGGCGCTGCTGGCACTGCATTTCCTTGTCTTCCGCCTCCAGCGGGAGCAGGGCAGGGGGGAAGCGGCAGTCGTTGCCGTGGGGATCCTGGCTTCCACGGTAGCATTTATTTACGGCTATTCCCTGATCTACGGTGAAACTCTGGAATCCTATTGCAGATACATGGAAACCCCCTTGCTGGGGCTGTTTTCCTGCGTTTTGCTCACCGCGATTCCTGCTCTGCCCCAGTGGAAAATTTCCGGCTGGGTTCTGAGCTGGAAAAGAAAGCTATCCGTCTGTGTCCTTGGCCTCTGTGCGTTTGTGGGCGTTGGCGTGACGGCGGCGTGGCAGTATGTGTTTCCGCTGAACCCGGAGATTCCGGATGCAGGGCGGGATGCTGCCCGGATCCGCGCCGCGGTGGAGCAGGATCTTCCTCAGGGAGAAACGGGGTGGATTTACCTGGTGATGGCGGGAGATGGATTGGAAAACAGCTTTTACCACCACCGTGTCTTCTTTGACCTGATTTCTTCCGACATTAATATCCGCAACGGCCTTGCCCAGACCCAGGTGGTGATTCCAGGCCTGGAAAATCCCACCCAAGTCTGGGCACAGGAACTGGCAGATGGATACGACTATGTATACCTGCTCAGTGTGGAGGATGCCTTGCTTCCGGTGTTTGCGGAGCTGTCGGAGGACCCCGCCCAGGAACACGGCCTCTATCGGGTCTGCCGGGAGGGAAATGACTACGGCGTTTCCCTCCGCCGGGTGCCATCCCAGGCGGCGGAATGAGATCTCCTTTCCTGTAAACGACAAATTGTAATTTGCGGGCAGTGCTCGCGGACAATGACGCACCGGGCTGGTGTGAAATCCGGGACTCCTGGGCAACACCCGGTAACGTTACTGTGTGCCAGGCTGAAACAATTGCCCGGCCACCGTAGGGGCGGCTACCAGCCGCCCGCGCGGTACAATCCCACAGCAAGTAACCAGGTCGGGCGAATTC
>JAQXMD010000119.1 GCA_029012465.1 Oscillospiraceae bacterium | reverse complement strand
GTAGAAGTCGTAGGACTGCATAATCATGTAGTTAAACTCCAGGAAGGAAAGGCCCTTCTCCATTCTCTGCTTGTAGCACTCAGCCCGAAGCATGTTGTTCACGGAGAAGCAGGCGCCCACTTCACGGAGCACGTCCACATAGTTGAGATCCAGCAGCCAGTCGGCATTGTTGGCAAGAATGGCCTTGCCCTCGCCGAAGTCAATAAACCGGGACATCTGCTTCTTGAAGCACTCCACATTGTGGTTGATGGTTTCCCGGGTCATCATCTGACGCATATCGGTGCGTCCGGAGGGGTCGCCAATCATGGCAGTACCACCGCCGATGAGCACCACAGGCTTGTTGCCTGCCATCTGCAAACGCTTCATCAGGCACAGGGCCATGAAGTGACCAACGTGCAGGGAATCTGCTGTGGGGTCAAAGCCAATGTAGAAGGTGGCCTTCCCCTCATTAATCATGTTTCTGATTTCCTCTTCATTTGTAACCTGGGCAATCAGGCCCCGGGCTACAAGCTCCTCATACAGTTTCATATGAAAAACATCCTTTCTGTGTTGATTTCGATAAAAAATACGCCCACTGCTCCAAATAGAGCAGAGGGCGAAATCACGCGGTACCACCTCTGGTCGCTGTCGTCTCACGACATGACAGCCTCAGGGAGTCAGACAACTCCTGCGCGATAACGGGCGCACCCGTGGGGGCCTACTGGATTCAGCCGGAAGCTCATGAGTGTAATTTCAGAGTCAGTCGTCTCTCCCTTCCACCTGCCGGGAGCTCTCTTGGCACGATCCTGATTCCTACTGTTCTCATTCATCGCTTTTCACATATTGTAATCAATATAACAGAGGTTTATCCCATTGTCAAGACGCATTGTATTTTTCTGATTTTCCACCAAATTATCCCCTGAAAACAGGCCATTTCTGAGAAATGTTACACGGTATAGCTTCCGGTTTTTCAGAGAAAATGATTTTGCAGAGACTTTTTCTTTCCGAGGCTGCAACATCCTATCCCAAACATACGTCTATATTTCTGAAAGAATCATTGCAATTATTTGTCGTCTTATGTATAATATATGGTAAACATAACATGATGTATTTCTCTGAAAGGAGATTTAAGATGGATCAGAATCACACCAACGAATATACACCGGAAGAGATCATCGAAGAATTCTCCACATACGCTGAACCGGAGCCGAACGAGGAATCTGACAGGGAATCTACTACGGACACGCAAACGAAATTTGCTTCGGAGCCTGTATCCGCTTCCGCAGATGCACCACCTCCGGAGCCTGTTAAAAAAAGCCGGTTCTCTCCCCTGTTCATCGCTTTGACCTCTGTGTTTCTGGTGCTGGCGCTGGCCGTCGTAGGCGTTGTGGGCTATGTCTATTTTGTAGTCAACCCCTATGAGAACTACCCCTATATTCTTCCAAATGTATATTGTGCCGGTGTTTCTTTGGAGGGCATGACAGAGCAGGAAGCTCAGAATGCCATCGAAGAAGCCCTCCGGAATCCATCTTATTCCGTCACCGTTACACTGCCGGACTGCTCCTATGAGTTTCAGCCCCGACAGGAGGGCATCACCCTCAACGGAGCTTCCATCGCCCAGAAGGCCTTTGCTTACAAACGCAGTGATACCAGTGCCTACGGCATGTACAAGGCCTATCGAGAAGCAAAGAAAACAGAATATCAGCTTTCCGCAGAAACCGCTTTGGAATACAATAAGGAAGACATTCAGGCTCTGGCCGTGCAGATCTTTCAGGAAACAGAAATCCTTCCTACAGATTCCGTGCTGGCTGACGACCAGGAACACCATATTGCCGGTATCACCCTCGGCACCCCCGGCAGACGGATCGAACCTCAGGTGATTTATGACGCAGTCTGCGCCGCCTTTGATACAATGGATTTTTCGGAAATTACCTTGGAGTATTCTCCTGTGGAAATCGACATGGCCCAGATTGCCGACCTCGCGGAGGATGCCGAGGACGCCATGTGCTGCGATCCGGTCCAGCCCTATGTCTATGCCGACACAGAGGTTCATACCATTGATGTGACCATGGGCACACCCGGCTACACCATGGAGGCCGATGACCTTGTTGCCAGTGCAAAGGCCGCCGTGGAAAGCGGCGCTTATGGTACAGCCACCCTGAATCTCACAGAGGTTCCCCCGGACTATCCCGATGTGACCGAAGCATATAATGCCCTTGTATGCGATCCCACAACCCCCTACTATTACAACGGAGTTGTTTATGAAGGCTCCTGCGGCTACAGTCTGGACTGGGATGCCGCCGCCAAAATGGTGGAGGAAACCGCCTATGGCGAAATGGTCAGCATTCCCATGACGGAGATTCCGCCGGAGCTCACTGCCGCCGAAGTGGAAGCGGTGCTATTCCGGGATAAGCTGTCCTCCTACTCCTCCCCCCACACTGCCGACGCAGGCCGAACCACCAATCTGAAGCTGGCCTGTCAGGCCATCAACGGCACTGTTCTGAACCCCGGAGAAACCTTTTCCTTCAACGGCGTCGTTGGACAGCGCACCGCCGCCAAGGGCTATCAGGAGGCCATTGTCTATGTGGGCACAGAATCCGTGGGAGAGGTTGGCGGCGGAATCTGTCAGGTGGCCTCTACCATCTATGACGCCGTGCTCTATGCGGATCTGGAAGTCACCCAGCGTGCCCCCCACACCTTTATTGTAACCTATGTTCCCGGCGGTCTGGACGCAACCGTTTACTGGGGTTCTCAGGACTTCTGCTTCCGCAATGACACGGATTATCCTGTGGCCATCTACGCAAACGTATCCGGTGGCTATGTGAACATCTCCATCTGGGGCACAAAGCTCAACAACAACTATGTAAAGCTGGACTACCGGCAGCTCAGCTCCGTTCCCTATTCCTGCGAAGTCGTTTACTCCAGCGCCCTTCCCGCAGGCACCTCCAAGGTCACCCAGACCCCCTACACCGGATACACCTACGAAGCATACCAATATGTCTATGACGGAAACGGCAATTTGCTGGAAACCAACTATCTGGGAAAGAGCACCTATCAGAAACGAAATCAGATTACGACCATAGGAACAGGCTAGAAAGGAGTCTCATGATGACAAAACAGGAATTGGTGACACTAGCCATGGAGGCCATGGATCACGCATATGTTCCCTACTCCGGCTATCGGGTGGGCGCTGCCCTGCTCACAAGGGACGGAAGGGTTTATCAGGGCTGCAATATTGAAAACGCCTCCTACACCCCCACCGTCTGCGCAGAACGTTCCGCTTTCTTCAAGGCAATCTACGATGGTGTTCGCGATTTTGCCGAAATCGCCGTTGTGGGCGGAAAGGATGGCGTCATCACCGGCTTTTTCCCACCCTGCGGTGTCTGCCGTCAGGTCATGCGGGAGTTCTGTGAGGATGATTTTCTCATCCACATGGGCGGTGCAGACGGAGAGATCAAAACCGTCACCCTTTCGGAATTACTCCCCTACAGCTTTTCCGCAAAGGAGCATATGCAGCAGGATACCTGATGATTTTTTACATGCCGCCGGTAGTTACCGGCGGCATTTTACACTTTATTATGAGAATTGTCGGATATGAAACCTCATTGGCAGGGCTGCGGCATAATAATATGAAGAAAACATGTATAAATAATGGAATTCTCTATTGATTTTTTCCCGACTTTGTGTGAGAATATAGGCGCGGTGCGTCCACCGCAATAATTATTTGGAGGTTGAAAATCATGAAAAGAATTTTCGCACTTCTCCTGGCTGCCTGCGTCATGCTGGCCATGTTCGCCGGCTGCGGCAGCACCGCTGAGAGTGCACCTGCCGAAGCTGCCTCTGCTGCCAGCGCTCCCGAAGCCAGCGCTGCTGAGGCAAGCACCCCCGAGGCTCCTGCAGCTTCCGGAGACTACAAGGTCGCTATGATCACTGACTATGGCGACATCACCGACCAGTCCTTCAACCAGACCACTTACGAGGCCTGCAAGGAGTACTGCGAGGGCAAGGGCGTTGACTTCAGCTACTACAAGCCCGCCGGCGACTCCACCGCAGAGCGTGTTGCAATGGTCGAGGCTGCGATCAACGACGGCTACAATGTCATCGTAATGCCCGGCTTCGCTTTCGGCGAGACCATCGTAGAGACCGCTCCCAACTACCCCGACATCACCTTCATCGCACTGGACGTTTCTCAGGGCGATCTGGGCGACTTCGAGCTGCCCTCCAACGTCTTCTGTGCTGTTTATCAGGAAGAGCTGGCAGGCTACATGGCTGGCTACGCTGCTGTAAAGCTGGGCTACACCAAGCTGGGCTTCCTGGGCGGCATGGCAGTTCCCGCTGTTATCCGTTACGGCTACGGCTTCGTTCAGGGCGCTAACGCTGCTGCTGTGGAGCTGGGCAACACCGGCGATGTGAGCGTTCAGTATGTTTACGGCAACCAGTTCTACGGCGATGCCGATATCACCGCTTACATGGACACCTGGTATCAGACCAACGGTGTTGAGGTTGTCTTCGCCTGCGGCGGCGGCATCTACACCTCCGCAGCTGAGGCTGCTGCAAAGGTCGAGGGCGCAAAGGTCATCGGTGTTGACGTTGACCAGGCTGCTATCATCGACGGCGCTTACGGCGAGGGCATGACCGTTACCTCCGCTATGAAGGGTCTGGCCGCCACCGTTAAGTCCACTCTGGCTGAGCTGATCGAGAACAACAACTGGGCTGCTTACGGCGGCACTGTTACCACTCTGGGTCTGGTTTCCGACACCGACATGGAAGCCAACTATGTCCAGATTCCCATGGCTACCACTCAGTGGAGCGACTCCTTCACTCAGGACGACTACACCAAGCTGGTTGCTGATATGTACTCCGGCGCTGTTACCGTTTCCAGCGACACTGAGGCTATGCCCGCTGTTGAGATCAAGGTTGACGAGCAGGGTAACATTAAGTAATTTCAAGTAATTTCAAGTAATTTCATATTACAGCTTTTGGGGACAGGCAATTGGGCCTGTCCCCTTTTTTATGTTTCCGCTGGGGATTTTCGTGAAAATACATTGCATTTTTATCAGGATATGTTACAATAATTTTGATAAAGTGGAGCATGAATTAGACATTCTGCTGACACGACTAAATATGAGAGGAAGGGTTTCGTTGGAGAATTATGCAATCGAGATGTTGAACATCACGAAAAGATTCCCCGGCATCATCGCCAATGACAACATCACGCTGAAGCTCCGCAAGGGTGAGATCCATGCGCTGCTTGGCGAGAACGGTGCCGGAAAATCAACCCTTATGAGCGTTCTCTTTGGACTCTATCAGCCCGAAGAGGGCGAGATCCGCAAGGATGGCGTAACAGTCAAAATCAACAACCCCAACGATGCAAACGATCTGGGTATCGGCATGGTGCATCAGCACTTCAAGCTGGTGGAATGCTTCTCTGTATTGGATAACATCATTTTGGGTGTTGAGCCTGTGAAAAACGGCTTTCTCAAAAAGGATGAAGCCCGCAAAAAGATCATGGAGCTGTCTGAGCGCTATCATCTGAATGTGGAGCCTGATGCGCTGGTGGAGGACATCACCGTCGGTATGCAGCAGCGTACAGAGATTCTCAAAATGCTCTACCGTGAAAACGAGATTCTGATTTTTGACGAGCCTACCGCTGTTCTGACCCCTCAGGAGATCAAGGAGCTTATGCAGATCATGAAGAATCTTGCCGCCGAAGGCAAGAGCATTCTGTTTATCTCTCATAAGCTGGCTGAGATCATGGAGGTCGCCGACCGCTGTACGGTCCTTCGGAAGGGCAAGTTTGTAGGCACCGTGGATACCAAGGACACCGATCCCGACAAGCTCTCCGCCATGATGGTTGGCCGTGATGTCAATTTCAAGGTTGAAAAAACACCGGCCCAGCCCGGCGATGTGGTTCTGGATGTTCAGAACATGTCGGTAGCCTCCAACCGCCACAAGAATAACGCCGTGAACAATGTCTCCCTGAAGGTTCGCCGGGGTGAGATCGTCTGTATTGCCGGTATCGACGGCAACGGTCAGACGGAATTCGTCCATGGTCTTACCGGCTTGGAGCCCCTCAAGTCCGGCAAGATCTTTCTGGATGGCAAGGATATTACCTCCGCCCCCATTCGCCAGCGCTCCATTACCGGCATGAGCCACATTCCCGAAGACCGTCACAAGCATGGTCTGGTTCTGGATTACTCGCTGGAGGATAATCTGGTGCTTCAGCGGTACTTTGAGCCGGAGTTTACAAACAAGGCCGGCTTCCTGAAACGGGGTGCGATCCGCGCCTACGCAAACCGGCTCATCGAAGAATACGACGTCCGTTCCGGTCAGGGCGCTGTCACCACCGCCCGTTCCATGTCCGGCGGCAATCAGCAGAAGGCCATCATCGCCCGGGAAGTGGACAAGAATCCCGAGCTTCTGGTTGCCGTTCAGCCCACCCGCGGTCTGGATGTCGGCGCCATTGAATCCGTCCACAAGCAGCTGGTTGCCCAGCGTGACGCTGGAAAGGCTGTCCTGCTGGTGTCTCTGGAACTGGACGAGGTCATGAACGTATCCGATCGAATCCTTGTGATGTACGAGGGCGAGATCGTCGGTGAATTTGATCCCGCCAAGGTCACGGTGGAAGAGCTTGGTCTTTACATGGCCGGCGCAAAACGGATGGAGGTGTAAGGCATGATAAAAGAAAAGAAAAGCCTTCTGGCCCGTGAAGGCGTTCAGACCTTTCTCTCGTCTCTGCTCTGTATCGCACTTGGTCTGATCATCGGCTTTATCGCTTTGCTGATTATCAATCCCGCAGGTGCAGGCTCGGCGATTATAACCGTACTGAAGAATTATCTGTACTACAACAGGGCTCCCCTGATTATCAAGAATCTGGGCAACACCCTTGTAAAGGTCTCTCCCCTGCTGATGTGCTCTCTGGCCGTTCTCTTTGCCTACAAGGCAGGCCTCTTTAACATTGGCGCGGCCGGACAGTATGTCCTGGGCGCAGGTGCCAGCCTTTACTGCGCGCTGGCGCTTCAGCTTCCCTGGTATGTCTGCCTCCTGGCCGCCATTGTGGCAGGCGCACTCTGGGGCGGAATCGTGGGTCTTTTGAAGTCCTACTGCAACGTCAACGAGGTTATTTCCGGCATCATGCTCAACTGGATCGGCCTGTATCTGGTCAATATGCTCCTCAGCTCCGTAAAGGACCCCGCCAGCCCCTATACGCTGGGTCTGAGCAAAAACGCTCCCGGAGCTGTGCTTCCCAGTCTTGGCCTTGACTCCCTGCTGAACAACAACCGGGCAACCATCGCCATTCCTCTGGCTGTGGTTTTCGCGATTATTGTTTGGATCGTTTTGGACAAAACCGCTTTCGGCTATGAGCTGAAGGCCACAGGCCTCAACAAGCATGCCGCAAAATATGCCGGCATGAAGGAGAAAAAGAACATCATCGTCACCATGATGATCTCCGGTGCTCTGGCTGCCTGCGGCGCTGCATTCCTGTATCTCACCGGATTTGAGGAGTGGTCCTGCACCCAGACCAGTGTTCCCGGCATGGGCTTCAACGGCATCGCCGCCGCATTCCTGGGCGGTCTGAACCCCATCGGCACCATCTTCGCCTCCTACTTCATCGAGCACATTACCGACGGCGGCTCCTTCGTGGACAAGACCATGTACTGTGCACAGATTTCCGACTTTATATCCGCTGTTATCATCTATCTCTGCGGCTTCGTCCTCTTCTTCAAGCTCACCATGAATAACTGGCTGACCAGAAGAAAAGAAAAGGCTGCTGCGAAGCAGAATTCCGGGAAGGAGGCCGATGCAGAATGATCCTTCTGATTCAATACACACTGATTTTCGCATCCGTGCTGCTTCTGGTGGCACTGGGCGGCTGTATCTCCGAGCACAGCGGCGTCATCAACCTGGGCCTTGAGGGCATCATGGTTATGGGCGCACTGGGCGGCGCACTGGTGATGCGGTATCTGCCCTCCATTCCCACCGGAATGATGGTCCTTGCCGTAGTTCTGGGCAGCATGCTGGTAGGTGTGATCTATTCCCTGCTGCTGGCCTTTGCGGCTGTAAACCTGAAGGCCGACCAGACTCTGATCGGCACCGCAATGAACATGCTGGGCACTGCCGCAGCCACCGTCATTGTCAAGGCCATCAACACCGCTGAGGACCCCAACAACGTCTCCTCCACCATTTCCTACATTGATCAGAAAAAGGCCTTCATCATCAATATCGGCGGCTTCGAGTTCAACTGGTTCATGCTGATGGCTGTGATAGCCCTGATTCTGGTCTATGTGATGCTGTATAAGACACGTTTTGGTCTGCGGCTCATGGCCTGCGGCGAGCATCCTCAGGCTGCTGACTCTGTGGGTATCAACGTCTACAAAATGCGCTATGCCGGCGTTATGCTCTCCGGTATTCTGGGTGGTCTGGGTGGTATTGTTTACATCACCGCAGGCGTTTCCGAGTGGAAGTTTGAAAACGGTGTTGCCGGCTTTGGCTTCCTGGCACTGGCTGTTATGATCTTCGGCCAGTGGAAGCCCACCAGAATCGCTCTGGCAGCGCTGCTGTTCGGCCTGTTCCGGGCACTGTCCAATGTTTACACAGGCTTTGCACCGCTGGTCGCCCTGAATCTGCCCAGCACTGTGTACAACATGCTGCCCTATATCATCTCCCTGCTGGTTCTGGCCCTTACCTCCAAGAAGTCCAGAGCACCCAAGGCAGAAGGCGTCCCCTACGACAAGGGAAGTCGTTAACCCACAATTGCAGAAAAAGCACCGCCCGATTCGCGGGGTGTTTATAAGACAGCCAACGGAGCGTATCCGTCCAGATACGCTCCGTTTCTTATTTCATTATGATATGTGACGCAGTTGCAGAAAGCCCTTGGCTCTCCCTCTGGGAGAGCCAAGGGCGCTGCCGTGCCAGTACGTCAACTTTCGATTTGTAGGTCTGTTCGATTCCATTTCTCGCATAACAGATGAACTGTCTCATGAACACCGCACTTTAGGTCGGTGCCTTTTCATATCAGGCTCCCGGCGCAAATGCCGCTGCCGGAGCCTCGGTCACTTCCACCGATGCCGCTGGCGCGGGTGTTTGGCTTACGACTTCACCGGAACGCTCCTGACAGTGGGAGACCAGCAGCAGAAAAACCACAATGATAAGCGCAATGAGCGTGAACCGAATGCGTTTGAGAAAATACAGGGGGCTGCTCCGCTCCGTTTCCCCCAGAATGGAGCCGCGAACCAGCTGTAATAGCTGTTCCTCGCTGAGTTTCTCCCCCACTTCCCGGTTTTTTGCGGATTTTTTGCGGTGCTTCCTGGCTTCATCCTCCAGCAGGTCCATCAGCCAGTGTTCAATGGACATATCATGCTGAAACAGCGGTATTCCGTGCCATGCCCGCAGGCACACGGACTGGAACAGCTCCTCCGGCTCTCCGTATTTTTCGTGACAGGCATCATAAATTTCCCTCACATAGGGCTTTACCAGCGTGAGAAAGGCTTCCGCATCCCGTTTTCCCGCCTGTTCGATCAGTTCTTTTTCCTCCATGGACTCACCTCAGATCCCGCTTCACAAGCTTTGCCACCCGGTAGACGTCCTCCATGGAGGAAATGGAAGAGATTTCCTTCTTGTAGTAGGCTGCGTGGGGCACACCGTGGAGATACCAGCACAGATGCTTTCTGGCCTCCAGGCAGGCAATGTGCTCGCCCTTGTCCTCTCTGGCCAGTTCAATCTGGTGAACTGCCAGATCAAACCGCTCCGCAAGGGGTGGTCTTTGGGGAATCTCCTCCCCGTCCAGAGCCGCGCGGATCTCCGCAAACAAATAGGGGTCTCCAAAGGCCGCCCGGCCAACCATCACATGGTCCGCACCGGTATACCGGAGAATCCGCAGGGCAGCTTCGGCGCTGTCCACATCCCCGTTTGCAATCACGGGAATACTCACCGCCTCCTTCACATGGCGGATGCAGTCCCAATCTGCCTTGCCGGTATAGAGCTGCGCTCTGGTTCGGCCATGAACCGCCACCGCGCTGGCGCCTGCCTGCTCCACCAGCTTTGCAAGCTCCACGCAGTTCACATTGCCCTTGTCCCAGCCCTTCCGCATTTTCACTGTCACCGGAACGGGCACCGCTTCGCAGACCGCACGAACAATTTCCGCCGCCAGCTCCGGGGTTCGCATCAGGCCGCAGCCGTCCCCATTGGCCGCAACCTTTGGCATGGGGCAGCCCATATTAATGTCAATAAAATCGCAATTGGAGATCTCATGGGTCATCTTCGCGGCCCGGGCCATAAAGTCCGGGTCATTACCAAAAATCTGTGCGCCGCAGATACCCTCAGGGGTTTTATGCAGGAGCGATTCCGTTTTCTGATCCCCGTAGCACAGGGCCCGGGAGGATACCATCTCCGTAACGGTAACATCTGCCCCCTTTTGGGCCACAAGGGTGCGAAAGGCAAGATCTGTCACACCTGCCATGGGTGCCAGAATCAGAAGCGGTTTTGACATATACGTTCTCCTTCCAGAAAAGAAACAATAAACGCATGTATCATATCACAATTCTCTGCCCTTTTCCAGTAGAAACGAAGAAATGGCGGCACCCCCAAAGGGATGCCGCCATGATATTATTATAATGTCTACTGAATAAACCGCTTCGTGGTTTATTCATGCGGCAACTGCCGCATAATCTTACGAAAAGGTCGGTTTTCAGCCCTTTTCGTAAGATTCAGACATTGTAACAATGCTTATTTCCGCTGAAACGCTGTTGCGCTTCAGCGGAAGGTACGCATTATTATAGTTATTCCTGCTCCGTTACATCAATATACAGGGTTCCAACAGTTCCGGCAGGCTCCTCGGCGGGAGCTTCCTCCGCCGGAGCTACCTCCACAGGGGCCTCAGGAGCCTCCTCAGCGGGAGTCTCTTCGGCGGCAGGCTCTTCCAAATCCGCAAAGATGGACATATCCTCAGCAGGCGCTTCGGCAGGCTCCTCTGCCTCTGGAACAGGCTCAGCAGAATCCTCTGCAACCGGATCGGGGCCTTCAACAATGGCGAATTCCGCCTTGATGGCAGCAGACTCCTGCTTCAGACGCTCCAGCTCCTCGGTGAGCTTCTGAATCTGATCTCTGGCATCCTGGGCCTTCTGGCACCAGGGCAGGTAC
>JAQXMD010000118.1 GCA_029012465.1 Oscillospiraceae bacterium | reverse complement strand
GTGGTTGACGTTGTAAACGATGGTGGGCAGGTCGTTGCCGGCAGGAGCGGAGATAACGACCTTCTTGGCGCCGGCGTCGATGTGAGCCTGAGCCTTGGCCTTGGAGGTGTAGAAACCGGTGCACTCCAGAACGACGTCAACACCCAGCTCGCCCCAGGGCAGCTCGGCAGCGTTGGCCTTGGCGTAAATGGTGATCTTCTTGCCGTCGACAACGATGCTGTCCTCGCCGGCCTCGACAACGTGGCCCTGAGCGGCGTAGTTGCCCTGAGTGGAATCGTACTTCAGCAGGTGAGCCAGCATCTTGGGGGAGGTCAGATCGTTGATGGCAACAATCTCGAAGCCCTCAGCGCCGAACATCTGACGGAAAGCCAGACGGCCGATACGACCAAAACCGTTAATTGCAACTTTGACAGACATGGTAATTCCTCCATTTTTATTACTGCTTGTCGCAGCAAGTTTACTTTTTTATGTACGCATTCGATATCACCGTACGGATTTATGATACCATACCCTTCCAGCATTGTAAACTGTCATTTTTGTACAAAACCAACTTCATATTCTGCCTTTTCGGTGCAAACTGCTCATAAAATGTTAATTTCACCCAGATATGGACATCTGTCCGTTTCGCGCGCACAAAAAGGACAGAAAGAAAATCTTTCTGTCCTTTTGTTCATCAGTATTCTACCGAGCCGTCCGTGGGCAGGATGGCAATATAGGTATTGCCCACGCCAATCTCCAGTTCCTGACCGTCCATGGTATGGAAGAGAAGCGGCTCCTTATCACCGGCACAGGTCCAGGTGATGGGAATCAGCTTACCGCCGTTGGCGTAATAACCGGTACCTCCGGCACTGAAGTCGGCATAGTGATAGATTCCCTCGTTGGTCACCGCAGTGGTCAGCGCGAGCACATTGGTAAAAGCCTCCGTCTCACCGGTAATCTGATCCTGCATGACCTTGCCGTACTGGCTCCATGCGTACTTTCCCAGCTCCTCGTCATAGTTCATGACGGTATCCTTCTTGGCCTTCTTATAGTTCAGATGGATGGTGATACTCTGGGCATCCTCGCCGTCAGCCGGCACACCGTCCTCGGTGAAACGGAAGCCATAATCCCGCTCCAGCGTGGTGGGGAAGCCAGCCAACTCGGCATATTCTTTCAGTCCGGCGCCAATGGCGAAGAGGCTGTTTTCCAGAGAACGCTTATATTCCTTATCCCGGTAAGAGGTGGCGACGTTCTGCATCACATCCCAGGACTCGATGTTGAAATTCTCTACGCCACGATTGGCCGCATCCCCCAGCGCGGTGCTGGAACCGCCGGCATGGGCGACAATCAGATCATAGTGCTGCGCAATCTGGTTGAAAATAGGACGGGTGGAACGGGTGGAACCGATAGCCTCCACTTCCTCAACGTTGCTGAACAGCGCCAGGCAGCGAACGATGTTATTCATATTGACGTAGCTCTCAAAAACAACATCCGCTTTGCACAGATTCACGTGGGGCATGTTCTCGCTCATATTGCTGATGGTGCTGGCAAAAATACGACCGGTGAACGGCTCATCCACAATCTCACCATTCAGAGGGTTGCGGTAGATGGGCGGCTCTGTTGCCTCAGTTGTAGGTTCGGTGGTGGGCTCTGTGACAGCCTCAGTGGTTTCCGCAGCCGCGGGAGCGGACTCTGCTTTGGGCGCCGCCTCGTTGGATGCTCCCGTCTGCTTACCGCCGCAGCCGCACAGCAGCAGGGTCAGCGCCAGCATCAGTGCTATGATTCTTTTCATACTTCTCATCCTTTCATTGTTTTATAATTTTGGGTAAATTGCCAAAAGTAGGCAGTTTATCGTCTTATGATTCGGGTTCTGCCTCAATACGGATATCATCCATATTCTTGCCCATGGAGTAGTAAAACACATTGTCCCGGGAAGGGTTCAGGTCCGGCAGCTCACCGCGGTGGGCATAGACGTTGTAGTAGCCGAACATCAGCGGAATAATACGGCCATCCTCCGCCAGCTTCTGGTAGAAGTTGTAGAAGTTACCGGTATCCTCCAGCGCTTTCAGGCACATGTTATAGAGGATCTCGTGGGACAGGCCGCCCCGCCCCATTTCACCGTAGGGACGGAAGAACTCCGTCAGATCCATGTCTGCGCTGAGCCGGGTCATGCCCAGGTACATATCGTAGCTGCCTGCCACAAGAATATTCTTAAATGTGGAGCTGTTGGCCTCCAGCGTCGTGCAGGGCAAACCCAGATCCGTCAGATTGCTGGCAATTTCCCGGGCAATCCGGGTCCGGGCGGAGTCGTCGGAGTTCACCAGCAGACGCAACTCCTTATCCTTGCCGTCCTTCTGGGGAATCCGGTAGCTGGACAGTCTGTCGATGAATTTCATGGGGTCATAGGCGTACTTTGCCGCCAGACTCTTATTGTAGAAGGATGCTGACGGCGGGCAGGGAAGGGTCACCGGGTCTACCAGTCCTTTATAGGCAGACTCCGCCAGCGTCTCCCGGTCAAGTCCGTAGGTCAGGAAGGTTCGCAGGGTGCCGTCGTCAAAGTGCTCGGAGTATAGAATGTTGCAGCCGATGTAGAGCATATACCCGCTTTCGATTTCCCACAGCTCATAGTCGCAGCGGTATTCGGCAAAGGAGTCGCTCATGGGATTGGTGCACACTACGCTGACGGAATTCTCGCCGTTAAACTGGAAG
>JAQXMD010000117.1 GCA_029012465.1 Oscillospiraceae bacterium | reverse complement strand
ATCAACGATCTGCGTCTGATCTTTGAGAATGACACCCGGTTCCTGGAGCAGTTCTGAGAAAGGAGTGAGACGTTATGAATATTTCTAGAAAATGGTTGAATGAATATACCAAGATCACCGCAACAGACAAGGAATTCGACGATGCCATGACCATGTCCGGCACCAAGGTTGAGACCACCGAGGTGCTCTCCGCCGAGATCAAAAACGTGGTGGTGGGCAAGGGTCTGGAGATCGTCCGTCACGAGAATTCCGACCACATGTGGGTCTGTCTGGTAGATGTGGGCGAGGCTGAGCCCATCCAGATCGTCACCGGCGCCCAGAACGTGAAGCAGGGCGACCTGTGCCCCGTTGCCAAGCACAACTCCTATCTGCCCGGCGGCATTCACATCACAAAGGGCAAGCTTCGGGGTGAAAAGTCCAACGGAATGCTCTGCTCCCTGAAGGAGCTGGGCCTCACCGTCAACGATTTCCCCTATGCCATTGAGGACGGCATCTTCATCATCGAGGAGCCGGACGTCTATGTGGGTCAGGACATCAATGAGGTCATCGGCACCGACGACAGCGTTGTGGAGTTTGAGATCACCAACAACCGCACCGACTGCTATTCCATCATTGGCATTGCCCGGGAAGCCGCCGCCACCTTCAACCAGCCCCTGACTCTCCACGAGCCGGAGGTCAAGGGCAGCGATGCCGGTTCCATGTTCGACATGCTGGACGTGGAGGTGGAGGATACGGATCTCTGCCCCCGTTACACCGCCCGGATGGTTGCCAATGTGAAGATCGGTCCCTCCCCCAAGTGGCTCCGCCAGCGGCTCCATGCCTGCGGCGTCCGCCCCATCAACAACATCGTAGACATCACCAACTATGTGATGCTGGAATACGGTCAGCCCATGCACGCCTTTGACTATCGCTATGTGGGCAGCGGCAAGATCATTGTCCGCCGGGCAAAGGAGGGCGAGGTGCTCACCACTCTGGACGGCAACGCCCACACCCTCACCAGCAAAATGCTGGTCATCGCCGACGAGGAAAAGGCCATCGGCCTTGCCGGCATCATGGGCGGCCAGAACTCCGAAATTCTGGACACCACTACCACCGTTGTCTTTGAGAGCGCAAACTTCGACGGGACCTGCATCCGTCAGACCGCAAACGCCCTTGGTATGCGCACCGACGCCTCCACCAAGTTTGAAAAGGGGCTGGACCCCCTGAACACCTATCCCGCCATTCAGCGGGCCTGTGAGCTGGTGGAAATGCTGGGGGCCGGCGATGTGATGGACGGCGTCATTGATGTGCTGAGCTATGTGCCCCAGCCCGTCACCGTTCCCTTCGAGCCGGACAAGATCAACCGTCATCTGGGCACTGACATTTCCCCCGAGGAGATGCTGGAATATCTGGGCCGTCTGGGCTTCGAGGCCCAGGGTGATATGCTGAAGGTCCCCTCCTGGAGAAGCGACATCCACTACATGGCCGACGTTGCAGAGGAGGTTGCCCGTCTCTACGGCTACAACAGGATTCCCACCACCATGTTCAAGGGCGCTACCGCTCAGGGCGGCTACACCGACGAGCAAAAGAAGAAAAACCTCACCGGAATTCTCTGCCGGGCACTGGGCTACAGTGAGATTCTCACCTACTCCTTCGGCAGCCCCTCCATGTTCGACATGATCCGCCTGCCCGAGGATTCTCCCTTGCGGAATGTGGTGAAAATCCTCAACCCCCTGGGCGAGGATACCTCCGTCATGCGCACCACCTCTCTGCCCTGCATGATGGAAACTCTGGCCCGGAACAACGCTTACCGGAACAAGTCCGCAAAGCTCTATGAGCTGGCAAAGATTTACCTGCCCCAGGAGGGTGAGGACCTGCCCCGGGAGGACGTGATCCTGACCATGGGTGTCTACGGCTCCGGCACCGATTTCTTCACCCTGAAGGGTGAGATCGAGGCTGTGTTGAGAGGTCTGAACACCAAGTCCGTTTCCTGCGTTGCCCAGAAGAGCAACCCCTCCTACCATCCCGGCCGCTGTGCTGACCTGCTGGTGGACGGCGAAATCGTCGGTGTATACGGTCAGGTGCATCCTCTTGTGGCTGCAAACTACGGCATCTCTGCTGAGGTTTACTGCGCAGAGATCAACTTCACGAAGCTCCTTACCCTGCTGGCTCCCGAGGCTGTCTATCAGCCCCTGCCCCGTTTCCCCGCAGTGGAACGTGACCTGGCGCTGATCTGTGATGACGGCCACACCGCTGCCCAGGTAGAGGCCTGCATTATGGCCGCAGGCGGCAAGCTGCTGAGAAAGGTTCGCCTCTTCGACCTGTATCGCGGAAAGGGTATTCCCGAGGGCAAGAAGTCTCTGGCCTTCAATCTGGAACTTCGGGCCGATGACCGCACCCTCACCGATGCAGACTCTGAGGGCGTCATTTCCGCCATTTTGGAGAAGCTCCGGAAGGAGCTTGGCATTACCCTGCGGTAATGCACAATCTTTCAGACTGAATACAAGCCCGTAGCGTTTCGCCGGTTTCAGCGAAGTTGAATTCAAAGCTTCTCAGGCTTCAGGTGCATTCTGTGCGCGCAGAATACCGCAAATTAGCAGCTGAGTAAAAAGCACAAAAGATGGCTCTCAAGCATCATTAGCTTGGGAGTCATCTCTTTTGGCATGATTTTGGAACAAACCGCACTGAATCGGTATATTGCGAAGTCACAAAAAACGCATAGAAAAACAAAAAAACCTCAAAACCCCTGCAAATCAAGGAGTTTCGAGGATTGTCTTATGGTGACCCGCCGGGGAATCGAACCCCGGACACCCTGCTTAAAAGGCAGGTGCTCTACCGACTGAGCTAGCGGGTCAGCTTGGCAGGGATGGCGGGACTCGAACCCACGGTTCCAGAGTCAAAGTCTGGTGCCTTAACCGACTTGGCCACATCCCTACATGGGAAACCGGCAGCATCAAACAACCGCATAAAAAAAGAAGTGGGGTGAGTGATCGGAGTCGAACCGACGGCCTCCAGAGCCACAATCTGGCGCTCTAACCAACTGAGCTACACCCACCATTTTAACTTCTCTCTGCAGCCAATAGTGCGGCTGCCTTGGTACGCCAAGAGGGACTCGAACCCCCGACCTACTGCTTAGAAGGCAGTTGCTCTATCCAGCTGAGCTATTGGCGCAGATCATGGAGCGGGTGATGGGAATCGAACCCACACGACCAGCTTGGAAGGCTGGG
>JAQXMD010000116.1 GCA_029012465.1 Oscillospiraceae bacterium | reverse complement strand
CTTCGTGTTCCGGGATGAGGATAACGACGAATCCTTTGCTGTTGTCTATACCCGGAAGGACGGTGGCTATGGCCTCATTGAGGACGAAAAATAAAACGGAATCCATCCTGGCCCGCACGTCTGTGCGGGCCTTTTTGCGTCTCCGGATAAAAAAGACCCCGACGCGATTGCGTCGGGGTCAGACTGTAGACACACCTCGTAGAGTTTCGCCGATTTCGGCGAAATAAAATCAAATCATGTTTTCTGTGGCGGCATGTACGCCGCAGAAAACACTTATCAGGCTTCAAGTGTGTTCTGTGTGCGCTTCCAGCGCACACAGGGCGCGCGCAGGAGACTGTAAAATCTCCGTCGGCAAAGCCTCTGGCTTTGTCGACGGCTTGGCCCCGACGCGATTGCGTCGGGGTCGGATATGCTGAGGGGAAATTAGAATGCGTTGTACCAGTCGGGCTCGTTGCTGTGCTCGAAAACATAGGGGTTCTCGATCTCGCCGGACTCAACCTTCTTGAACCATGCAGCAGCGTTGGCAGCCATGTTCGCCCAGGACTCGAGAGTCTGAGGAGCCTCCATGTCCTTGGTAGCGTAACGATAGTCGTTAACGCGGGAGATGTACTTCTCATCCTGCTGAGCGGAGTTCTCGTCGCCCAGAGTGCCGTCTGCGATACGCAGCAGGGAGCCGTACTGCTCGGAAACGGTGTGGAGCTTCAGGTCCTCCATCAGAACCTTCTTCATGGGGCGCTTAGCCAGGTTAGCCATGATGCAGCGGTTCTCATAGGGCATTCTCTTCCACATACGAGCGATCTCCCAAGCACGCTCAACAGCCTTACCCTTGGGAACGACCTCGGAAACCATGCCGTACTGCAGCATGTCCTGAGCGTTGATCTGACGGGAAGTCATCATGTAGTAGTTACCGGTCTTTGCGCCCATGTAGAACTGGCACATCAGGCCCATGCCGTCGCCGGGAACCAGACCGCCCTGAGCGTGGGGAACCTCGATCTTGCAGTCCTCAGTTACGATGGTAACGTCGCAGAGCATTGCGGAATCCCAGTGGAAGCCGGGGCCGGGCATAGCGCCGATGGTGGGAACGTCCAGATCAAAGACCATGTTCTTGATCAGGTTGGTGTCGTCGAAGTACTGATGCTGGAAACGCTGGGTGGGCAGCTCGGAGTAGGTCTCCCAGCCGTTCGCGTCGGACTCGATCATCCAGTTGTCACCGATGTGGGTGTAGATGATGATCTCGTTCTTCCAGTCCATGGACAGAACGCGGGTGAGCTGGCTCATTGCACGATGGGACATGCCGGAATGATGCATGGGGCCGTCGTTGGTCTTCCAGGTAACCTGGGTGATACCATCTTCGCGCTTCAGATCAGCGAAATCCTTAAACCATTCTTTGTACTCGTCAAACTCGGGGAGCTTGACGTAAGGAGCCAAAGGCTGTGCCATAATAGTTTCCTCCCATAAAATAAAAAATATGATATCATTTTTGGTTAGAGTAACTAACCATCAGATAAAATACTAACACAATCATTCTGCAATGTCAAGGGTTCCGGGCTTTTCAGACGATATAATCAGTCGGAAAAAGGGGATCTGTTCCATGTGAAAAAGTTCGGAAAATGGAGAAATACATACACATTTCGTATAAATTGAGGACTAATTCACATGAATGGAGCTTTAGAAGCGCAAAACTTTGGGATAATTCAACGGTTTTTGTTCCGGAAGGATTTCGACACCCTTCGGAAAGCTTTTCATAGACTGGTCATGTGGGAGCTGAATAAATCCCGCGACAGGTGGAAAAGATAGTTGTGAAGCGTTACATAGATTCGGTAACGCGGTATTTCTTTACGGAGTGAGTGAAGTATGGATAACAATGTAAGACGCGGAGATATTTTTTACGCAGACCTAAGCCCCGTTGTGGGCAGTGAGCAGGGGGGCACCAGGCCGGTGCTGATCGTGCAGAACAATATGGGGAACAAGCACAGCCCCACTGTGATTGCCGCAGCCATTACCTCTCAGATGAATAAGGCAAAGCTGCCCACCCACATTGAGCTGGTGGGCCCCACGGTGGGGCTTACCAAGAACTCGGTGGTTCTGCTGGAGCAGATTCGGACCATTGATAAGAAACGGCTTCGTGAGCATATGGGCCGGGTGGACCAGGAAACCATGGACAAGGTGGACAATGCCATTGCAGTGAGCTTTGGGCTGGGGGGATAATCCGGCGGGAAATGCATAGAGTGTTCCGGGAAGTGATTTCATGGAGACCGAGATCATTTACAGAGGGAAAAAGGCTGGGACCCTGAACTGGGAAAGACAGGGGCTATATATGGTATTTCTGGCGGAGCTTTCGGTGCAGGTGCTGTCAAAGCTCTATGTATCCTTTGAAGCGGGGAACTGTTCTCTTGGAGTTCCGGTGCCCCATGGAACGGGCATGTTCCTACGGACCTCCATTCCGGCATCACGGCTGCCCGGTGGCCGCCTGATAAAAGCGGAGCTTCATGAATTGGACGAGGAATGGGAGCCGTTCAGCGGAGGGCCTGTGGGCGGGGTATTCCTGCCGGAGGGCTTCCGCCGGGGAAACCTGTTTCGGTTTCCGTGGGAACCGGATATGCCCCTTCCTGCGGATGAATACCTTTGTTTTTATCAGCCGGTAGTGGAAAAGGGAAGGCTCTATTTGCAGCTGAGACTCACAGAAACGGGACAGCCGGTGATGAATTATAATGAATAGACGAGGATGAAGCATGAAAAAGACGAACAATAAGGAAAACCCGGAGCAGGTGGAGCAGCGCCGAGAGGAAACGGTAGAGTTTGGCTCCGCGGAGCTGAAACGTGATGGACGGAATATCCATTGTCTGACCATTATCGGTCAGATTGAGGGCCATCAGGTACTGGCTGAGACCGTGAAAACCACAAAATATGAGCATGTGATCCCGCAGATCGCCGCCATTGAGGAAAGCGAGGACATTGACGGGCTTCTGATTCTCCTCAATACGGTAGGCGGAGACATTGAAGCAGGGCTTGCCATTGCGGAGCTGATTGCGGGCATGAAGAAACCCACGGTTTCACTGGTGCTGGGGGGCGGACATTCCATTGGCGTGCCTCTGGCTGTCTGTGCGAAAAAGTCCATGATCGTGCCCACGGCATCCATGACCATCCACCCGGTTCGGATCAGTGGAACCGTCATCGGAGCGCCCCAGACCTTTGAATATTTTCAGCGGATTCAGGATCAGATCGTGGAATTTGTCTGTAAGAATTCCAAAGTGGACCGGGAGGAGTTTCTGCGGCTGATGATGTCCAAGGATGAACTGGCAGCGGATGTTGGCAGCGTGGTATATGGCCAGCAGGCGGTGTCTATGGGGCTGATTGACCGTTTGGGCGGGCTGTCCGATGCCCTCAGTGCGCTCCATCATATGATTGACAAGTATAAGAGAATGGGATCGTAATATTTTCGGGGCTGCCTCAGTTTTTGAGACAGCCCCGGTTGCTTATCCTGGACTTCTGAAAAGAAAGAATGCAAGAATCAGCTGGATCATCAGAATGGCAGGTATGCCGAACTGAAAATACCAATGCTTTGTTTTGTGGCGAAACAGCTGCATGCCGGCAATAGAACCAATGCTGCCGCCCAAAATGGCGCTGAGGAACAGGCTTGCCTCGGAGATCCGCCATTGACCATTTCTGGCTCTTGATTTATCGATCCCCATCAGGGCAAATGCCACAATATTGATAACCAGCAGATAAATGACCAAGTATTTCATCAGAATTCCCTCCATCAGCCCCATTATATCACAGGCTCTCCGGGCTTACAATCAGTAAGAGGGCTTTTGCCAGAAATACAGCTGCAATTACAGGAAATATCTTCTGGGATGGAAAGATGCGCGCAAAAAACAGAGCCACAGCCAGTACCGATATCAGGGTGATTCGGGAAATCCGCCCCATTGGTGGGCCTTTTTGGGGTGCTTTCAGCGACAACAGGCAGGAAAGAATTCTTCCGCCGTCCAGTCCTTCCATGGGCAGCAGGTTGAAACCGGCAAGGAGCAGAGATATGACCGCGAATTCCGGAAACCGGGGATAGAACAGTCCGCCCAGCATACTCATAATGGGGCCTGCTGCGGCAGCGCAGAGCTCCTCACGGTAGCTGAGACCATATGCACGGATGGTGCAGCCGGTGACGGATATGGTCATGGAATCAGGCTTCTTTCCAAGCAGGTACAGAGCCGTGATATGCCCCAATTCGTGGAGCGCAATGGCTGCGAGGAAGGAAGCTGTTGATGCAGGACTCAGATAAAACAGCACCGACAGCCAGAGAATTCCCGAGGGTTTTAGAATGATCTTCAAGAAATCACACGAAACTGAATCAGTATGGTTTCCACCCAGTCGCGAACCTGCTGCTGGTCGGGCATGGGCGGTAGCAGTGCCAGCCACTCCGGCTGCGTAATTTCTGCGGTCAGAAGAAACAGCATCAGCGCGGAGAAAAAGATCCAGCCGGTACGCATCCGTTTCATGAAATCACCCCGGAACATCCTATGACTTGTGCGATTCCGGTATGCTTCATTTGACGGGACAGGGCTCATGTGTTAAAATAAAAAAATTCACCAACATTTTCGACGATATAGGAGTAACTATGCAGACTGATTTGGAACAACGCTTTTTGGAAGCCCGGCGGCAGGTGATTGCCGGCTGCTACGGAAACCTCAACGATATGCAGCGTCAAGCTGTTATGACCACCCAGGGCCCCCTGCTGCTGCTGGCCGGTGCAGGCAGCGGAAAAACCACGGTGCTGATTCACCGGATCGCAAATCTCATTCGGTTCGGCTCCGGAGCCGACAGTGAGGAGATTCCCGGCTTTGTCACGGAGGAAGATATGGAATTCCTTGTGAACTTTGCGGCCCATCCCAATGAGATCGATCTGCCCAGAGCCGAGGCCCTCTGTGCGGTGGAGCCTCCCGCACCCTGGAATATCATCGCCATTACCTTTACCAACAAGGCGGCCAATGAGCTGAAGGACCGGCTGGAGAATATGCTGGGCCAGCAGGGAGATGGCGTTTGGGCCATGACCTTCCATTCCGCCTGCTGTAGAATTCTCCGGCGGGACATTGACCGTCTTGGCTACGACTCCAGCTTTACCATTTATGATTCCGCCGACTCTGAAAAGGTCATGAAGGAAGTCATCCGGGATATGGGGCTGGATGAAAAGAATTTCCCGGCGAAATCCGCCCTGTCCGCCATTTCCACGGCAAAGGATAAGATGATTACCCCGGCAGAATTCCGCCGCAGCGCCAAGTCCAGCTCGGATTACCGGGCGGAACGCATCGGTCAGGCCTTTGAGGAGTACCAGAAGCGGCTGAAGGCAGCCAATGCCCTGGATTTTGACGACATCATTCTCCTGACGGTTCAACTGCTTCAGAGTTGTGAGGACGTGCGGGAGTACTATCAGAAAAAGTTCCGCTATGTGCTCATAGACGAGTATCAGGATACCAACAATCTGCAATATCTTCTGGCAACGCTGCTTTCCGGCCGGTACGAGAACATCTGCGTGGTGGGTGATGACGACCAGTCCATCTACCGGTTCCGGGGCGCCACCATTGCCAACATTCTCAATTTTGAAAAACAATATCAGGGGGCCCGGGTGATCCGCCTGGAGCAGAATTACCGTTCCACCCAGTACATTCTGGATGCCGCCAATGCGGTGATCTCCAACAACCGGGGCAGAAAAGGCAAAACCCTCTGGACAGACAATGAGCAGGGCGAAAAGATTCAGCGGTATGAGGCCTACAGCGAAAACGACGAAGCCCAGTTTGTAGCCTCCCGGATTCTTGCGGGGCTGACCTCCGGTAGACATTTCAGGGATTTTGCGGTGCTCTATCGAACCAACGCCCAGTCCAACGCCATAGAAATGGGTTTTAAGAAAAATGGAATTCCCTATCGGATCATCGGCGGCACCCGGTTCTTTGACCGCGCCGAGGTCAAGGATATGCTGGCCTACCTGTGGGTGATTCAGAACACCACGGACGATCTGCGGCTTCGGAGGATCATCAATGTTCCGGCGAGAGGAATTGGCGGAAAAACACTGGAGTCTGCCGAGCGGCAGGCTGTTGCCGCCGGGATTCCGCTGTTTGATGTGATCGCCGATCCCGGAGGATATCAGTCCCTGGAAAAGTCCGCGGCGAAGCTACGGGCCTTTGCGGAGATGATCCTTTCTCTGAAGGAACTGAGCACATCCCTTCCGCTGCCGGAGTTCTACGATCAGGTGGTACAGAAGACCGGCTATATTGCCATGCTGGACGCCAAGGATACGGTGGAAAACCAGACCCGGAAGGAAAACGTTCAGGAGTTGAAATCCAGTATCATTACCTATGTGGAGGGCGCCGAGACACCTACGCTGCGGGGCTTTTTGGAGGAAGTCAGTCTCTACACGGATATTGAAAAGTACGATCAGGAGGCGGATGCAGCGGTCATGATGACCATGCACAGCGCAAAGGGCCTTGAGTTTCCGGTGGTATTCCTGGTGGGTATGGAGGAGGGGCTGTTCCCCGGCATGCGGGTGTTCACCGACCCGGATGAGATGGAGGAGGAGCGGCGGCTGTGCTATGTGGCAATCACCCGTGCCCGGCAGGAGCTGTATGTGACCCATGCCCGGCAGAGAATGCTCTACGGCCGTACCTCCTATAACCGGGCTTCCCGGTTCCTGAATGAGATTCCGGAACGGTGCGTCCATGACCGGAGAAAGACTGCACGCAGCGGCGACAGCTACGGCCAGAATCGGTACGAACAGGGGAGAACCGGATATTCGTCCGGGTATTCCTCCAGCTACAGCTCGGGTTATTCCCGTTTCGGCGGCACGGAAAAACGCGCTTCCGGGAATGGGGGACGCAGTATCCCCAGGCCTGCACCGGCAGCACCTCTGATGGAGCTGAACAAGGGTGATATGGTGGTACATACCGCCTTTGGCGAGGGCATGGTGCTCAATGTGCTGAAAATGTCGGGAGATGCCCTGCTGGAGGTTGCCTTTGACTCCGTTGGTACCAAGAAGCTGATGCTGAAGGCGGCCAGCGCCCATATGAAAAAGAAAAGCTGAGGGAAAGATATGCATGATTCCACATAAAGTATCCTGAAAGGGGGATGCTTTGTGCGGAGGAAACGATGGCTCTGGCTTCTGATTCTGCTGGCGGCGGCATTTCTGCGTATCCGTGTAAATCCATTGGCAGAGGAACTGGCTCTTGCCCGGATCACTGACGCGGCCTCCGGTGTTATCAATCGGGCGGTCAGCGAACAGATCGAGCTTGGTAATGTACAATATGAGAATCTGATGGAAATTCAGCGGGACGGCAACGGGAACATTGCGGCACTGACCACCAATATGCGGGAGATGAACCGCCTGAAAACAGGTCTCCTGACCATTTTGGACGATGATCTCTATAATATCGGAGATGATGAGATCGGGATTCCCCTTGGAAACCTGACGGGAATTCAGCTGCTCAGCGGCAGAGGCCCCACGGTGCCTGTGAAAATTGTGGCGGTGAGCTCCTCAGACGCCAGCTTCCGGGGGGAGTTTACCGATGCGGGAATCAATCAGACCATGCACAAGATCATGATGGATGTATCACTGGATCTGATTGTGCTGCTGCCCTCCGGGTCCATCACCGCCGAGGTTTCCACAGAGGTCTGTGTGGCGGAAACGGTTCTGCTGGGGGCTGTACCGGGGAACTATACCTATTTCAGCAGCGGATCAGATGACAATACGGGCTACTTTGCAACAAGGAAGGGATCGTCATGAACGTAAGAGAAGAAATTCTGGCTCTGACCGAGGAGCTGAATGCTGCAAATCGCAAATACTATGAGCTGGACGCTCCTGATATGCAGGATTTTGAATATGACCAAAAGCTCAGGCGGCTGGAGGAATTGGAGCAGGCGCATCCTGAGCTGATGCAGCCGGATTCTCCCACTCAGCGGGTGGGCGGCAAGGCGCTGACCTCCTTTGCGCCGGTTCAGCATCCGGTGCCTCTGGAGAGCCTGCAGGACGTGTTTTCCCTGGAGGAGCTGGAGGAGTTCTATCAGCGGGTTTGTGATACGATTTCGGAGCCTAGTTTCAGCGTGGAGCCAAAGGTGGACGGATTGTCTGTGGCGCTGGAATATGAAAACGGTGTCTTTGTCCGGGGGGCTACCCGGGGAGACGGTCAGACCGGAGAGGATGTTACGGAAAACCTGAAAACCATCCATTCCATACCGCTGAAAATTCAGGGGGCACCGGAGCGGCTGATTGTCCGGGGCGAGGTATTTATGCCCAAGCAGGTGTTTCATGCCCTCAATGCAAAGCGGGAGGAGGCAGGGGAGAGTCTCTTTGCCAATCCCAGAAACGCCGCCGCCGGAAGCCTGCGCCAGCAGGACCCGAAAATTGCGGCAAAACGCAGGCTGGACATTCTGGTGTTCAATCTTCAGCTGATTTCCGGGGAAGCTCCGGAAACCCACACCGAGACACTGGAGCTGCTGAAATCCTTTGGATTCCATGTGATTCCCTATCGGAAGTGTACCACTGCCTCTGAGATATCCGAAATGATTCGGGAGATCGACGCAGGTCGGGAGCATTACAGCTTTGACATTGACGGAGCGGTTGTGAAGGTGGACCGGCTCAGCCAGCGGGCTTTGATGGGCAGCACGGCCAAATATCCCCGCTGGGCCTGCGCCTATAAGTACCCGCCGGAGATCAAGCCCACTGTGGTGGAGGATATTGTGATTCAGGTGGGCAGAACCGGCGTGCTGACACCGAAGGCCGTGGTGAAGCCGGTGCGGCTCAGCGGAACCACAGTCACCAACGCCACCCTGCACAATCAGGACTTCATTTCAGAGAAGGACATTCGGATTGGTGATACGGTTCTCATTCGGAAGGCCGGAGAGATCATTCCGGAGATACTGGAGGTGGATTTCACAAAGCGGCCTGAGGGGACCGTGCCCTACCTGATTCCGGAAAGCTGCCCTGTCTGCGGCGGTCCCACAAAACGGGATGCGGACGGAGCCATGATCCGCTGTGAAAATGAAAGCTGCCCCGCCCAGAAGACCCGGTTCCTGACCCACTTTGCCTCCCGGGATGCCATGGACATTGACGGCCTTGGCAGCGCCATTGTGGAGCTTCTGGTGGAGGAGGAGATGGTGGACACCCCTGCGGACCTTTACGCACTGGAAGGGGAGAGGGTGGCTGCCCTTGACAGAATGGGCCAGCAGTCGGCGGCGAATTTGCTGGCAGCCATTGAGAAGTCCAAGGAGAATGATCTCTGGCGGCTGATCTTTGCGCTGGGCATTCGTCAGGTGGGGGCCAAGGCTGCGAAGGTGCTGGCATCTCATTTTGGGACTCTGGAGGCAATCCGGCAGGCTTCTGAAGAAGAGCTTATGGCCATCAATGACATTGGCGCAATCACTGCGGCAAACATTCGCCGGTGGTTTGAACGTCCGCTCAATCAAGAAATTGTCGAAAAACTGAAAAAAGCCGGCGTTAACACAAAGTGCCTCACAGAGGTCAAGGATCAGCGGTTTGCGGGAAAAACCTTTGTCCTGACCGGAACCCTTGAGAAAATGACCAGAGAACAGGCCACAGAAGTGATCGAGAGCTTTGGTGGAAAGGCCTCCGGCAGCGTGTCCAAAAAGACCAGCTGTGTTGTAGCCGGTCCCGGCGCCGGCTCCAAGCTGAGAAAAGCTCAGGAGCTTGGCATTGAAATCCTGACCGAGGAGGAGTTCCTCCGCTTGATCGAGGAATAAACCACAAATTACTCCGACCTGCAGATTTGCTCTGCAGGTCTTTTTTTGTATCCGGAGGGGAAGGGGAATGATTACAACAGTAGAATATGGTTACAGAATGATGACTGGAGCATTCCAATAAAATTTTATGTAAACGCATGTAAACCACAAAAGTTGTGCGTGAACGTCTAAAAAGTAACATTGTTACAATACGCATAATCTGTCGAATTTGTTACCAAACTGCAAGAAAACGAAAAATAATAACAAATTGCGAACGAAATAATAGCTAAAATTATTACGATAAATATAGGTAAAATGCACACAAAATAGCGCTAAAACCCTATATAATGTCTGGAAACCGGCTGTTTATACAAAAATGTTGTATAAACTGGTTACAAAATGTCATTGACATTCAAACAAAGATAGGTTATTATTTCAATGCAAACAGAATGCTGAGTTGCATATTCCGAATATACATACACGAGGTAACAGTTATGAGTTACAGAAAGAAAATTGCGGTTCCAATGTGCATCTTCCTGGTTTCCTGCCTGATGATTGGTGTTTTTGCCATAGGATCTCTGGCTGCTGACCAGCCTGCGGAGAATGAGCCTACCGCTGTCACCATGGATGTGGCAGCCATGGACGTAGGCGGCATCGCTGCCCCCAATACCGCCCAGGAGACGCTTCCGCCTCAGAGAAATGTCACAGAGGCTGATGAAAACCCTGAAAGCGCATATCAGCCCCTCAGCGCCGATTCTGCTTCCTCAGAGGAACCGGATACCTTCCGCAGTCCCGGTGGTGACAGTGGTTATTCGCTTACCGATGACGAGCGCATTGCTGTGGAATGCGCGGTAATGTGTGAAGCCGGCGGCGAGGGCGAGAAGGGACAGATGATGGTCGCCCAGAGTATTCTGGATGGGTCTCTCCGTAATGACTTCACTGTCATGCAGACCATCAATCGCTATCAGATTGCCAGCACAGCCTATTATCTGGTTTCCGAGCAGGTCAAGGAGTCTGTTTCCCGTGTTTTCGATGATGGTGAGCGTGTTACGGAGGAGAAAACGGACCTCTGGTATAACCCCGCCCTTGTCGTTTCTGCATGGCATGAGCAGCAGCAATATGTCATCACCGTTGGAAGCCACCGCTTCTTCTGGATGAATGACGATATGGAGTAAAACGATTCTTTACTGATAAAAAAGTTTCCCGCCCTTGGCATCAAGTGATATGCCAGGGGCGGGTTCTTCGTTTTTATGTTCAGATAAAAGCGGAATATGTAATTGTATTTTGGAAGGAACTTTTTGAAATCAATCGTCGTAGTCCTCATCATAGTCATCCTCGTCTTCTCCGCCGGATTGGGCGGAACCTTCCGAGGTATCATAGTTCTTTTCGGATGAAATTTTGCCGTAATCATCAAAACGGGTGTCGTGAGAGGTTGTAATGAAATTCAGATAGTAGTCCGGGTGGTTTTCCACATAGCTGCGAACCTGACTGCCATCCTCCATGGCCACATAGATGTGCTCTGCCACATCAAAGGCCTGATGGCCTTCAAAGCGGTCCGTGACCAGAATGCCAAGGGTGCATTTGATGCCGATTGCTTCCTCAATGGCCTCATAGGCATCTATCAGAATATCTTCTCTTGTGGAATCCCCGGTGTTGTAGATAATCATGGAGGAATCCGGAATATAGAATTGATTGAGGATCACCTCGTCAAAGCCCATATCCACCAGCGTGTCGATCATGGAGATCAGATACTCCTGAACCTCTTTGCTGGCAGGGTCCAGCCAGTAGGTTCCTTCTGCACTCATCCAAAGGGCTTCGCCGGAGACTTTCAGGGAGTTGTCCGTATGGCTCTGGGCGTAGCTGCTGTCATCCAGACAGGAGATCATGGCCACCAGACGGACATCCTGCTTCACAGCCCGGTCGATCAGATCCAGAACGGGGGCGTTTGTGAGGATTCCCGTTCCGGATTTCCGCATTTCCAGCACCAGCGTATTCACAGCGTCGTCTGAGATTTCCACGGAGTTCAGAGTGCTACCATCGGAGAGGGTGTCGTAGTCCAGCAGAATGCCCTTGACAGCATCAGCAGCCAGCAGGGGACGGCGCTCTTCACCCAGAACCTCTTCTTCCAGAATGGAAGCGCCCGTTACAAGAACCGGGGAGACGGGAGCCGTGGCAGAGGGGGCGGCTTCTGCGGTGGCATTGGGGTCCCCATTGAAGCTGAAATACGCGCCGTTTTCCGTGTAGACCACGAATCTTCCCAGATAGCTGTAGCCGATCAGCAGGGCCACAATCAGAATCAGAACCAGGATTCCCAGAACGATTGCTGCCCGCTTCAGAAGCAGTTTATTTCGATAGGTCATGGATGATCCCTCACTTCAAAACAGCAGTCAGGCGGCACCAGTCCTCCTGCATTTCCGTTTCCACCACCCGGAGGCCGGCCTGACTGAGGGCTGCCTTGACCTCGTCAAGGCGAACGTCCAGTATGCCGGAGCAGATGAAAACACCATCCTGCTTCATAAGGGACGGTACAACGGCGCTGAGGGGGATGATGACATCTGCCACAATGTTGGCAAGGACCACGTCATAGCCCCCGGCGCAAAGCCTGTCCATCATGTTTCTGTCCGCGATGACATTTCCGGTGATGGCCTGAAAAGCGGGAGCGCTGAGACCGTTCAGTGCTGCGTTTTCCCGTGCAATGTCCTCAGCCTTGGGGTCGATGTCCACACCAACGGCGGTATTTGCCCCCAACAGCAGGGCTGCAATGGAGAGAATTCCGCTGCCGCTGCCCAGATCCACCACGGCCTCGCCGCCGTGAATCTGCTTTTCCAGAGCACGGAGACACATCTGGGTGGAGGCATGTGCGCCGGTGCCGAAAATCATACCCGGGTCCAGAACCACGGGAATCCGATCCTCATAGCCCTCCGCAGTGAGCCATTCGGGAACGATCACCAGCCTTTTGCCGATGGGGATGGGCTGATAGTATTTCTTGTAGCCGTTTTCCCAGTCCTCCGCCTGAAGACTTTCCAGCGTGACCTCCAGAGAGCCAAGCTCCCGGCCGGGGTTGCAGCTGCGGAACCGGTCCATACTGCTGTGCAGCGCTTCGATCCTTGCGGCTGCCTGATCGTCCTTCTCGATATACAGGCGAATCTGGGAAACGTTAGTCATTTTGTCGGCCAGCTCCTGATCTACATAGTCCCAGTACTGGGTGTTGTCCTCCAGAAAGGACTGAAAGTCGCAGGAGTCATCTATAATAAAGCTGTCATAGCCGGTGGCGGTAAGCCAATCGGCCAGAAGATCAATGGCAGGGGATACGGTTTTAATGGTTACTTCCAACCATTCCATGGATATTCCTCCTTCTTCGTGATACTTCTTTATTTTACATGATTCTTCTTCCTGATACAAGCCATAATTTTGTTTACTTTTTGGCGAACCGTTGTATAATATTCCTTAGACGCCTTTGCGCGGAAAGGAATGTGAATATGAACAAACAGAGAATCGAATTGCTGCCGGGGGTTTTCCTGACAGTGCTTCATACCGATAAATTCAAAACCAACTGTCTGTCCCTGAATCTTCTGCGGCCTCTGTGCCGGGAGGAGGCTTCTCTCAATGCCCTTTTGCCCGATGTGCTGCTCCGGGGCTGCAAAATGTGCCCGGATATGGGCGCCATTTCCCGGTGGCTGGACGAGCGTTATGGCGCCGGGGCACAGGCCCTTGCCCGGAAAATGGGCGAGGTTCAGGCCATCGGCTTTTTCCTGGACTACATTGATGAAGATTTTGTACAGTCCGAAGAGCATCTGACGGAGGACATCTGTCGGATTCTGGGCAGCTTCCTGATGGAGCCTGTGACAGAAAACGGTGTGTTCCGGCGGGACTATGTGGAGTCCGAGCGGGCAAACCTAATCAATGCGATCATGTCCCAAATCAACGACAAGCGTACCTATGCCATGACCCGCCTCCGGGAAACCATGTTTGAGGGGGAGAATTTCGGCGTCAGCAAGTACGGCAAAAGGGAGGACGTGGAGTCGATCACCCCGGAAAGCCTCTATGCCCACTACAGACGGGTGCTGGAAACCTCCCGGATTGAAATCATCTTTACCGGTAAAACCGATGTGGAGCGCCTTTGCGGCTATCTCCTTGCGGCGCTGAAGGATTTGCCCAGAGGGGAACTGACTCCCGTATCCACCACGGCCGGCAGAATTCCCGACCATGTGCGGGAAGCTGTTGATTCCATGGACCTGACCCAGGCCCAGCTGACCATGGGCTTCCGTACCGGCATTACCGGCAAGAGTGAGGACTATCCTGCCATGCTGCTGATGAACGGCATTTTCGGCGGCGGCATCAACTCCAAGCTGTTTATGAATGTCCGTGAGAAGCTGAGCCTCTGCTATTACGCTTCCTCCGGCATGGATCGCTTCAAGGGCATCATGCTGGTATCCTCCGGGGTGGATATGGACAAGCTGGAGACTGCCCGGGAGGAGATTCTCCGGCAGCTGGAGGCCTGCCGCAGAGGGGAGATCACTGAGGAGGAGCTGGAGTCCACCAGAAGCTATCTTCAGTCTGCCCTGAAAACCAATGAAGATTCCCCCTATAACATGGATGAATTCTGGCTGGGGCAGCAAGTCGGCGGTTTTACCTATACCCCCTCGGAGCTGTCTGAAAAGCTAGGCCTTGTGACCCTGGAGCAGATTCAGCGCATGGCCTGCAATGTAACCCTTGATACCATCTACATTCTGAAGGGAGGGGCAGGAAATGGAGAAGCGTGAGTTCCCCGGTCTCCGGGAGACCGTTTACACCGAAACGCTGCCCAACGGGCTGAGAATTCGTGTGGTGCCCAAGCAGGGCTTTTCCAAGATGTATGCCTTTTTTGCAACGAATTTCGGGTCCGTTGACACCAGCTTTGTGCTGGATGGAAAGGAATACACCTCACCTGACGGTGTTGCCCACTATCTGGAGCATAAAATGTTCGACACCAGAGAGGGCAATGCCCTCCAGCTCCTGTCCAGAACCGGTGCAAGCCCCAATGCCTTTACCAGCTATAATGTGACGGCCTATTATTTCTCCTGCACGGATTTCTTTGAGGAGAACCTCAGAACCCTCCTGTCCTTTGTGTCTGAGGGATACTTCACCCATGAGAGCGTGGAAAAGGAACGGGGCATCATTGCCCAGGAGATCAAAATGTACGAGGACAACCCCGGTTCCCGGGTGGATGAAAACCTCTTCCGGGCCATGTACCTCAATCATCCTGTGAGAGTCCCCATTGCAGGGACCGTTGAGAGCATTCAGGCCATTACCCCACAGGTGCTCTATGACTGCCATCGGGCATTTTACGATCCCTCCAACATGGTGCTCTGTGTGGCAGGCGATGTGGACCCTCAGCGGGTGATTGAAATTGCCAGGGAAGTATTGCCGAAGGAGCCCGGCGGTGTCTCCGGACGCAATTATGGCCCTCAGGAGCCTGATTTCGTAAAACAGCATGAGATTTCCGAGGAAATGGATGTGTCCATGCCCATGTTTGCCATTGGCTTCAAATGCCCCAGTATCCCGGAGGGACAGGAGCGGCTCCGGCATGTGCTTATGGGCGACCTGGCCGCAGAGGTGCTCTGCGGCGAGTCCTCGGCTCTTTATCAGAGACTTTATGAGGAAGGAGTTATCGACTCCGGCTTCTCTGTGGGCTATGGCGCCATCAAGGGCCTTGCGGTCATGAGCATGTCCGGTGACAGCGACGACCCCCATAGGGTTCTCAGCGCCATTCTGGAGGAGGCACAGCGCATTGTCCGGGAGGGCGTGGATGAGGGGCTTCTGAGACGTCTGGTCCGTTCGGCGCTGGGCAGAAGAATCCGGGGCCTGGATTCCTTTGACGGTCTGTGCTATCAGCTGGCTCTGTCCGAATTCGACGGATACGACTATTTCGCCTTTCAGCAGATTTATGAGTCTGTCACAGCTGAGGATATTCGCCAGCTGATCGCCCGGGAAGTGGTTTCTGAGCAGGCTGTGCTTTCCGTTATTTATCCGAGAAAAGGGGAGGAGTAATTTATGCCCGGTACAATTTCATTTCCGTCGCTGGGAATCAGTGTAAATCCCAGCCCTGTAGCCTTTTCCATTGGCTCAAAGCCCATCTACTGGTACGGCATCATCATTGCCGTGGGCTTTCTTCTGGCGGTATTCTATGCCCTCCGACGCAGCGACCAGTTTGGTCTGACTCAGGACAATATCATTGATATGCTGCTCTGTACGGTTCCTGCGGCCATTGTGGGCCTGCGGCTGTACTACTGCCTGTTTTCCTGGGATCTCTATAAGGATGATCCCATCCGGGTCCTGTACATCTGGGAGGGCGGTCTGGCCATTTACGGCGGCGTCATTGCTTCTGTGATTTCTGTCATCATTTTTACCAAAGTAAAGAAAATTTCCACCGGCGCCATGGTGGATATCGGTGGTCTGGGCCTGCTCATCGGCCAGAGCATCGGCCGCTGGGGCAATTTTATGAACCGGGAGGCCTATGGTGCGCCTACGGATTCCTTCTTCCGGATGGGTCTGACGGATGCAAACGGCGTCACCGGCTATTACCACCCCACCTTCCTGTATGAGTCGGTGTGGAATGCCGTTGGCTTTGTGCTGCTGCATTTCCTGTCCAAGCGGCGGAAGTTTGACGGTCAGATCTTCATTGCCTATCTGGGCTGGTACGGCCTTGGAAGAGTGATGATCGAGGGCCTGCGGATGGACAGCCTCTATGTGCCCGGAACGAATCTCCGGATCAGCCAGCTGGTAGCGGGCCTTTGCTTCCTGGGGGCAGCCGGTTATCTTATCTACTGCGCGATTTTCAGGGAGTATGATCCTGCCGACCTATATGTAAACCGTGTCAAGGCCCAAAAGGCAGCAGCAGAGGAAACGGCTTCGGCTTCCACTGCGGAAGAGACTGCGGAGGAGACCAATTCAGAGGAAACCGAAGCCCCTGAGACTGAGACCACAGAGAAATCAGAAGCCCCCCAGTCCGACGAATCGCCGGAGGCCGGGGAAGAAGCGGAATAAGTTCATGGAGCGGTGTGCGCCGGAGAGCGTGCACCGCTTTACCATGCGCTTTTGAGAGGGAGAAATGTTTTGCCGGGATGGTCTTGACAAAGAAGCACGAAAATGATATGCTGAATACGGTCATACAACTGACGGAAGTGGAAGAACCACATGGAGTATGACCCCTGTATGCCGACCGTCTGGGCGATTGTCCGGATAGGTGGGCATTTTTTCTGCCAACAATTCGGAAATACATTGAAAACAGGAGTGTTAGATATGAAAACGGATATTGAAATTGCACAGTCTGCCAATATGCTTCCGATTTCTCAGGTGGCCGAGGCTGCCGGAATTGATGCGGAGCTGCTGGAGCACTATGGTAAGTACAAGGCAAAGCTGGACATCACCTCTCTGCGGAATACCCCCAGAAAGGGCAAACTGATCCTTGTGACTGCCATCAACCCCACCCCCGCAGGAGAGGGGAAGACCACCACCAGCGTGGGCCTTGCAGATGCGCTTTGCTCCCTTGGAAAGTCCACCATGCTGTGCCTCCGGGAGCCTTCTCTGGGTCCCGTATTCGGCGTCAAGGGCGGCGCTGCCGGCGGCGGCTATGCGCAGGTCATTCCCATGGAGGATATCAACCTCCATTTCACCGGCGATTTCCATGCCATCGGTGCTGCGAACAATCTGCTGGCCGCTATGATCGACAACCACATTCAGCAGGGAAATCTTTTGGACATTGACGTGAAGAACATCACCTGGAAGCGCTGTGTGGATATGAACGACCGCCAGCTCCGCAACATCATCTGCGGCATTGGCGGGAAGATGCAGGGCGTTCCCAGAGAGGACGGCTTTGACATCACCGTCGCTTCTGAGATCATGGCTGTGCTGTGTCTGGCAAGTGATCTGATGGATCTGAAGCAGCGCATTGCCCGGATCATCATTGGCTACAACCGTGCCGGTGAGCCCATCACCGCCCATGACCTGAAGGCTGAGGGCGCCATGGCTGCCCTTCTGAAGGATGCCATCAAGCCCAATCTGGTTCAGACGCTGGAAAACAATCCGGCCATTGTACACGGCGGTCCCTTTGCGAACATTGCCCACGGCTGCAACTCCGTTTCCGCCACCGACACTGCCATGAAGCTGGCGGACTACGTTGTCACCGAGGCTGGCTTCGGCGCTGATCTGGGCGCGGAAAAGTTCCTGGATATCAAGTGCCGCTATGCAGGCCTTGAGCCCTCCGCAGTGGTGATTGTTGCCACCGTAAAGGCTCTGAAATACAACGGCGGTGTAGCCAAGGCTGATCTTGCCAAGGAGAATCTGGAGGCTCTGGAGAAGGGCATTCCCAACCTGCTCAAGCATGTGGAGAACATCACCCAGGTCTTTGGCCTGCCTGCAGTGGTTGCCATCAACCGTTTCCAGCAGGATACCGATGCGGAGCTGAACCTGATCCGTGAGAAGTGTGCCCAGTACGGCGTCAACGTTGCCATGAGCGAGGTCTGGGCCAAGGGCGGACAGGGCGGCGTGGAGCTGGCTCAGGAGGTGCTCCGGCTCTGCGATACCCAGCATGATTTCCATTTCGCCTACGATCTGGAGAAGCCCATCCGCCAGAAGATCGAGACCATTGTAAAGCGTATCTACGGCGGTGCAGGCGTGACCTACTCCAAGGCTGCGTCTCAGACCATTGACCAGCTGGAAAAGCTGGGCTTCGGCAATCTGCCCGTCTGCATGGCAAAGACCCAGTACTCTCTGTCTGATGACGCCACTCTGCTGGGCCGTCCCGAGGGCTTTACCGTCAGCGTTTCCAAGGTCCGTGTCAGCGCCGGTGCAGGCTTCATCGTGGTTCAGACCGGCGATATTATGACCATGCCCGGCCTTCCCAAGGTGCCCGCCGCCGAGAAGATCGACATTGATGAAAACGGCGTGATTACCGGACTGTTTTAATCCATTGATTCCGAATACCAGCCCGCCGGTGAAGTTCGCACTGGCGGGTTTTTCGTAAATTTCCGATGGATACAAGACATTCCTGAAATTGTTACAAAAAGCCGCAATAATTGAAAAACCTCTGAGGTTATGTCTGGTGGTGCTTGACAAACCGTGGTTTTGGGGTTACAATATTGTCATATTTTTGTAACCAACGGAAAGGATGATTGTCATGTCATTTTTTGATACGCTGAGAAAAAATGCGGGGATTGCGGCACAGACGGCTGTTTCTGTTGCGGATACTGCCGTGAAGCAGACCAAAACCATGGCCAGCGCCGGCCGTGTACGGCTTGCCATTGTATCCGAGGAGGATAAGCTGAAGAAGGCCTATACGGAGCTGGGCCGTCTGTTCTATCGGGATTACGCCGCTCAGGCTGAGGCGGATATGACGGAGTACCTGCCCTGGTGCCAGAAGGCCCAGGATGCCAGAGATCAGATTCAGAAGCTCACCGAGGAGCTGGAACGTCTGAAGCAGGAGTCTGCTGCCATCAAGGCGGAATTCGCCATTGTTGAAGGCCCCGAGCCGGTTGCAGAGAATTCTGCTGAGCCCGCTCCCGAGGCAGAGGAGTCTGCCGAAGCGCCTGCTGAGGATATGTCCATCTTTGCGGATTTGGAAGAGCCTGCCGCCGAAGAGACTCCCGCTGAGGAGGCTCCTGAGGCCCCTGTGGAGGAAGCTCCGGCGGAGGAAGCTCCCGCCGAGGAGCCTTCCGGTACAGTGGGAACCCTGTATATTGACGTGACAGAGCAGGAATAACTATAATAATGCGTACTGAACAAAACCGAAAGCCTTGAAAGCCAAGGTTTTCAAGGCCAAGAGGCTTTGTTCATGTGCAAGGATTTCGGGCAAAACAGCACGAAACCCTTGCACCTTCCGCTGAAGCGCAACAGCGTTTCAGCGGAAATACGCATTGTTACAATGTCTGAATCTTACGAAAAGGGCTGAAAACCG
>JAQXMD010000115.1 GCA_029012465.1 Oscillospiraceae bacterium | reverse complement strand
CATCGTTTACATACCGGCGGATCTCGTTGATTCGGGCCAGCTCTTCATAATCAGCCGGACGCACAAGCACATTCTGATTCTCCATCATTACCCTCCATTCAGTTTGGCCGGAACGGATGGTTTTCCGCCCGCAGACCATCATCGGTTTTCTTTTCCGGATAGGAAATCACTTGATCCAGCTTGCCGGACTTGATGAACATTATCAGAGAGGCGAACATGATCCCCTGCCGTCTGCCGATTTCCTCCTCGGACAAATCGCACACGCCCATGGCGCACATGGTCCCCAGCCCCAGGGCATGGGTCCACATCTGCTCAAACAGCAGTTTTGCCTCCGCTTCCGTCAGGTCGTAGTCGCGCATCACCAGTCGGATGCAGGTTTCATCCATGCCGCCCAAATCCTGAAGCGACTGCTCAAAGCTCATGCCCCGGGAGTGCTCCTGCAGAAACAGCAGCTTGAACAGCTCCGGCTCGTGGATGCCGTAGGAAACGATCATCATGCCGATGCGCTTGAAGGCAGGTGAATACTCCGGGTAATCACTGATATAGTCCAGAAATTCCTTTACTGCCAGCTCCCGGGCTGCCAGCTTCACATCCTCCATGTTTTTGAACATGGTGAAGATGGGTCTTGCGGAGGTTCCCAGGCGGGCGCCCAGGTCTCTCGCCGTCAGTGCGGAGACACCGCCTTCTTTGATCATCTGAAAAGCGGCGGAAGCAATTTCCTCACGGGTGAATTTTGGTCTTGGGGGCATGGCACAGCGTCCTTTCATTGGAAATATATAAAACATCGTTTCATAACGCAGTTTTTATTATAAAGCAGGGAAAACGGTTTGTCAATACGAAAAACTGCCTCCGAAACCGGAGGCAGTCAGTGTTATTTGGAAATATCTTCCCCGAAGTACTTGACGGAGAGTTCGGAGATGGTGCCATCGGCGTGGAGCTCGGCCAGGGCTTTGTTGATAGCTGTCAGCAGGCTGGCGGTGTTATCGCCCTTACGCACGGGGATCGACACCAGGGAGGCATCATCGGTGGTGGCAACGATTTTCAGGTTTTCGTCGGGATGCTGGGCCATGTAGTCGGTGAAGGACACATTGGCATTCAAGGTGGCATCCACCCTGCCCTGGAGCACCATGGTCAGGGTCTCGTCCAGGGTGGCCACGCCGGAGACGGTGGCACCGTACTCCTCAGCCAGGGTCATGTAAGTGGAGGCGATGGAGTTGGCAGTGGTCTTGCCCTTCAGGTCCTCAAAGGACTTGATATCCTCGTTGTCGCCGCGGACAATCAGCGCGGTGCGGATGTAGGCATAGGGATCGGAGAAGTCATACTTTTCGCTGCGGTCGGGAGTGACTTCCACGCCGTTGACCACAATGTCATACCGTCTGGCATCCATGCCCGCGAACAGGCCGTCCCACTCGCCGGGGACAATATCCGCCTTGACGCCCAGCTTGGCGGCAACTGCCTGTGCCACTTCCACATCGAAGCCCATCAGGGTGTCGCCCTCACCCACAAAGGACCAGGGAGCCCAGTCGCCTTCCAGGCCGACGATGATGGTACCTCTTTTCTGGATCTGGGTCAGCAGATCAGAAGAAGACGAGGATTTGCCGCAGGCGGTCAGCATGGAAGCCAACATCAGGACTGCCAGCATCAGAGAAATGATTTTTTTCATTTTGAGTTACTCCTTTTCGTGTTGTAATATGCTCCTCAGGAAGGCGCTGGTACGCTCCTGCCTGGGATTTTCAAAAACTTGTGCGGAGGGACCTTCCTCCACAACGGCGCCGTTCTCAATGAAAATAACCTTGGACGATACATTCCGGGCAAAGCCCAGCTCGTGAGTCACCACCAGCATGGTCATTCCCTCCTCCGCCAGGTCACGCATGACGGAGAGGACTTCGCCGGTAAGCTCCGGGTCCAGCGCCGAAGTCGGTTCGTCAAAATAGATGATCTCCGGGTCGGTGGCCAGCGCCCGGGCAATGGCAACACGCTGCTGCTGGCCGCCGGAAAGAGCGTTGGGATAGCTGGCCCACTTGTCGCCCAGGCCCACCTTTTCCAGTGCCGCCCGGCCGATCTTCTCGGCTTCGGCCTTTGGCATCCTCCGGGCTGCGGTCAGGCCCAGGGTCACATTCTGCAAGGCGGTCTTGTTGCGGAACAGGTTGTAATTCTGGAAGACAAAAGCCGTCTTTGCGCGGATGCGGGCGATCTCCTTTTTGGAAATATGCGCAAGGTCAAAGGTCTCGCCGTCAAACTCCATGGTGCCGGAATCGGCGGTCTCCAGAAAGTTCATGCAGCGGAGCAGGGTTGTCTTTCCGCCGCCGCTCTGCCCGATGATTGCAATCACATCGCCCTTGTTCACGGACAGGGAAACGCCCTTCAGGATCTCGGTTCCGTCGAATTGCTTTTTCACATTGGTAACTGTCAGCATAGCCTGTCCTCCTCAGAAACCGTAGGTTGCCAGCTTCTTTTCGCAGACAGCCTGAAGCTTGGTCAGCACCGTGCAGAACAGCAGGTACACCAGGGCAACCTCGATGTACAGCGCCAGATGCTCGTAATACCGGGATGCAATTCTCTGGGTCACCATGAACATCTCCATGACAGTGATGTTGGCCGCCAGGGAGGTATCCTTCAGCAGAGAAATCAGAGAGTTGGACAGCGACGGGAAGGCCGTGCGGAAGGCCTGTGGCAGCACCACATGCCACATGGTCTGCAGCCAGCTCATGCCCACACAGGCGCCCGCCTCCATCTGCCCCTGGGGCACCGACTCGATGGCAGCCCGCACAGTTTCGGCGCAGTAAGCGCCCTCATTGACAGAGAATACCAGCACCGCCGTGGGGAACGGCTCCAGGATGATGCCCAGGTTGGGCAAGCCGAAGAAGATGACGTACAACTGAACCAGCAGCGGGGTACCGCGGATGACCCAGATGTAAAACCGCACCAGCTGCTTCAGCACCGGAACCTTCGCCACCTGGATCATGGCGGCGATCACCGCAATCACCAGCGCAAGAGAAAAGGAAATGGCCGTCAGTGGGATGGTCATGGTCAGGCCGGGAAGGAGCATCTTGGGAAAGGATTCCAGCAGGATTCCGATCAGGCGTTCACTCATGGTTCCCCGCCTCCTTCTCCAGCTCCCGGATCATATAGTCCACGCAGTCCACCTTGTGTCCCATCTGGTGAATCTGCTCCATCAGCTGCTTGCGGTGGCGCTTCAGAAAACGAATGCAGCTTTCCGGGCTGCAATTCTCCTTCAGATTCAGGAATTCCTCGGTATGCCCGGCATCGCAGCCGCAGTCGGACATACATTTCAAAATCTCATTGATATCCATAATTTCACAGGTTCCTTTCCGGGTCGGATTATACCAGCGCAGGAAGAAAATAGCAAATAGTTATAACGAATGCAAGACCATAGTTGAAAACTATCATAAAATCTGATATCATACAAAAAGCATTGGAAAAAGCATCCGGAGGATTTGCTATGATTGAAACACGCCTGCTGCAGTACTTTCTTGCGGTTGCCAGGGAGCAGAATATCACCCGGGCAGCTGAATCCCTGCACATAGCTCAGCCAACTCTGTCCAAGCAGATGATGGAGCTGGAGCAGCAGCTGGGAAAGCCTCTGTTCATCCGGGGAAAGAAAAAAATCACCCTGACAGACGAGGGTGCCTATTTCCGTTCCCGGGCGCAGGAGATGCTGGACTTGATGGCAAAAACAGAATCCATGTTCCGCAGTGACGAAGACACCGTGGCAGGAGACATCTGGTTTGGCTGCGGCGAGACGCCCATTATGGGGTGTATCACCCAGATTTTCCACGATCTGAAGGCCGAATATCCCGGCCTGAAATTTCATATCTTCAGCGGCGATGCCGATTCCGTTCTGGAAAAGCTGGACAAGGGTCTGCTGGATATGGGACTGATGCTGGGCGCTGCCAGTCCGGAGAAATACCGTCGGATTCCGCTGAATCTCACCAATCGCTTTGGCCTTCTGATGCCCGGGGACGCTCCCCTGGCAAACCGGGAAACCATTCCCGTGGAGCTTCTGCGCTCGCTGCCGCTGATCGTCTCCCAGCAGACTGTCAGTGACCAGCTTTTCCGGGAGTGGATCGGATCGGACTACGACAAGCTGAACATCATCGCCACCTATAACCTGATCTATAACGCCACCTTCATGGTGGAGCAGGGCATGGGCTATGGATTGTGTCTGGAAAACCTGGTGAACACCGAAGGCAAA
>JAQXMD010000114.1 GCA_029012465.1 Oscillospiraceae bacterium | reverse complement strand
CTTCAAGAAAGTGGTGAACAGCCTGTGAATGAGGCTTTGATGATGTTGTCCCGGGCCTGCGGGGTCTGTGGTGACGAATATGGCGCATCCATTGCCGCAAAACAGCTTTTGGAACCTCTGGTGGATGAGGTTCGGATGGATAGGGTTGGAAATCTCATTGGAATCCGGAAAAGTAAGAATCCTCAAGCAAAGACCGTTCTGCTGGATGCCCATCTGGACGAGGTGGGGATGATGGTTATGGGAAGTGATGAGGCCGGCCTTCATTTGGCTGGCTGTGTCGGCGGGGTTGATGCAAGACTTTTGCCGGGGCTGGCTGTGAAAATTCTCACGGACCCTGTGCGTGACGGCGTGATTTTTGCGGACAAGCCTGAGTCAGGGGACGATGCCGTGGAGCTGGAGAACCTTCGGGTGATTTGTGACAATCCGGAGGCTGTTCCTGTGGGAACCCGGATTGCCTACGGCACCCAGTCCTGGCAGGTGGGAGACCGAATCTTCGGAAAATCTCTGGATGACCGGGCGTGTTTCACGGCCCTGCTTTACGCTCTGGAGCTGACAAAGGATGAAGACCTGCCTGTCCACGTTGTATTGGTAGGCAGCGTCCGGGAGGAACGGGGCGGATTGGGTGCACTGACTGCCGCCAATGGCATTGGAGCGGATTTTGCGCTGGTTTCCGATGTGACCTTTGGGGACAGTCCGGATGCAAAGAAATCCGACACATTTCCACTGGGCAGCGGCGCTGCCATCGGCTACAGCTCTCAGCTGGACCGGGCCATGACAAAACGGCTCAAAACCCTTGCGGAGGAGCAGCAGATTCCCCATGTAAAGGAGATCATGCCGGCTAGTACGGGCACCAATGCCTCCCACACCCAGATTGCCGCCAATGGCACCCCCACGGTTCTTCTGTCTCTGCCCCTCCGGTATATGCACACGCCGGTGGAGGAAGTGGATTTGAAGGATTTGAAGGCTGTGGGCGAACTGACTGCCGCGTTTCTGCGGGCGCAGGAGGGCTGAACGAATGCTGGAAATGATAAAGAAACTGTCACTGGTGGGCAGCCCCTCCGGGGATGAGCATGTGATTCGAAATGCGATCCGGGACATGGCCGCACCCATGGCGGACCGGGTCTGGACAGACAAGCTGGGCAACCTTCTGGTATTTAAGGCCGGAAAAAGGTCCCTCCCTAAACCAGTGGCCATCAGCGCCTATATGGACGAGCCGGGCTTTATGATTCGGGAGATCACCGAGGAAGGGCTTCTGCGCTTTGGAATGATCTCCCATACGGGAGTATACAGCATTTTGGGCAAAAAGGTGCTGGTTGGAGAGAAACGGCTTCCCGGTGTCATCGGCCTGCGGCCCATCCATCTGACGGAACGGGATGACCGGAAAAAGCTTCCCAGGGAGGAAGAACTGTATATCGATCTGGGCCTTGACAGGAAAGCGGTGGAAGCGCAGGTGGAAACCGGCGATACCGGCGTATTTGCACAGGAGTTCCTCCGGATTGGCAGCCATCTGCACTACTGCACCGGTGCCGGAAAGGCTGTTGGGTGCAGTGCGCTGCTGAAGCTGCTGGAGGAAACCCCGGCTGTTGATTTGCTGCTGATCTTTACGGTGCAGCGGCTGGTTGGAAACCGGGGCGCCTATGCTGCCGCAGGAGAAGAAATGGAAAGCGTCCTCTGTGTGGATGCCTGCCCTGTGGAGGGGGATTCTCAGGGGAAGCTTGGCAAAGGCCCCGTTGTCCCCGTCATGGAGAAAAACACAGTGTTTTCCCAAGGGGTACGCCAGCGGCTTTTGGATGCAGGAAAGGCGGAGCATATTTCCCTTCAGACCCTTGGGTCTGTGGACGGAAAGAGTGACGCCTATGTGTACCGCACAGCCGGAATCGGCATGAACGCTGGGACTGTCTACCTGCCGGTACGGGGCCTTGACGGCCCGGCCCAACTGTGGGATCTGCGGGATGCAGAGGCGCTGGGGGCGCTGCTCCGGGGATACCTCAAAAGAATGGAGGCGGAATGACTGTGGATATTTCCAAAAGAATCGAAGAACTGACCGGGATTTTTGGCCCTTCGGGGAGAGAAACCCAGGTCGCTGATTATATCAAAAACGCTCTGACAGAGCTTGGTGCAGAGGCTTACGAGGACCCTATGGGCAATGTGATTGGAAAGCTCGGAACAGAGGGACCCAAGCTCCTGTTTGCCGCCCATATGGACACCATCGGCCTGATGGTGACGGCCATTGACGACAAGGGCTATCTGAGCTTTACGGACGTGGGCTGGCTGGACCCTGCCATGATCGCCCATACCTTTGTGCGTTTTGAAAACGGCGCACAGGCTGCGGTCTGCATCCGGGAGGAGAAAATCGGCAAGGAGCTGAAGCTGAAGGACCTCTATCTGGATTTGGGTGTTCAGAGCCGGGAAGAGGCGGAAATGCTGGTGTCCATCGGAGATATGGCGGTATTCCTGCCCCATTTCCACAGGAATGGTTCCCGGATTCTGGCCACCTATCTGGACAACAGAAGCGGATGCGGGGTGCTGCTGTCCGCCGTGGAGAGAATTCGCAATCCGAAAAATCAGGTGTATTTCCTCTTTACCGTACAGGAGGAGATCGGAACCCGGGGCGCTGCTCCCGGGGCATACGGAATTATGCCCGATGCCGCCTTTGCGGTGGATGTGACCGATGTGAAGGATGTGCCCGGTACGAAAAATCAGGGGACTTGCACCCTTGGAAAGGGCGCGGGAATCAAGATCCTCGATTCTGGTGCCATGAGCCGTCCCGGTGTGGTTTCGGCCATGGAGCGCATCGGAAAAGAAAAGGGCATTCCCTGTCAAAGAGATATTCTGCTCGGCGGCGGCACGGATGCGGGACCCATGGCGCAGGTGGGGCAGGGGATTCCCGTGGGCGGAGTATCCATACCCTGCCGTTATGTCCACGCCCCCATTGAGGTGTGCGACACAGTTGATTTGGAGGCTTCGGCAGATTTGATTGCTGCCATGGCGGAAACGGAGTGGAAGGCATGATGATTTCAAAGGAAAACCGGGAGCTTGCCCGGGTGGTAACGGAGCGGGTAAAGCCTGTATTTGCAGAAATTGACCGGGTTGCGGAGGCCAATGCGGAGAAAATGCTGGAGGCCTTTCAGGATAACCGTGTCAGTGCGGCCCATCTGGTGGGAACCACCGGCTATGGCTATGATGATCTGGGCAGAGATACCCTCGACAAAATCTTTGCCCAGGTATTCGGTGCTGAGGCGGGACTGGTCCGCAGTCAGTTTGTAAACGGCACCCATACCATCACCTGTGCCCTCCAGGGGATTCTGCGCCCCGGTAATCTGGTGATTTCCGCCTTTGGAGACCCTTACGACACCCTCCAGAGCGTCATTGGCATCACCGGAAATGAGCCGGGGAACTTCAAAGAATGGGGAATTACCTATCACCGGGTGGATATGACTGAGGACCTTCGCCCGGACATTCCTGCCATAGAAGCCGCTGTAAAGCTGCCGGGCGCAAAGCTGCTGATGATCCAGCGGTCCAGAGGCTACTCCCTCCGGGCAGCCCTGACGGTACGAGAAATCGGTGAAATCATTGACGCCGCCAAAAAGGCAAACCCGGAGATCCTTGTTTTCGTGGACAACTGCTATGGAGAATTCGTGGAGGAGCTGGAGCCGACTCAGGTGGGGGCCGATATTATGGCAGGCTCCCTGATTAAAAACCCCGGCGGCGGCATTGCCCCCACCGGCGGCTACATTGTGGGCAGAAAAGATCTGGTGGAGATGGCGGCCATGCGGCTGACCTGTCCCGGTATCGGCCGGGAGTGCGGCTGCACCCAGGATGTGAACCGGCTGCTGTATCAGGGCTTCTTCCTGGCACCCCATGTGACGGCGCAGGCACTGAAAACCGCTGTGTTCTGTGCCGGTGCCATGGAGGCAAAAGGGTATAAGACCTCTCCTTCCGTCCATGCAAAGCGGGGAGATATTGTCCAGACCGTGGAATTCGGAAAACCGGAGTTTCTGAAGGCCTTTTGCCGGGGGGTTCAGATGGGTGCGCCTGTGGATTCCTATGTGACACCGGAGCCATGGGCAATGCCCGGCTATGAGGATGATGTGATTATGGCTGCGGGCGCCTTTGTACAGGGGGCGTCCATCGAGCTCAGTGCCGACGGCCCCATGAGAGCGCCCTATATGGCCTATCTGCAGGGCGGTGTCACCTATGAATCGGGAAAGCTCGGAATCCTGCTGGCACTGGAACAGCTGACGAGAATTGAGGAAAACACATGAAGCTATTTGACTGGCATCGGGAGAAAAACAGGACCCACTGTGCCGCCATCATCGTTGCGGCAGGCAGCGCCACCAGAATGCATGGCGTGGACAAGATCATGACCGATCTGGCAGGAGAGCCGGTGATCGTACATACCCTCCGGGCCTTCCAGAAGGCCTCCTGTATTGATGAGATTGTTGTTGTCACCCGAGAAGACCGAATTGACCCCATCCGACAGCTTGTGGCCCGGAATGGATTTGACAAGGTACAGTCTGTGGTGGCAGGCGGCGATACCCGGATGGAATCCGTGGAGGCTGGACTTCGTGCTGCCAGCAAAAAGACGATCCTTGCAGCGGTACACGATGGTGCAAGACCACTTGTGACGGAAGAGCTTATCAAGGAGACCGTGGACAAGGCTCTGAGCTATCATGCCTCTGCCCCGGCCATTCCTGTGAAGGATACCATCAAGGTGGTGGACGATGACAGCCGGGTGACAAGTACACCGGACCGCAGCACCCTTCGGGCGGTCCAGACACCTCAGGTCTTTGACAGGGATCTGCTGCTGGCTGCGTGGGAGCGGGCCAGAAAGGAAAAGCTCAGTTATACAGACGACTGCGGGGCCATGGAGGGCATGGGTATTCATGTCTATCTGACCGAGGGCAGTGAGGAGAATATCAAGATCACCACGCCCCTTGACCTTCAGGTGGCTGAACTGATTCTTGAGGGGAGGAACAAACCATGAGGGTTGGTCACGGATACGATGTGCACAGGCTGGTTCCGGATCGAAAGCTGATCCTCGGTGGTGTTGAGATTCCTCATAGCCTCGGCCTGCTGGGACATTCCGACGCAGATGTGCTGACCCATGCCATTATGGACGCCCTTCTTGGTGCTGCGGCCATGGGGGATATTGGAAAGCATTTTCCTGACAATGACGACCGGTTTCTTGGCATTGACAGCCAGCTGCTTTTGAAGGAGGTCTGCCGGCTGATTCGGGAGAAGGGCTATGAGATTTCCAATCTGGATGCAACGGTCATTGCCCAGAAACCGAAGCTTCTGCCCCATATGGAAGCCATGAGGGCGACCCTGTGCGCCAATATGGGAATACAACCCGATCAGCTGAACCTGAAGGCCACAACAGAAGAACGTCTTGGGTTTACCGGCAGGGAGGAAGGCATTTCCGCCCACTGCATCTGCCTGATTGAAAATAAAAAGTGACGGATTTCGTCGAATGCACATATCATGCTCATGGGAGGGAACTCTATGAGCATGATTTTATTTACCTATCGGAGCCAGACCATGGCCCGAAAGGGGGCAAGGCTCCTGCAGAGCGTCGGAATCCCGTCCAGAGTGGGAAAAGCGCCCTCTGATCTGGCTGTCAGAGGCTGCGGATATGGAATCTGGGTTTCGGCGGAACGGGGCAATGAGGCTGCCAGAAGGCTTCGGGATGGAAAGATACTCTATGAAAATAGCTACCGTATCAATGGGCGGGAAAGGCAGGTGGCGTCCTTTGATTTATCTTGATAACAGCGCGACCTCCCTGCCGAGACCCCCGCAGGTGATACGAGCCGTTACAAATGCCATGGAACATTGCGCTTCGCCGGGCAGAGGCAGCGGGATTCCCGCGGAGGATGCGGCGGAAATGATCTATCGTCTGCGCATGGAGGCGGGGCGGCTGTTTCATACGGAGCCGGAGCAGGTAGTTTTCACAACCTCCGCCACCCATGGGTTGAACATTGCCATCAAATCCATTGTGGGGAGAAAAGGCAGAGTGGTGTGCTCGGGCATGGAACACAACGCGGTGATCCGGCCCCTTCGGGCCATTGGCGCGGATGTCCAGATAGCCCGGGGACGGCTCTTTGACAGGGAGGCACTGCTCCGCGATTTCGACCGGCTTCTCACCCCGGGGACTGCTCTGTGCGTCATGACCCATGTGTCCAACGTTTTTGGCTGGATTCTTCCAGTGGAGGAGGTGGCGGAGCTTTGCCGCAGACGGAAGATCCCCTTCGTATTGGATGCATCCCAGTCTGCCGGAATTCTGCCTGTGGATATGAGCCGCCTTGGGGCGGCGTTTGTGGCATGTCCGGGGCATAAGGGACTCCTTGGTCCCCAGGGAACGGGACTTCTGATCTGTAATCACGATACAAAAACATTGATAGAGGGCGGAACAGGCAGTCTTTCCAAGGGGGCAGACATGCCGGATTTCCTGCCGGACCGGCTGGAGCCGGGAACCCCCAATGTGCCCGGAGCCGCGGGACTTCTCGCGGGGATCCGCTGTGTCCGGAAGCGGGGAGAGAAGAACATCCTTCGCCATGAGGTGTATCTCCGCCAAATGGCCCAGCGGGGCCTGCGGCAGATCCCCGGGGTTCATGTGTTCTGCGGAGAGGAGCAGACAGGGGTGCTGTCGCTGGTATCCGACAAAATAGACTGTGTGGAGCTGGGGGAGAAGCTGGCCCGTCAATGGGATATTGCCACCAGAAGCGGCATTCACTGTGCCTTTACGGCCCATGAAACAGCAGGGACCCTTTCCACCGGAACCCTGCGTATCAGTCCCGGGTATTATAATACGGAGGCTGATATCATGGAGCTGATTCAGGCTGTGGAGCAGCTTCATCGGCCAGTGTGAATGTCCTGTAAAGAAACTGTAAAGAGATGAAAAATTCCTTGGAATTTTCTTGCCATTTTGCGGTGGGTTCTGTATAATAAAAAGTGATATGTAAACCTGCGTGATCCGCACGGAAACGGAGATGTACGCTTTGAATACACTGAGCCTGCTATGGAGCAAGATCCTGGGAATCCTCTCAATGATTAACTTTCCAACGGATATTCTGGATATCCTGATCGTTGCTTTTTTAATTTATAAAATATTGGGATTCATAAAATCCAAAACCTCCGGTCAGATTGTAAAAGCTGTTGCCGTTATGCTGGTGCTGACCTATGTGTCTGACCTTTTGAAACTCAATACGCTGAATTTCCTCATCAGCAAGGCGTTGGAGGTTGGCCTCATTGCGCTGGTTGTGGTGTTCCAGCCGGAGCTGAGAAGACTGCTGGAGCGTCTGGGAAGCAGCAATATCCGCTCCCTGTTGGCGCCAAAGGTTGAGACCGGCAACATCGATCAGATGATCGAACATATTGTTTCCGCCTGCCGGAGCATGTCCCGCCAGAAAATCGGCGCGCTGATAGTCTTTGAGCGGAAAAACAGTTTGGAGGAATACTTCAAAACCGGAACCGTCGTGGACGCTGCCATCTCCGAAGAGCTTCTGACGAACATTTTCTTCCCCAAGGCGGCCCTTCACGACGGGGCTGTGGTGATCCGGGATCAGCGTGTGGCGGCTGCGGGCTGTGTGCTTCCCCTGACGTCGAATCCGAATCTCAGCCGTGACCTTGGCACCCGTCACCGGGCTGCCATTGGCATTACGGAGCATTCCGATGCCGTGGTGGTGGTGGTATCTGAGGAAACCGGCGTGATCTCTGTAGTGGTTCGGGGCGATCTGAGAAGATATCTGACCCCCGATTCACTGACAAAACTGCTGAAAAGAGAGTTGAAGGAAGAAAACGATGCTTCCGTACAGAATGCTTTTCAGCGTATCCTTGATAAACTAAACCGAAGCAGGGATGATAATGGAACTGAAGAAGAATAAGATCTTTTCCATCCTGTTGTCCGTTGTCATTGCACTGGGCCTATGGGCCTATGTGGTCAGCACCGTTGCGACAGAGGACACTCGCTGGATCAATAATATACCTGTTACGTTTGCCAATGAGGACGGCCTGTTTGCAGACCGGCATCTGACTTTGACGGAGGGCAGAAATGCCACCGTGAATCTGAAATTCCGGGGCAATCGTCAGGAGCTCATGAAGCTCAGCAATTCCAATGTGGCGGTGATTGCCGATCTCGGTGAGGTGACGGATCTCGGTACATGGCGTCTGGGCTATGATGTGGAGCTACCGGACAACGTGAAGGCAAGCGCCATTTCCGTGGATTCCAGAAGCGTCTATCAGGTGGAGATCCTTGTGGATAAACTCTCCACCAAGGAGGTGCCGGTTCGGGCGACATTTCAGGGGGATGTTGAGTCCGGCTATGTTGCGGAGGCCATTGAGCTGGAAAACGACACCATTGATATCAGCGGTCCCCAGGAGCTTGTATCCAGTGTTTCCTATGCACAGGTGACGCTGGAGAGAACCAACCTCAGTAAGACTGTGTCTGATTCCCTTTCCTACACCCTGATGGATGAGGACAATAATCCTGTTGTATCTGATGAGATCCGCTGTGAGGTGGATAAGATCGGCGTACTCATGCAGGTGAACATGGTGAAGGAAATCCCTCTGGTGGTGGCCTATTCTGAGGGCGGCGGTGCAACCCTGGATCACACCATTGAAACCATCGAACCCTCCACCATTACGGTCAAGGGACCGGCAGAGGAACTGGAAACCCTGAATTCTCTGACCCTTGGAACCATTGACCTGGCCTCCGTTCATACGGTCTATACCCAGGACTTTAATATTGTGGTTCCCAATGGCATGGTAAATCTCACGGAGGATGTAGCCACAGTGACTGTTGAGCTGGTGAATCTGAAGGAGAAGACCTTCCGGGTCACCAATCTGGAGCTTGCCAATACACCGGACCCGGAGCAGCTTCGGGCTACGCTCGGGACTCTCTCCATTCAGGTGAAGCTCCGGGGCGACACTGAGGTGATCGACAGCATTTCTGCCAGCAATATCCGGGCTGTGGCAGACCTCAGCAGTCTCGGCAACACCACAGGACAATTCAGTGTTCCTGTTGAAATCTATGTGGACGGCTTCTCCGGTGTTGGCGCCATGGGTACTTACAGCGTGCTGGTTTCCATTTCGGAACCGGCTGATGCTGAAACTATGGTTGAGGTGTCCATTGCTCCAGATGGTATTGAAACAGGTGAGTCACAGATCGCAGGGACTGAGGATGCCTACAAGGAAGAGGAGAAACAGGAATGACCCAGCGTGTTACAGTCCTGTCTGTCAGCGGCACCAGTGCAAGGGTGATTCACCATCGGCAAACAGCCTGTCACGGTGACTGTGACCACTGTGAAGGCGGTTGCGGAAGCATGGCGGCAAAGGAGAGCCTTGTTGTGGAGGCGGAGAATCTCATTGGGGCCAAGCCCGGCGATCAGGTGGTGATCGAAGGGGAGACCGGCAAGGTGGCTTCTGCGATTCTGTTGGTGTATGTGCTGCCGCTGATTCTGTTCTTCTTTGGGTACTTTCTGGGAGACCGGTTCGGCCATGGAATCCTTTGCAGTATCATTGGATTTGTGTTTGGCCTTTTATGCGCCATTCTGGAAAGCCGCAGACAGCGGAAACGGGGAACGGAGATCTCTTTCCGGATCGTATCCTTCGTCTCAGGCGCTTCATAAAAAACGGCTGCCCACTCTGGGCGGCCGTTTTGAGAAAAATAAAGAATTTTGAAAAAAGGGCTTGACAATTTATAATTTTACTGTATAATAAGCCATGCGAGTTGCGGGTGTAGCTCATCTGGTAGAGCGCCACCTTGCCAAGGTGGAGGTAGCGAGTTCGAGCCTCGTCACCCGCTCCATGAAAAAAGCCGCTTTTGTCAGCTAGACAAAAGTGGCTTTTTTCAATGATATCCGTTCCTGACGGAACGGGTGATATGCCCTGCGGGTATGATATCTGCATCGCAAATGATATACGCTTTGCGTATGAAGGGAACAGATGACCATATTTGCAATAGAAATATATCATTTGGCTTAAGCGGATTGCAAAACCGCAAAGGAGAAAACGAAATGATCGGTGATTCTGTGACAGTAACCGTTGATCGCCCCTTGGGCAGCGTTCATCCTGACCATCCCAGCCTGTACTATTCCATCAATTACGGATATCTCAAAGGGACAGTTGCGCCGGATGGAGAGGAAGAAGATGCCTATATTCTTGGAATTGAAAAACCAGTCAAGGAATTTACCGGCAAAGTGATTGCGGTGATCTATCGTAAAGACGATACGGAACACAAATGGGTGGTCGCCCCAGAGGGGAGTTCCTTCACAGTCGAAGAGATTGAACGAGCGGTTCATTTTCAGGAGCAATACTTTCATACAGTGATTGCCTTTGATTGATTCTCTCCCTTCTGATTTACTGTTCCGCTTATACCGGCAAAGCTTCGGCATGATTGTGTCGTTGCTTTTTCTTTATCATCATGGAATCGAGGCGTTGTCTATGAAATATCCCGCTATGATAAATGAATTTCTGGAGTTGGCTGCTTTCAGCGTGCCCTCCGGTCATGAAAAGGATATCCGTGCCTGTCTAAAAAACAAGCTGACAGATCTGGGCTTCTCTGTGTCAGAGGATCAATGCTTTCCCGAAACGGGGAGCGGCAATCTGTATGGACGTCTGGAGGGGACACTTCCGGGAGACCCGATACTGTTTGCGGCCCATATGGATACGGTGACACCCTGTGAGGATAAAAAGATTACGTTGGAACCGGATGGTCGCATCCATACAGATGGCACCACCATACTGGGGGGAGACGATCTTACCGGTGTTGTGGAACTCCTTCAGGCCCTTCGGAGCATCCAGGCCTCCGGCGCAGCGCACAGAACCATCGAAGTTGTTTTTACCGCAAGTGAAGAGTATTTTGTGGAAGGTGCGAGACGGCTGGACTATGAACGGATCAATGCCAAAGAGGCCTATGTGCTGGACACCGACGGTGACATCGGCAGGGCAGTGAATGCCGCGCCTACAGGAATCCGAATTCTCGCGGATTTCCACGGAAAGGCGGCCCATGCTGCCCTGAAGCCTGAGGATGGCAGAAACGCGGTGGTAATGGCCTCCGCTGCTGTTGCACGGATGCATCTGGGCAGGATTGACGGGGATACAACTGCCAACATCGGAATCATCCGGGGTGGCGCCAGCGGGAATGTGGTGCCGGAGCACTGCTTTGTGGAGGGAGAAACCCGGTCCCTTGTTCATGAAAAGGCAATGAAACAGGCAGAGCACATGAGAGCGTGTTTTGTGTCTGCTGCGGAGGAATACGGCGGCAACGTGGAGGTTACTGCTTCACAGGTGTATCCCGCATGGAAAACTGGGGAGGAGCATGCGCTTGCCCGCCGTTTCGCAGATGCCTGCCTTGAAGCCGGGCTTACGCCCCGGTTTGAACCGGCCTGCGGCGGCAGTGATGCCAGCTTTTTGTCTCAGCATGGAATCCGCTGCCTTGTGCTTGCCACGGGCATGCATGAGATCCACTCTGTCAGGGAGTATACCTCTGTGGAGGAAATGGAAATCATGGCGGATGTGGTTCGGAATCTGATCTGCAGCAGGGTGTGAGCCACCCTGAGCGCATATCCCAAAGCGCAGATATTCGTTCCATTCGGAAAAACGACGGATTGTTCATAAAATATTTTCAATTTCCGTGAGATTTCCAAGCCGTTTTTTCATAAAAACCAGATGCAGCATTGACAGAGTGTGATATAATATTCTTAACTGTGATTTTGCGCCCTAACGCATGTTTATTCCCGGAGGTGCTTTTTGAATGGCTAGAAGACGAGGCGGAGTTGCCGGAACGATCTTTCGTGGGATTGGCCGCTTCTTTGGAACGATATTTCTGGTTTGCATGATTAGCCTTGTGGTTTTTGCATGTATATTTACCGCTTATTTGAGAAACTACCTGATGCCCCAGGTGTCTTTTTCTCTGGACAGCTTTAGGCTGAACCAGACTTCTGTGATCTATTATCAGGATAAGGATACCGGCGAATATGAAACTCTGCAAAACCTCTACGGCAGCGAAAACAGAATCTGGGCCTCCTATAGTGAGATCCCCAAGAATCTGGTGTATGCCACTGTGGCCATTGAGGATAAGCGTTTCTATGAGCATAATGGTGTGGACTGGCTCCGTACTGCCCGTGCATCCGGAAACCTGTTCATGGGTTCCGGCTCCACCTACGGCGCATCCACCATTACCCAGCAGCTGGTGAAGAACCTGACCAATGATAAAGAGGTCACGGTCCGCAGAAAGCTGGTTGAGATCTTCCGTGCTCTGGAGATGGAAAAGCAATACTCCAAGGATGAGATCATGGAATGGTATCTCAATACCATCTATCTTGGAGAGCAGGCCTACGGTGTCCGGACGGCTTCCTATGCCTACTTCGGCAAGGATGTGTCGGAGCTGAGCCTTGCCGAGTGTGCCAGCCTCATCGCCATTACCAACAACCCGTCCATTTACGATCCCTATATCAGTGAGCATACCCTTGCAAAGAACAGGGAACGGCAGATCGATATTTTGTACACCATGCTGGATCAGGGATACATTTCCCAGAGCGAGTATGAGTCTGCCAAGGCCGAGCAGCTGGTCTTTGACTATGCCGATTCCGGCTCTGAGGTGGTGTCTGACTCCAACTATTATTCCTACTTTGTGGATCAGGTGATTCGTGACGTTGTAAATGATCTGGCTGCGGCCACCGGCTACGAAACCGAGGTCATCAACAGAATGATCCTGGGCGGCGGCTATCAGATCTATTCCACCATTGACCTGGAAGCCCAGAGTGCGGCGGAGGACGTTTATGAGAACCTTGAAAATATTCCCGGGACAGAAAGCTCCTATCAGCAGCTTCAGTCCGGCATTGTGATCATTGACAATGAGACAGGCGATATTTCCGCCATTGTAGGCGGTGTCGGTCCCAAGGAGGGCAGCCTGACCTTCAGCCGTGCCACCCAGAGCTATCTGTCTGCAGGCTCCACCATGAAACCCATTGCGGTTTATGGCCCGGCGTTGAATCTTGGACTGATTACCCCTGCAACGGTTTATGACGACACACCCTTTACCTTCGGCACCGAGGGCTGGCCGAAAAATGAAAATGATACCTATATGGGCCTTACCAATATCCTCACCGCCATGAAGCAGTCCACCAATACCGTTGCGGTGAAGGCTCTGGATGACCTGACACTGGATTACTCCTACAGCTACGCCGTCAATGAGATGCAGCTGTCCTCTCTGGTGGACGAATATGAGCTCAACGGTGTGTCCTACACCGACAAGAGCTACTGGTCTCTGGCGCTGGGCGGTATGGTTCGGGGTGTTACCATCCGTGATCTGACGGAGGCCTATGCATCCATTGAAAACAACGGCACCTTCCGCGAAGCCAGAACCTACACCAAGGTTCTGGATAGTGAGGGGAAGGTGGTTCTGGACAATACCCAGTCCACCCATGAAACCATGAGCGAAAAGGCTGCTTATTACCTGACCTATATGATGGAAGAGACCGTCAAGGATGGAACCGGTGTTGAGGCGCAGATCTCTGGAATGAGCGTTGCGGGAAAAACCGGTACCACCAGTGACGACAAGGATCGCTGGTTTGCCGGTTATACGCCCTACTATACCGCGGTTGTCTGGTGCGGCTATGACCAGCCCCAGGAGATCGTCCTTTCTGATGAAAACGTGGACAATCCCGCCTGTGTGCTCTGGCAGAAGGTGCTCTCTCAGCTCAGTGAAGGAAAGTCTGACCCCGGCTTCCAGAAGCCCACGGATGTGATTGAGGTGGAGGTCTGTGCCGACAGCGGCCTTCTGCCCACCGAGTGGTGCAAGAACGACATCCGCGGAGACAGAACGGTGAGCATTATGCTGGCCGCCGAGGATGTTCCCACCACATATTGCAACATTCATGTGGAGGAATCCATCTGTGTGACCGATGGTTCCATGCATGTGGCAAATCAGTATTGTGCGTCCCGGGGCGGCAATGTGGTGAAATACGGCATGCTGAATTACTCCAGACAGTTCCCGTTGGGGCAGATCGTTGTGCAGGATCAGCAGTATTGCATTGGCTATCTGGTTCGTCAGTCCGGCTATCAGGAGGCACGCTGTGCAACCACGGACCCGGTGAATCAGCCCTGCTCCATTCATACTGCGCCCGGTACAACCACCTCAAGGCCAAGCGTTACGACGTCTCCAACCAACGACGATGAGGAGGATGACCCCATTGTGCATCTTCCGACAGTCCAATAAGGAGTTTTTATATGTGGATCGCATCTGATTGGAAAGATTATGAGGTGCTGGACTGTACCTCTGGAGAAAAGCTGGAGCGGTGGGGCAAGTACACGCTGGTTCGGCCTGACCCCCAGGTAATTTGGGAAACCCCGAGAAATCACAGCGGCTGGCGGGAATACAATGCCCGTTATGCCAGAAGCAGCACCGGCGGCGGCCAGTGGAATACCAAAAAGCTCCCTGAGAAATGGGAGATCCGCTATAAAGAACTGGCCTTTCAGGTCAAGCCCATGAACTTCAAGCACACGGGTATTTTCCCCGAGCAGGCAGCCAACTGGGACTGGGTCATGGACAAGATCCGGAATGCAGGCCGTCCCATCAATGTGCTGAATCTCTTTGCCTATACCGGCGGAGCGACCCTGGCCTGCGCGGCGGCGGGAGCCAGTGTATGTCATGTGGATGCAGCCAAAGGCATGGTTTCCTGGGCCAGAGAGAACGCAAAGCTTTCGGGTCTCGAGGATCGGCCCATCCGCTGGATTGTGGATGACTGCGCCAAATTTGTGGAACGGGAGATCAAGCGGGGCAGAAGGTATGACGCCATTATCATGGACCCGCCCTCCTATGGCAGGGGACCGTCCGGTGAAATCTGGAAGCTGGAAAAGGACCTTTACCGTTTTATCAGTCTCTGTTCCGGCGTTCTGTCTGATAATCCGCTGTTTGTGGTCATCAATTCCTATACCACCGGCCTTGCACCCTCAGTGGTGGGATACCTGTCCGACAGCATCTTCTCCGCCAAATTCGGCGGAAAAACCGAGAGCGGCGAGCTGGGGCTTCCTGTCAAAGCATCCGGTCTGTATCTGCCCTGCGGTTCTACCGGCAGATGGAGCAGGGAGGGATGATTCCTTGAATACAGCAATCGAAGTAAAAAATGCCGCGTTTTCCTATCAGGAAACAGAGGAGCATGCGGCTGTCAGGATTTTTGAAGATTTGAATCTCGAAATTGAGCAGGGGAAATTCGTGGTGATCCTGGGTCACAACGGCTGCGGAAAATCCACACTGGCAAAGCATTTTAATGCCATTCTCCTGCCCACCGGAGGCGAGATCTATGCCTACGGCATGAATACCAAATCCGAGGAGGACACCATCAATATCCGGAAGTCTGTGGGGATGGTGTTCCAGAATCCGGACAACCAGATCGTTGCCAATGTGGTGGAGGAGGATGTGGCCTTTGCCCTTGAAAATCTGGGACTTCCCACAGAGGAAATTCGGGAGCGTGTGGATGCGGCCCTGAACGCGGTTGGAATGTATGAATTCCGGAAGCATGCCCCGCATCTTTTGTCCGGCGGACAGAAGCAGCGGATCGCAATAGCCGGCGTGCTTGCCATGCGGCCCAAGTGCGTGGTTCTGGATGAACCCACCGCCATGCTGGACCCTGTGGGCCGGCGTGAGGTGGTGGATACCATTCATGAGCTGAATGAAAAATTCGGTGTTACTGTGGTCTTGATTACCCACCATATGCGGGAAGCCATTACGGCCGACCGGGTGATCGTGATGAATGAGGGGGAGATTCTGGCGGATGACACCCCCAAAAAGGTATTTTCTCAGGTTGAGCTCTTAAAAGGCGTTGGGTTGACCGTTCCGGAGACCACTGAGCTGATGTATGAGCTGAACAAAAGCGGATGGGAGCTTCCTCTGGATGCGCTGAGTGTGGAAGAATGCGCACAGGAGATCTATTCCCGGCTGCAATAATACTGTCCATTGAGCATCCCAGCGGCGGCTGCGCGGGAGAGCTGACAAAAACCAGCCGTGAGGTTTTTACATGAATCCGATTATCGAAGTCAAGGGATTGACGCACATCTATTCCCAGGGGACGCCCTTTGAGCGGTATGCCCTGGACAATGTGGATTTGCAGGTGAACCAGGGTGAGTTTATGGGCATCATTGGCCACACAGGTTCCGGAAAGTCCACGCTGATTCAGCATCTCAATGGCCTTCTGAAGCCCACTTCAGGCACCTTGCTGTTTGAGGGGAAGGACATCTGGTCTGATAAGAAGTTTACACGAGACGTCCGGTTCCAGGTGGGACTGGTGTTCCAGTACCCGGAGTATCAGCTGTTTGAGGAAACGGTGTATAAGGACATTGCTTTTGGCCCCAAAAACATGAAGCTCAGCGAGGAGGAGATCGACCGCCGGGTTCGTGAAGCCGCTCGTTTTGTGGAGCTTTCCGATGATGTCCTTGAAATGTCGCCCTTTGCCCTGTCCGGCGGACAGAAACGGAGAGTTGCCATTGCAGGCGTCATTGCCATGGAGCCCAAGGTGCTGATTCTGGACGAGCCCACTGCGGGACTTGATCCCAAGGGCCGGGAGCAGATTCTCAGCAACATCAAGAATTATCAGACTGCCAAGAAAGCCACGGTCATCATGGTCAGCCACAGCATGGAGGAAATCGCGGACAGTGTTCAGCGTCTGGTTGTGGTGAACGACGCCCACATCGTCATGGATGGCACCCCCAGCCAGGTCTTTGCCCATGCGAAGGAGCTGGAGGAAATGGGCCTTGCGGTTCCACAGGTCACGAACATTTTCCGTCGCCTCGGGGAGCTTGGCCTCCCGGTGGATACAACGGTGTATACCACAAAGCAGGCCGTTGCGCTGCTCAGCAGCTTGAAGGGAGGCGCTTCGGTATGCTGAAGGACATTACCATAGGCCAGTATTTCCCCGGTGATTCTCCCGTTCATAAGATGGACCCCAGATCGAAGATCCTTGCGGTTGTGATCTATATTGTGGCGCTGTTTGTCTGCAAGAGCTTTGTGGGGTATCTCCTGATTCTGCTGTATCTGGCCGCTGCCGTGAAAATCTCTACCATTTCCCCCAGGAGCCTTTTGAAGGGTCTCAAGCCTCTGGTTTTCATTCTGGCCTTTACGGCGATCCTCAACCTGTTTTACACCTTTGAGGGAAACGTTCTGGTGCATTTCTGGCGGCTGACCATTACGGACGCCGGCATTGTTCGTGCAATTTTGATGGTGGTTCGTGTTATGATGCTGGTGGTTGGAACGTTCCTGCTTACCTATACCACATCTCCCATTACCTTGACAGATGGCCTTGAACGGCTTCTGGGGGGACTGAAAAAGATTCATGTGCCGGTGCATGAGCTGGCCATGATGATGAGCATTGCCCTGCGGTTTATTCCCACCCTGATTGAGGAAACCGACAAGATCATGAGCGCCCAGAAGGCAAGAGGCGCCGATTTTGAAACCGGCAACATCTTTCAGAAGGCCAAGGCACTGCTTCCCATAATGGTGCCCCTGTTTGTCAGCGCCTTCCGGAGAGCCGATGAGCTGGCCACTGCCATGGAATGCCGCTGCTACACTGGCGGCGTTGGCCGCACCAAGCTCAGTCCCCTCAAATGGGCAAAGCGTGACACCATCGGCATGGCGGTGACGGTCCTTATGCTGGCCGCTGTGATCGTGCTGAAAGTATTTGGATTCTAGGAGCGATTCTATGCGTAATATCGCCATGCTGCTGACCTATGAGGGCACCGCCTATCATGGGTGGCAGGTGCAGAAAAACGCTGTCTCTGTCTGCGAGACCATGCAGAATGCCGCATCCATGATTATGGGCCATCCCGTGAAGATCACCGGATGCGGACGAACGGATGCCGGTGTTCACGCAAGAAACTATATTGCCAATTTCCGTACAGATTCCCGAATTCCTGTTGACCGGATTCCCTATGCCATGAACACCCATCTGCCCCATGACATTGTTGTCCGGGAGGCATTTGAGGTTCCGGAGGAATTCAACGCCATCGGTTCCTGTGTGAAAAAAGAATATACCTACCAGATTTATAATTCCCGGATCCGTGATCCTTTCTTCGTAAATCGGGCATGCTTTTATCCCAAGCATCTGGACGAGCAGGTGATGCAGCAGGCGGCTGACCGCTTCGTTGGCACCCATGATTTTGCTGCGGTCAGAAGCGTTGGCACCGATGTCCGGTCTACGGTTCGTACGGTTCATCATTTTACGGTGGAACGACGGGACGAACTGATTCTGCTGCGGATCTGCGCCAACGGATTCCTGTACAACATGGCCCGGGCCATGGCGGGAACCGTGATCTATGCTGCGGAGGGAAAGTTTCCTCCTGAGGCTGTGACGGAAATCCTTGAGAAAGGAGACCGCACAGCTGCCGGGCCGACCCTTCCGCCCGGCGGACTCTATATGACACAGCTCTGGTATCAGTGTGGGGAGGTCTCTTTTCATGTTGGCTGACACCGTTTCACGGAACGGATGTCGAACAAAAAAGAAGTTGATTTTTGGTTTGCTGCTCCTTGCAGCAATGATGATTGGCGGTGCGCTGCTGATCGTTCAAATGCCGGTAATCAGAATCCTGTGGGAAAATGCCCGGCTGAAAGCGCGCACCATGGAACAATTGCCGTTCACCGCAGCAGCTCAGGATGCTGTGCTGCTGGATGACCGGATCTGCCTCACCTCGGATGGTGAAGTGACGGTGCTTGAACCGGATGGAACCCTGCTATACCAGGTTTCCTCCGGAGAAAAGGATCTTTCCCTTGCAGGAGGCGGCAGGATTGCCGCCTTTTATGCTTCCGGGGGAGATAACCTGACGATTCTGGGAGAAAATGGTCCTATTTCCGTGGCCGTGGGTGTTCCTGTGATTCGCGCTGCCGGGAACGGCAGTCTTTTGGCGGTGCAGGTGAAGCGCTCCGGCTGTCTCAGCGACACCATTCTGATGAACGGGCTGGGGGAGACCACAGGAGAAATCCGATTGCGGGATGCGGTCATGGGACTGATGATCCCAGGAGCAGACATGGACGGCCTTTCCTGTGCCTGTGTGGGCACAAACGGACGGTGGGATATCCGAATGTACCAGCAGGACGGAACGCTGCTGTTCCGGACACCTGCGGATGACCCTGTTCTGGAGCTGATTCCGGTAGGAGAAAATGTTTTTGCCCGCACCAGCCGGGAAATCCTTCGGTTGGATGGACAAGGCAACATCCTCTCTCGACTTCCCTCCGGGGAGAATGACCGATTTTGCGGAAACGAAGCAGGTCAGACCGCCCTGCTCCAGCAAAATGGCGGGGAAAGGCTCCTGCGGCTATTTGGGACGGATGGGAACGAGGTGTTTTCCCGATCTGTTTCCGGGGAGGTCTTTGACTTGAAACTCACGGATCATTTTGCGATCCTGCGCTCGGTCAGGGCCTGTGAAATTTACGACGCACAGGGGAGATTGGTCCGTAAAATCCCCTGCAATGGCTGTGAATCTGAACTGCTGATCTCTGAAAACCGTCTGTGCCTTTTGGAGATGGATGGAATTGTAACAATGAAGCTGAAAGAAACAGTCCCCGGACTGTATGGATAATTTTTGTTTTTTGCAAAAGGAGAACCACTATGCGCACGACCCTTTGTAATCGCTGCAAAAAGAATTACGCAGTGATCTTCATCACGAAAATTGAAAATGGCGAGTCCAAAAATGAGGGACTTTGCCTGAAGTGTGCCCGAGAGCTTGGCATCAAGCCTGTGGAGGACATGATGAACAAGCTGGGTATCACCGAAGAGGATCTGGAGAATATGACCGGAGAAATGATGGGACTCATGGGCGGTGAGGACGCTCTGATGTCCATGGATCAGGATTCCGATGAGGATGAGGAAGAGGAGGACGGCAGAACTGCCACCTTCCCGTACCTTTCCAAGCTATTCGGCAACAGCGATCATCCCCAGAAGGCTCCGGAGCCGGAGCAGGGGAATCCCCGTAAGGATGGTAAGAAAAGCGGTAAAAAGGACAAGCGCAAGTTTTTGGAGACCTATTGCCTGAACCTGACCAGAAAGGCCAAGGAGGGTAAAATCGACAATCTGGTGGGCCGCGAGGCGGAGACAGAGCGTGTCATTCAGATTCTCAACCGCCGCCAGAAGAACAACCCCTGTCTCATTGGCGAACCCGGCGTTGGCAAGACTGCCATTGCCGAGGGGCTGGCCCAGCGGATCGTGGATGGAAACGTGCCCTACAAGCTCCGGGATAAGGAAATCTATATGCTGGACATGACTGCCATGGTGGCAGGCACCCAGTTCCGGGGCCAGTTTGAGAGCCGCATGAAGGGCCTCATTGAGGAAATCAAAAAGACCGGAAATATCATTCTGGTCATTGACGAGATTCATACCATTGTGGGTGCCGGTGATGCTGAGGGCAGCATGAATGCAGCCAATATTCTCAAGCCCGCCCTCTCCAGAGGGGAGATTCAGGTTCTTGGCGCCACCACCTTCAATGAGTATCGGAAGCACATCGAAAAGGACAGTGCGCTGGAGCGCCGGTTCCAGCCTGTCACCGTCAACGAGCCGACCATTGAGGAGTCTGCTGCCATTCTCCGGG
>JAQXMD010000113.1 GCA_029012465.1 Oscillospiraceae bacterium | reverse complement strand
AAATCGTCGACTCCATGGGGGCAGGTCTCGGCACCGGCATTCTGGTTTGTAAGGGTGCGGATTACCGGGCCGAGGGTCTCTCCGCAGAAGAAACCGCCGCCCAACTCCGAAAGGATACGGAAAACCTCTGCGAGTATTTCACCGTAGACGATCTGAACTTTCTCAAGCGGACAGGCCGCGTATCCGGTGTCACTGCCATGATCGGCTCCATGCTCCAGATCAAGCCCCTGCTCCGGGGAGATGAAACAGGACATATTGTGGTCTGCGGAAAGCTTCGGGGCAGAAAGCGGGCAGTATCAGAGCTTTGCGCCCTCTATGAGAAAAAGGTTCGGAACGCAGGGGCCCAGCGTGTGGCCATTTCCCACGGAGATTGTCTGGAGGAGGCTCAGAAGCTGGCGGATAAAATCCGAGAGATTGCTCCTCCGAAGGAACTGATTCTCTCCATGCACGAACCCCTCACCGGCGCCCATGTTGGCCCCGGTATGCTGGCCCTGTTCTTCTTCGGTGAGGGCAGATAAAGATGAAAATACAGGGTGCTGTCTCAAATGGGATGGCACCCTTTCTGTCTTTTCCTTGGGGTAGCTGGCCTTTTATCTGGACTTTTCACATTCTATCTGGTATAGTAACTAAATGTGGTATAAAGGGAGGTTGTGTCCAATGGCAGGTTTTTTGCCGGTATGCCGGGCGGATATGGAGGCCCGGGGCTGGGAGCAGTGTGATTTTGTCTATATCATCGGCGACGCCTATGTGGATCACCCCACCTTCGGCCACGCCATCATCAGCCGGGTTCTGGAATCCCGGGGCTATAAGGTCGGAATCATTCCTCAGCCCGACTGGAAAAATCCAGACAGCATTAAGATTTTGGGCGAGCCTCGTCTGGCTTTTCTGGTTATGGGCGGCAACATGGACCCCATGGTCAACCATTATACGGTTGCAAAGAAGCGCAGGAGCTACGACGCCTTCTCCCCCGGAGGGAAAATGGGCATGCGCCCGGACTATGCCACCGTGGTCTACTGCAACCTGATTCGCAGAAGCTTCAAGCACACCCCCATTCTGATTGGCGGCATCGAAGCCTCCCTGCGGCGGCTGGCCCATTATGATTACTGGTCGGACAAGCTGAAGCGCTCCATTCTTCTGGATTCTCAGGCGGATCTTCTCATGTATGGCATGGGCGAGAGAAGCATTGTGGAAATCGCGGACGCTTTGGACAGCGGCCTTTCCGTTTCGGACATTACCTTTATCCGGGGCACAGTCTATAAGACAAAAAGCCTTGCAGATGTATACGACTACCGGCTGCTCCCCTCCTATGGAGAAATGACCGCAGATAAAAAGGTCTATGCCGAAAGCTTTTACACCCAGTATTGCAACACCGATCCCTACTCCGGGAAAACACTGGTGGAGCCCTACGACGAGCGCACCTTTGTGGTGCAGAATCCGCCTCAGGAACCTCTTTCTCAGCAGGAAATGGACGACACCTATGATCTGCCCTATGAACGCGCCTATCATCCCATGTATGAAAAGGACGGCGGCATCGACGCCATCAAGGAAATCAAGTTCAGTCTCCAGAGCTGCCGGGGCTGCTTCGGCGGGTGCAGCTTCTGCGCCCTGACCTTCCATCAGGGACGGATCATTCAGACCAGAAGCCATGAATCCATTCTGAAAGAGGCAAAGCTGCTCACGGAGGACCCGGAATTCAAGGGCTATATTCACGACGTGGGCGGCCCCACCGCCAATTTCCGTCAGCCAGCCTGTGAAAAGCAGCTGACCAAGGGCGCATGTCCCACAAAGCAGTGCCTCTTCCCCTCCCCCTGCAAAAATATGATCGCCGACCACAGCGACTATGTTGCCCTTCTTCGGAAGCTCCGTGCTCTGCCGGGGGTGAAAAAGGTCTTTATCCGCAGCGGCATCCGGTTCGACTATCTGCTCTCAGACAAGGACGACACCTTCTTCCGGGAGCTGGTTCAATACCATGTATCCGGTCAGTTGAAGGTGGCTCCGGAGCATATTTCCGACCCGGTGCTCAAACGGATGGGCAAGCCCAGAAATGCCGTATATGAACGGTTTCTGGAGAAGTATAAGCAGCTGAACCGGCAGCTTGGGAAGGATCAGTATGTGGTTCCCTATCTCATGAGCTCCCATCCCGGCTCCACCTTGAAGGAAGCCATCGAGCTGGCGGAATATCTCCACAAAAACCACCTGAACCCGGAGCAGGTCTCCGATTTCTACCCCACCCCCTCCACAATTTCTACGGTCATGTACTATACAGGACTTGACCCCAGAACCATGGAGCCGGTGTATGTGGCCACCAATCCCCACGAAAAGGCCATGCAGCGGGCCCTGATTCAGTATCGGAATCCCAGAAACTACGATCTGGTATTCGAAGCCCTGACTACAGCCGGACGGGAGGACCTGATCGGCTACGAACCCCAATGTCTCATTCGCCCCAGAAAGCAGCCGGGCAAGCCCTCAGGCAAGATGCAGCCCCAAGGAAAAAAGCCCATGGGCAAACAGAAGAAATACCGGCGGTAACGCCTTACATTCTATAGAAAAGAGTGAACGCCCTTGTCAATGATCGTACTGGACATGGAATGGAATCAACCCCTTTCCATGGACTCCCCTCTGGCAATCAAGCTCTGCACAAAACTCCCCTTTGAAATCATTCAGATTGGCGCGGTAAAGGTGGAAACCGGAGAGCGCTTCAAGGCCACCTGCTGTCTCCAGCAGTACCGCATCCTCTCCCCCAGAATTTCCAAACTCACCGGCATCACCAAGCAGGACGTCCGCAACGGAGAAACCTTTCAGGATGCCATTGTCCGCTTCCGGGAATTCTGCGGAGAAGATCCCATGCTTCTGACCTGGGGCTTCAATGATATTCCCATTCTCCGTCAGAACCTGAGCTTTTACGGGCTGGATACCCAGTGGACAAACAACTATTATAACCTTCAGATCATGTTCAACCAACAGTTCGACCCCGGCCCGGTGGTTCGGGGACTGAGCTTTGCGGTGGAATTTTTCCAGCTGGAGGTTGACAGCAGCTATCATGACGGCCTCAACGATGCCGCATACACCGCAGAGGTGGCAAAGCATCTGGATATTCCCCGGGGCATTGCGGAATACCCCGACTACCTGAGGCACTTTGAGGGCGACGGGGATCAGGCATTCTTAGACTGTCTCCGCTATGCAAACTATACCCGGTTTGAGTCCTTCGAGGACATGATCGCCGATCCCCGGATTATCAAGACCCCCTGCCCCCACTGTGGGGTGGAAACCACAGCCACGGAGCCTGTGTACCCAGAGTCCGGCAGAATGGTCTGGACCGCAAAGTGCCCCGAACACGGGGAATTCCTGATTCGGGTGGGCTTCAAACGGAACCGGGACGACAGCATGCGGGGCAACAAGGTGATCTACACCATGGACGATGCCCACCGGCAGCAGTATGCAAAGGCTGTGGAGAAGGCCAGCAAGCCCCGCCGGTTGAAGGTCGCCCCCTTCAAGCTGTATGTGGATGCAGACGGCTGCCCTGTCATCAACCAGTCTCTGCGGATCGCGGCCAAACGCCGGGTTGAGAGCTTCCTCATCTGCGACACCGCCCATCAGCTTCAGCGACACGGCGCGGAAACCATCGTGGTTTCCAAGGGCGCAGACAGCGCTGATTTCGCCATTGTGTCAAGGCTCTCTCCCGGAGATCTGGTCATCACCCAGGACTATGGTCTGGCTGCCATGTGTCTGAGCCGCAAGGCCAAGGTCATTGACCAGAACGGTATGCGCTATACCTCTGAAAACATTGACGGACTTCTGGCCTCCCGGGCAGAAGCCGCCCGGATTCGTCGGGGCGGCGGTCGTCTGAAAGGCCCCGGAAAGCGCACGCCGGAGCAGACAGAAGCCTTTACAGCCGCCTTTGAAGCCATGATTACGGAGGCCTACGAAGATGCCAAGTCTGAGTGAAGAGCTGATGCTGGCTTCGGATGCCGCCTGTGATTTGAGCGGCATGGACTGTACCGATGAGGACGCCTCCGACGCTGACATCGGACATATTGACATTGAAAAATCCAAGTTTCGCCGGTGCAGCTTCTATGGGGCACGGTTTCAACGCACCTGTTTCCAGAATGTGATTTTTGAGGACTGCGACTTCTCCGGAGCCAGATTCTACGACGGCCTTTTAAAGCATGTGGAGTTCCGTTCCTGCCGTCTCATGGGGACAGTGTTCTCCGACTGCATTCTGGAGGACGACAAGCTCACGGATTGTCAGGGACGATACCTGAATCTTTCCGGGAATACCCTGAAGCGCGTTTCCTTCGATCACGGCAGCTTCAAGGGCGCGTATCTTGCCCGCTGCAAGTGTGCAAAGGTCACGGTTTCAGGCTGTGATTTCACCGGCTGCGACTTTACCGGAACCAATCTGGAGGGCTTTGACTTTACCACCTGCACCATTGACGGCTCCATCTGGAGCCTCGATAAGGTGAAACACATGAAGGTCACACCGGAGCAGGCTTTAGACTTTGCCCGGCTGCTGGGTCTTGAGATCATTCCTTAGGAGGCAATTTCATGGATACACCGGATCTGTATATTCCCAATTACATGTCCTTCAACAACGACAACATCTTTTTGGGCAGCTTTCAGGGCCTTCGGTTCAAGCTGTCCCCCAATGTGGAGGAACAGACCATTCTGGCCGAATACTGGTATGGCTCCCTCTGCTATGAGAAAAGCACGATGGATGGGGAAAAGACCTTCCCCATGTCCGATGAGGGCATCGCGGAAATGACCGACTGGGTCAGAGGTCTTGCCGAGGCGAGAAGCAAATAATTCTATTTTTCAAGGAAGCGCAAAAATGATCGGTACAGGTACCATAGCAAATGTGGCCGCTGTCATTCTAGGCGGTCTGATCGGGTTACTGCTGAAAAAGGGACTCAGCAAGCGTTTTGAGGACACTCTCATGCAGGCCATTGGCATTGCGGTGGTTTTCATTGGCGCAGCCGGCGCCATGCCCGGAATGCTGGAGGTGGCCGGTAACAGTCTCAGCGGCAAAAGCTCTCTGTCAATGATTCTTTCACTGGCTCTGGGCGCATTGGTGGGTGAAGCGCTGAACATTGAAAACGCTCTTGAGCGTTTCGGTACATGGCTTAAGCACAAGGTGGAAAAGGACAACGAGTCTCCCTTCGTGGAGGGCTTTGTGAACACCTCTCTGGTGATCTGCGTAGGTGCCATGGCGGTGGTCGGTGCTCTGCAGGACGGTCTTGGCAATGGCGCCGATATGCTCTACTCCAAGGCGCTGCTGGACGGAGTCATCGTTCTGGTATTTGCCTCCACCTATGGCAAAGGCGCGATTTTCTCCGCACTGCCCATTGCCCTGTGGCAGGGCGGCATCACACTGGCTGCAAGCCTCCTTGCCCCCTTTGTCAGTGAGCCGGTGCTGGATAATCTGTCCTTTATCGGGTCCATTCTGATCTTTTGTGTGGGCATCAACCTCTGCTTCGGAAAACGAATTCGGGTGGGTAATATGCTCCCGGCGCTGGTTTTTGGTGTCATTATTACCGTTCTTTTCTGATTGTTCCCATACTCAGCACGCATGCCGGTAATACCGGCAACTCTCACAACAGAAAGCAGGCTTTATCATGACTCCCCAGCAGGAACAGCAACTATTTGTGACGGAAACTCCCCGGCTGACTCTACGGAGGATCGTTCCGGAGGACTATCTGGAGGCCTTTGCATGGCGGGGCGATCCAAGGGTTTGCAAATACATGGCCCATGCCGCCGCCAAACAGCCGGAGGATTTCCTCCCATGGCTCCGGCAGCAGGACCCCACCTCGGATCAGCGGATCATTTGTATCCTCCACGAAAAGTCGGACGGTCACGCCGTGGGCAATGTGGGCTTCTTCTATCACCCGGAGGAGGACATGTGGTCCTTTGCCTATAACATCCGCTACGAGGACTGGAACAAGGGCTACACCACAGAGGCCGTTCAGGCGCTGATGGAGTATGTCAGGAAGCAATACGGCGCACACACCTTTGAGGCCGAGCACGCCATCGGAAACGACGCCAGCGGCAGCGTCATGGAGAAATGCGGACTATCCTATCACCATGATTCCGAATACCGCAACAAGGATACCGGTCAGGTATTTCCCTCCAAAGTCTACCGTCTGGAGGAATGAAAGGAGCCGCCCATGGACATCTGGGAAACCCTTTACGAACAGGCAAGGGCACAATACCACCCGCAGGAGTTATCTCCCTTTGTTTACGCGAACCATGTGGTCTGCGCACTGGAGAGCGAAAACGGTGAAATCTTCACCGGCTTCTGTGTGGAAAGCTGCAGCGGTGTACTGAATCTCTGCGCCGAGCGTGTGGCAGCCCTGAATATGCTGGTAAACAGCGGCCAGACGCGAATCAAACGGCTGATTGCCTTTCGGGATCAGCCTCCCAGTGACGCTTTCAGCGGGATGCCCTGCGGGGCCTGCCGGGAATTCCTTTATCAGCTGGATGAGCGGAACGAGGACATGGAGATCATGCTCTGCTATGAAACCCGGCAAACCATTACCCTGAAGGAGCTGATGCCCCACTGGTGGGGCAAGGAGCGGTATGCCGAAGCAAACCAAATCTGATACAAGGCGGATGTGCTGCTTTGCAGTGCATCTGCTTTTTCCGCAATTCATGGTGATTGGCTATCATCTCAATGGTCTTGTAAGTTCGTTCCCATCATGGTATAATTAACTCAATTCAATTTGGAGGCTTCCTATGAAACAGACAATTCGATTTGTAGTATCCATTGTGCTTTCCATGGTTCCTTTGCTCATTGCAGTTGCCCTTTCCTGCGCTGTAGTACATCCCACTGGCTTCTGGTGGCTGATCCCCCTGGGGCTTCTGGTGGCGGCCCTTGTTTTGAACCTCAGGAAGAATTATCAGCTGAACAAAAATGTTACCTCCGGTGACGTGAAGCAGTTCCGAAGCGATGTATTCGCCGCCCAGGAGCTGGCGCGGAAGGAACCGGAAAAGCTCCGTAAAAGCCTGAATCGAACAGTCCTTTTGGCATGGCTGTATGTGGGACTGATCGTTGCCTGCTGCTTTGTGACCGTACTGCTGATTCCCACCACGGAGCTGGCTATTGCCGTCTCCGTTCCTCTGGTGTTTGTGCTTTCAGGGGTGTTTGGAGTGCTCATGGAGCAGGAACCGGATGAGCCTCCTGAAAATACCATTTCCCCAGAGGACTATCCCCTGCTGTACGACAGTGTCCGGCAGGTCATGATGGATTGCGGTATTGACCGGCCTGTTCAGCTGCACATTCTCGAGGACGACAACATTGCTGTAGGAAGCAGCCGGAAGAAAATCCATCTGCTCCTTGGAGCGGTCAATGTCTGCCTTCTGACCCGGCGGGAGCTGGAGCAGGTGCTGATGCATGAATTTGCCCATGTCCGCAATGAAGATACGGCAGAGAATGAGCAAATCGTCAACATCGTCCGCCGCTGGAGCAATCCCGGCATTCATTCCGTAGATATTCTGGGCAATCTTCTCATGCGAATTCCCATAGACGCCGTGCAGACCCGGTGCTCCATCTATCAGGCAGTCATGAGTGAGGGCGCGGAAGCGCAGGCCGACAGCTTTGTTGTGGAGCACGGGGACCCCAAAACCTACGCGGATGCACTTGCCAAGGGTGCCATGTGGAATTTCTTTGCGAACGAGCCCTGTGCAGCCCGGGATTATGAGATGGTCAGCAGCCCCGAACCCATCGCCCACATGAACCGGCAGCTTCTCGAAATCTATCACCGGCAGCTTGCCCTTCGGGAAGAGAAGTGGCGCGAATTCCTTGCCAATGAGCTTCCACCGAAACTGGATTCCCATCCCATTGCCCGGCAGAGAATTCTCCGCTGTGTCCATGACCTTTCCGCAGTGAACGTCCATACAGAAGAAACCGACCCGGCGTATCTCCGTGAAACACAGGACCTTCTGGATGCATCAGACAAGCTCTGCGAAGCCCGTGACCGGGAGTTCCTGTCTCAACGGCTGAAGGATGTGGAAAAGCGGAACGAAGCCATGGACAGATTCCGGCAGTCCGAAGCCCCCTATGAGCAGCTGGATGTGGGGGAGCTCTATGACGCCGCCGGGGCTTTTGCAGGCCTTGACGATGATCTGGCACTGGAGATCTGCAACCACATTCTGGAGCAGGAGCCCCACAACGAATACGCCATGGCCCTGAAGGGCAGCATTTTTCTGCTGCAGGAGGACGAAGCTGGCATTGAGCTGCTTTTTGAAGCCGCCCGAGGCTCGCTCAACTATGTGGAGCAGGACATGGATCTGCTGATGGACTATGCCAGCAAACATGGCAATCAGGAGCTGCTGGATCGCTGCCGGAACGAGGGGCTGGAGCTCCAGTTCAAGAATCTTGACCGCACAGTCAGCGTGTTCAGTACGGACGACAGATCTACACTCTCTCCCAACGATCTGCCCGAGGACACCCGGCGGGAGGTGCTGGAGTTTATTCTCACCCACGGCAGTGAGCTTTTGCAGGAGGTTCTGACCATTCAGGTGACGGTGGGAGAAGAACATGTGTATCATTATTTTCTTGTGTATCCCCAAGGCACCGTCTCCGAGGTTGCCGAGGAGCTGTACGGCAAGGTGTTTCGGTATCTGGACATGCGAACAGAACGATTCTGTCTGGGAGATGAGCTTTTCGGCAGCAAAAAAGAAAAAGAACTGAAAAAATGGTTCCCGGAATGTGTGATCTGGAGTCGGGGACCCGATAATTCCGCAGACTGACCCGGTATTATCAAAAACCAGCGAAAGACATCATTTTTCATACTTGGAATTGACGATAGCCCATTCTTTTGCTACCATATTTTTATAACGAATTGAATTGGAGGTCATGCACATGCCAAATCTGAATGAACCCACCAGACTGATTCCCGGCCGGAATCCTCTGGCAAAGAATAACCGTCCCTCCTTCTCCGTACCCCAGCAGACCGAGGCCGCCCTTTGGCTCCGGGACGGAAAGGTTGACGAAGGCTGCTCCGGCGCGGCTCCCTATACCGGAGAGATCACCGAATCCGGCAGCGTTCTGAACTTCGCTCTGGACAGCGACAAGCCGGAGCTGAACGCAGTGGTAGTCTCTGGAGGAACCTCCGTGATTCTGGAGCCTAAAATTCACATGTCCGGCTGCGGCTGCAGCGACTTCACCTGCAAGGGCACCGGCATTCTGACCACCGACGGTGCAAAGGTGGATATTCGTGGCGGCGAAATTGTGACCCACGGCTCCACCCGGTCCGCCACCATCGCCACCACCGGCTCCACGCTGAAGGTCTTTGACGCAAAGCTGGCCACCTACGGCGGTCCTCTGCCCGAGGGCTATGTGCCTGTCATTGGTCCCGGCATGATGGAGCCTCCCGCTCCGTTAGGCCTCGGAGGCAACTGCCGAACCCATCTGTCCATGGACAATTCCGAGACCTATTTCTACAACTGTGACATCTACGGTGAGGCATGGGCAGCCCTGTCCACCGATTCCTCCGGCGGCTACGTCTACATGGAGGCAAACGACTGCGACATCCGCATGAATGGCAACGGCTATGTCATTTATGCCGACAACGGCTGTCATGTTACGCTCAATGACTGTGACATTTTCTCCGGCAATATATTTGCCATTCAGGACGGCAACTCCTCCATCACCATGAAGAATACCTACGGCATCTGCGAGGGCTACGGCTTCCTGATTCACGGGGGCATGCATGATCTGGAGGACATCGGCATGATCTCCATGCGGGAATGCGGACTCACCAGCGAAGGCCCCATGTTCCGCTGCAAGAGCACCAATGTCAACATGCACTTCAACTGCTGTGAGCTCACCAGCAAGGAGGGCATCATCCTCCAAACCATGGTTACGGACGATGAGTTCTACTATCAGACCCGCTCCCACGCAGAGGACGAATACGGTGTACAGGCCACCTTTGAGGATATGGAGCTGTTCGGTGACTTCCTATGCGAGGACGCCGAGCGCAAGACCTGCCTGAACATGGTGAACACTGCCCTCACCGGCGGTATCACCGGCTTCCCCCGGCTGCAGCTCACCGAGGGCAGCACCTTTACCGCCACCAAGGATTCCTCCATCACCATCGTGGGCGATACCGAGGGTCTGGATGCAGCAGCCGGCGTTACCATCACTGCAAAGGGCGTGGGCGAAGAAGTCACCCTCCCCTCCGGCGGCGTGCTCCGCTATCTGGGCGAATAATATACATCGGTTCCCGCGGATCACTCCGCGGGAACTCTTTTTTGAGAGCGATATTTGATACGAAAGGCACAAATTGCCCCTTTCCTTGCCGGTTCCCGCTTTGTATAATATTATGTAGAATGCGAAAAAAGGAGTTTTTGCCATGAGTCGTAAATACAAGCACATTCTTTCCCCCCTGAAGATCGGCAATGTGGTACTCAAGAGCCGTCTGCTCTCCGCTAACGCACTGCCCCACTTCCTTCAGGGCCCTGAGCTTTACCCCTCCGATGCCGTTGTGGATTATTTGGTGGGCATCGCCAAAAACGGCGCAGCCATCGTCACCATCGGCGACTGGACCAACCTGAAGCAGCGTGAGGGCTTCGGTGACGGCTGTCACTTCCCCATGTGGGATACCCGGGACCCGGCTCTGGAAAATGCCATGACTTTGATGGTGGATCAGATTCATTTCTATGGCGCCAAGGTCATTGGCGCCACCCATCTCAATGCCCCCGCAGGCTACGGCGTCTATGACGGCGAGCCTTCCGGTATGCCCATGATGTCCCCCGAGGAGATGGAGGAAATGATGGAGGACATGCAGGAGATGATGGGCGGCGACGGCGCTCCCATGCCCTTCGGGCCTCCTCCCGGACACGACGGCCCCATCAAGGCCATGGGCATCGAGCAGATGGAGCAGTACATCAAGGAACTGGTGGACAAGATGCGCTACTACAAGGGTGTGGGCTATGACGGCGCTTCCATCCACGCCTCCTACGGCGCAACCCTGCTGTCCAAGTTCCTGTCCCCCAAATACAACAAGCGTACTGACGAGTTCGGCGGCCCCATGGCCAACCGGTCAAAGTTCCCCATTATGGTGGCAAAGGCCATGAAGGAGGCTTTCGGTCAGGACTTTATTGTGGAGATGCAGGTCTCCGGTGAAGAGGATGACGGCCTCACTGTGGAGGATATTGTGGAATTTGCAAAGCTGGCAGAGGGCTATATTGACATTCTCCAGCTCCGTGCCGGCGACGGCGATCTGGCCCATCCCACGGGCTTTAACTCCCAGCCCCACGATCCCCTGACCATCCGTTTTGCAGAGGCCATTCGCAAGAGCGGCGCAAAGATCATCACCGCGCCCATCGGTGGCTTCCAGGATCTTGACGACATTGAGGAATACATTGCCTCCGGCAAGACCGATATGATTGGTTTTGGCCGTGCCTTTATCTGCGACAGCGACTACGGTCAGAAGATTCTCGATGGCCGGGGTGAGGACGTGGTTCCCTGTGTCCGCTGCAACCGGTGCCATGGCCTTGGTATGCAGGGTCCCTGGAAGAGCGTATGTACCGTCAATCCTCTGGTCGGCATCCAGCACAAGCTCAATGCGCTGGTTCCCGCCTCCACCACCCCCAAAAAGGTGGCTGTCATCGGCGGCGGCTGCGCCGGTATGCGCTGCGCCCTGTACCTGACAGAGCGTGGTCATCAGGTCACGCTCTTTGAGAAGTCTGACAAGCTGGGCGGCCAGCTGCTCCATGCGGATTACTCCAGCTTCAAGTGGCCACTCCGGGACTACAAGGATTATCTCATTGCACAGCTCCGGAAGAGCGCTGTGGATGTGAAAATGAACACTGAGGCCACCCCTGCCATGATCGCCGAGGGCGAGTATGACGCTGTCATCGCCGCTCTGGGCGCAACCCCCAAGTTCCCGCCCATTCCCGGCCTGATGAATGCGGAAGGCTCTCCCATTCCCGGTGTCTATGATCCCATTGAGGTCTACGGCAGGGAGCAGGAGCTGGGCAAGAATGTAGTGGTCATTGGCGGCGGCGAGATCGGCATGGAAACCGCCATGTATCTGGCCGAAAACGGCCACGATGTGACCATTCTCTCTCGTCAGAAGAAGTTTGCCGCCGAAGCTGACCGTGTCCACTACTACTCCATGTTTGCTGACGCATGGAAGAAGATGCCCAATCTGACGCCCATCAAGCGGGCCACCACCACCGCTGTTGCCCCGGGTGAAGTCATCTACACCGATAAGAACGGTGAGAGCCACACCCTCTCCTGTGATTCCATCGTGGCCTGCGGCGGCATGCAGGCCGCTCAGGACGAGGCTCTGCCCTTTGCAGATGTGGTGGACACCTTCATCATCATCGGCGACAACGAGGGCTCCGGCAACGTTATGACCGCCACCCGCTCTGCTTACGCGGCTGCTATGCGGATCTGATTTTCTCCATCTGAATGACGGTGTGCAGTGCAAAAACTGCACGCCGTTTTTCTATATTGCTTCATAAATCCGATTGCTGGAATAATTTATGCATTTATGCAAACACTACCTCTGTAATCCGGGAGACGCTGGTTCAGCGCTCCCATAAATTGGAGGTAATTGACATGCATAAAACCCTAAGAATCCTGTCCGCGCTGCTCCTCATGGCAGCCATGACAGTCTGCCCTGTTATGGCAGAGGATAAAGATGTGGTCTGGGGCGATGTTTATTGTTTTTCTCAGACAGAGCTTGTATCCGACGGCTGCCGGGGCGTCATGATTACGGATATTTCCGGTTCCGCCAACGGCACCCTGCTTCTTGGCTCCCGGGAGCTTCACGCCGGTGATGTGCTTCTGCCCTATCAGCTGGATCAAATGACCTTTCTGCCCCGGGAGGGAGCCACCGGTGAAACCACCATTTCCTGTATCAGCCTGACCGATACGGGCATCCTTCCGGAAGCTGTTACCACCCTGAAAATCGGCTCCGGCAAAAATGAGCCTCCCGTGGCAGAGGACACGGAGTTTGAGACCTACCGGGACATTCCCGGCACAATCCGTCTGAAGGCATCCGATCCCGAAGGGGACGACCTCACCGTAAACATCACATCGGAGCCGAAGCGAGGAACCGTTTCCGTGGATGAAAATGGTGAAGTGACCTATACGCCCAAGGAAAAGAAGGTGGGCAAGGACAGCTTCACCTACACGGTCACTGACACCGCCGGAAACACCTCGGAGGAGGCCACCGTCCGGATTGTCATCAAAAAGCCCACCCATAAGGAGACCTATGCGGATCTGGTAAATGACCCCGCCCTGCTGTCGGCCACATGGCTTCGGGAGGAGGGCATCTATGAGGGCGAAACCATCTCCGGTCAGCTGCTTTTTCAGCCCCAGCGGGAGCTGACCCGGGGCGAGTTTATCGCCATGTGCGTGGGTATGACCGGTTTGCAGGAGGACGCGGAGGAGCTGACGGCGGAATTCTCTGAGGACAGTTCCCTGCCCCAGTGGCTGCAGCCCTATGCGGCTTCCGCGCTGAAATGCGGCTATATCAGCAGCGTCTCCGGGGAAACGCCCCAAATGCTGGATGCTGACAGTCCCATCACCTGGGGGGAAGCCTCGGTGATCGTCAGCAGCGTTTTGTCCCTTCCCGCGGGCGAAAGGTCGCTTCTGACCGAGCAGCAGGATGTGCCCACATGGTGTGCAAACGCTGTTGCAGCCATGGTGGAGGCGGATCTCTATGCCGCCGCCAGCTCCTCGGACCCGCTGACAAGGGCACAGGGGGCACAGCTTCTCTATGAGGTCAGAAATCTGGCAAAATCATCCGAAAACACGCTGCTCTCCTGGGCAAAGGAATAAGAAATCGGCTGCTGCGGACTACATCGAATCCGCAGCAGCCTGATTTACCCTCAGAGCAGAAAAATAAGACCAAGTACCACAGCCGCAAAGCAGCCTCCCCCCAGAATCCAGGGCCACAGGGGCTTTTTGTGCTCCGCGTTCTGTCGGATGTAGCCATCCGCTGCCCGGCAGGCCTCCTTCAGCACCGCCTCCGGGTCCATTCCGGCGATGGCATCCTCCCGAACCATAAAAATCGCCTGGTCAAAGAATCGCGTATCCGGGCAGCGAACCACCACCACCCGTTTTGTAACGCCTTTTACCATAAAAACACCTCCTGATTCCAGTCTTGACCAAAATCAGGAGGGCTAAACCTCAGATACCTCTGAGAAAAGGGCTTTCTTTCTCATGGACCGTAATATCCTTTGAGGAAACCTTGTCCCATGAAAAGACCGAAGCAAGCTCTTTGGCCGACACCGACTCCGGATGGTCCAGAATCCCGGCCCAGTTGGCCAGCATCCCCAAAATTTCCTCGGGTTTCATTTTCTCACGAAGCACACCCAAGTCCAGATCACCGTCCCGCTTGCTGAGCCGCCGTCCATCCGGTGCAAGGAGCATAGGCACATGGTAAAACTTCGGCGCTTTCAGCCCCAGAAGCTCGTAAATATAGAGCTGCACCGGCGTGGAGGACAGAAGATCTCTTCCCCGAACCACTTCCGTAACGCCCTCGGTGCCGTCATCCAGCACCACCGCCAGCTGATAGGCCGCAACGTCATCTGCCCGCCGGACGATGATATCTCCCATGTCCTCATCCAGAACCATGGCATAATCCCCCTGCAAACCATCGGTAAACCGTATCTCCCGATGGGGCAGGATCAGACGGAGGGCAGGTTGTTTTGCCTTTTCCGCCCGCTGCTCGGGAGTGAGGCTCCGGCATGTGCCGGCATAAATGAGCCGCCCGTCGGAAGCATGGGGGGCCGAGGCAGCATGAAGCTGATCCCGGGAGCAATAGCATGGATACACCAGACCCTTTTCCTCCAGAAGTCTAAGGGCTTCCCGATAAACCTGACCACGACAGGACTGGTTTTCCGCCCGTCTGTCCCATAAAAGCCCCAGCCACCGGAAGTCGTCCATAATGGCTTCGGCATATTCAGTCTTGCTTCTGGAGGGGTCCAGATCCTCAATCCGCAGAAGGATCTCGCCTCCCTGACTTTTTGCAGACAGCCAGGCCAGCATGGCGGAAAACACATTTCCCAAATGCATACGGCCGCTGGGGCTGGGGGCAAATCTTCCTGCAACCATGGTTCTTCCTCCCGGATACTTTTTCTTGATTGTACCATAGAACCGTAGTATAATCAATGAAATACCACCAAAGGAAGTGCGCCCCATGGCTGAGCTGGTTGCCGACGGCATCTATTCGATTCTTATTACGCTGCCCAATAATCCCCTGAAGTCCCTGAATGTCTATGTGATTACCGGTGAGAGAAACCTACTTGTGGATACCGGCTTTCGTCTGGAATCCTGCCGTCAGGAGCTGCTGGCAGGCCTTGCGGAAATCGGCGTTTCCATGGAGGATACGGACATTTTCCTGACCCACCTCCATTCCGACCACACAGGGCTTGCACCGGAGCTTCGGGGAAAAAACACAAAAATCTTTATCGGAGAGCTGGACCTTCCACGGATGCCCGGAAGCCACAGCACCTTCAGCTGGGCGGAATCCGATAAGCGCTTTGCAAAAGAGGGTTTCCCCTGGCCCCTGCTGAAAACCCTCACGGAACGAAATCCGGCACAGGGACTAAGCCCTGTGCCCTATGATGATTATATTCCCGTGAAGGATGGAGATGAATTCTGTTATGGCTCCCATCGGTTCCGGGCCATGTTGACCCCGGGACATACCCCGGGCCACATGTGTCTTTACGAAGAGGAAACACAGATTCTCATTCTTGGGGATCATGTCCTCTTCGACATTACCCCCAACATCTCCCGGTGGCACGATGTAAAGGATTCTCTGGGAGATTATCTGGTGTCTCTCCGGAAAATCCGAAATCTTCCTGCGAAGCTGCTGCTTCCCGCTCACCGTCAGGTGCACATTTCCCTGGCAGAACGCTGCGACCAGCTCATTGCGCACCATCAAAAACGCTGTGACGAGGTGATAAAGATTCTCTCCTGCGGCAAAGCCATGACCGCATGGGACATTGCAGCGGGAATGACCTGGCGCATCCGTGCAAGAAACTGGGAGGAGTTCCCCACGCCTCAGAAGTGGTTTGCCGTCAGTGAAGCGCTGGCCCATCTGGACCACCTAATCTGTCTTGGATTCGTAGAACAGAAAACAGACGGAGAATTTCACACCTACAGGCTGATATGATTTAGATTTCCTCCAGTTCTTCCCTTGCCTCACGCTCGTTGTCAGCAGAGAAGAGAAACACGCCCCGAAGATCATATACCTCAACATGGCCTCTTACATTTCGGAATTCATACATATCAGAAACACCCTTTCGTTTGTTCTGATGATAGAATACCATTTGTAAAGACCCATATCCGGTACTTATCAAGCTATTTTGATACCGAGAATGAAGTTCTGTCCATAAAGAAGGTAATTCCCTTGTCCAATCCCCTTTCAAAATCCACTCTGAACAGCGTTCTGGAGCAGCTGCTCCTGTCCTCCCGGCTGCCCCAGTGCGGCGGCTTTATCCAGCACGGCGATACCACCGTGCTGCTCCACTGTATTGCGGTTGCCTACTTCAGCTGGAAGCTGATTCGATTCATGAAGCTGAAATACGATGAGAAAAGCCTCCTCCGGGGCGCTCTGCTCCACGACTATTTTCTCTATGACTGGCACATCCCGGACCCAAGCCACAGGCTTCACGGCTTTCATCACGCCAGAAAAGCGCTGGACAATGCGGACAGGGACTTTACCCTCACACCCGTTGAACGGGATATTATCTCCCATCACATGTTTCCGCTGAACCCAGTCCCTCCAAAAACCAGAGAGGGCATTGTGGTCTGTCTGGTGGACAAGGCTTGCAGCACCTATGAGACGCTGTTCCGAAGCACTTATCCCGTACTCCGCGCTCTCTGCGAAGCCCAAAATTTTGACGAGAATCCCTAACCCTTGAGCAGCCCCTTGAGCTGTTCAAGGGTTTTTCGTTCAATGCGGGATACCTGCACCTGACTGACGCCAAGGACCTCTGCGGTCTTTTCCTGGGTCATGGACCGGAAATAGCGCATGGTGATAACCGCCCGCTGTCGGGGGTCCAGAAGCCCAATGGCGTGCTCCAGGGAAACGGACTCAATAATCTTTTCCTCGATCTCCTCCCCGGGCAGAAGCTCCGAGAGACTGCATCCATCCTCTCCCGTGGGACGCTGAAGAGAATCCGTTGGCGCGGTGGCAGTCTCCGCCTGGGCGATCTCCTCCGGGGTCAGGCCGGTTGCTTCGGCCACTTCGGAAATATGTGGTTCCCGCCCCAGTTCATTGGTCAGCCGGGAACGCTCCCGGCGAATGCGCATGGCCTGTTCCTTCAGGGTCCTGCTGACCTTCACAGAGCCGTCATCCCGCAGGAACCGCCTGATCTCTCCGGCGATCTTCGGCACCGCATAGGTGGAAAACTGGGTGCCGAACTCCTGATCGAACCCATCTATGGCCTTGAGAAAGCCCAGACAGCCCAGCTGATATAGATCCTCAGGTTCTACGCCCCGGCCATAAAACCGCTTTACAATGCTCCAGATGAGACCCGCATTTTCCACCACCAGCTGCTCTCTTGCAGCCTTATCGCCACCTCTTGCCCGTAACAGCAGCTCTTCCATCAGGTAAACCCGCCCGTTTTTCGGAGCTTCCGGGTCATGCGGACCTTTGTGCCTTCCCCCGGGTGAGATTCCACAGACAGATCGTGCATGAACTTTTCCATAATGGTAAAGCCCATGCCGCTGCGGTCACTGCCGCCTGTTGTAAACATGGGAGTTCGTGCCTCCTGAATATTGGCAATGCCCACGCCCCGATCCTCCACCTCGATCTCCACTGTCCGGTCTGAATAGGTATTGCAGGTCAAAAGAATCGTCCCCTGCTCATGGGGATATCCATGGACAATGGCATTGGTCACGGCTTCGCTGACGGCGGTTTTGATGTCTCCCATCTCCTCCATGGTGGGGTCCAGCCAGGCAAGAAAGGCCGCCACAGCCCCCCGGGCAAAGGCCTCGTTCCGGCTGAGACTGGGAAACTCAATTTTCATAGTGTTTTCTGGTTTCATTTCTGATTCACTCCTTTGATTTCCGCGATTTGTTCAATGCCTGCCGCACGGAGCACCTTCGCAGGCTGGGACTGGGGATTGGCGATGATGAGCTTTCCGCCGATTTCCCGCATTCGACGGACACCGGAAATAATGATGGCAATTCCAGAGGAATCCATAAAGCTTACATCCCGAAAGTCCAGAGTACAGGCCCGGGGCATATAGGCTTCGATTTTCTCTGAAATGGTTTTAATGGCATGCTTGGCTTCATGATGGTCAATTTCGCCAGACAGTGTGATGGTCATCTGTTTATCCTGCAAAAAGCTTCGGATGTACATATTTCACATTCCTCCTGAATATGATTTCAAAAGCACAATGCTTTGGTTGCGGTCTGTTGCTGCGCTTCACCTGTCATTATAAAAAAAGATCAGGGTACATTCCGTCGAAGGAATGCACCCTGAAAGAAATATTCACTTTTTCTCAAATTCGCCCTCTGTGTAGTAGATGGGTTCAATCATTTCATAGTCTGTACCAAAGACCTGATTGAGAATGATCCGGAGGCTGTTGATGCCGATCTCCCCTTCAATGGGAAAGGTCTCACCTCGATACCGGACAAAATTCATGATATTCTGCTGATACAGATTTTCGGTGGGAGCGTCATAGGTCGTCCACCAGCCCAGCTCATAATAGTGCTTGGCCTGCCGGACGCCGTGATCCGACTGTAGGATAATCAGCGCATCCGGATCATTGGCAATGATATTGTCCACGGCCTCCAGAATAAAACTGTTTACAAACTCCAGCTGGCCCAGATAATACTGGAACTCCCCCCAGCACCATCCCACATTTTCATAGTTGTCCACCAGCTTACCGTTCTTGTCCAGAATCGTCGGTGCATGGGGCGTTTGAAAATATCCCATGGTCAGGGTAGGCCCTTCCCCCACAAACTGCGTACAGGACCGGCCCGCATCCATGGCATTGAACAGAGCGTCGGTATAGGTGGCCACATAATCCGCCTTGATGAACATATTGAGCAGATCCTTTACAGGCTTCAAATAATGATACAGGCTGTTTTTCAGCAGATAGTCTGAGATCGTACGTCTGGACTGATTCTCCGTGAGAACTGTACAGCCCTCTGTGCCGAAATAGTCCACATGGTTTATGAGATTGATGGCATAGCCGTTGTCCCGGAAGGTGCGGAAGAAATTTGGCATGACCAGCATGGCGTCCCTTGTCTTGACGGACATGGAATCCTCCGCCACATAATTCATGTTCATGAGATTCGGAACCAGCGTGACCGTCAGAATGGACTCGGTATTGTGACAGCTCTTCGTGACAGTAAAGCCCCGCTGCTCCATGGCATCATAGAAGGGACTGTTGTCGTATTTGTAATAATGCTCCAGGCACTCATAGCCCCCATATTCATCGAACAGGAAGAAATACACATTGGGTTTCTCACCGGAAAAGGTCTTCTCCTCATAGCATTCCATCACCGGTGCCTTAGCGTCCTCGTGATTTTTGCCGGAGCCGATTGCCGCAAACACAAAGCACATCACCGTAAGCACACCGAAGGCCAGCGCAAACATCAGACAGGCCCAAAGCATGTTGGGCCGCTTGATAGCCAGTGGAATCGTGATACCCACAAGAATCGCAGCGAAAACGAGCATCAGCACCTCAGCGGAAAGGGACGGGATCAGACCCTTTATTCCGTTGTAGATCAGCGCGAAATTGATGACAAGAAGCATAGCCCCATTGGTCACCACAGCTGCGGCAGAAAACCGGCGTATGGCAGAGCCGAAAACAATCAGAAACCCGGCTGCGTTCATAAGAAACACGCCGAAAAAGGGAAACATGCTGCCAATTGACGCCTCCCCAACATTTCTGCTGTAGAGGAAACAACAGGGGTATAGACAGACAAATACCACTGAAAGCAGTGGCAGTCCAATGGTATAAATGATTTTTTTCATCCTGTCCAAAGGAAAAACCTCTCAATCCGCATTAGCTACGCAAAATCCACACATTCACTAACGATTATTATACACCCGCATTGCCATATGGCAAGTGTCAAAACGTTGCGGAACGACAGGTGAAGAGCAACCAAATAGACAAATAACCGGGCCCCAAAAGGGGCCCGGTTCAGATGCAAGGAAAGAATTATTCTGCCTCTTCTTCCTCAGCAGCGCCTTCCTCAAGGAGTGCGCGGATGGACAGAGAGATGCGCTTCTTCTCGGTGTCGATGTCGATGATCTTCACATCAACGGTCTCACCCTCAGTCAGAACGTCCTCGGGCTTGCCGATACGGCGATCAGCGATCTGGGAGATGTGGATCAGGCCATCAATACCGGGGATGATCTCAGCAAATGCGCCGAAGGTCATCAGCTTGACGATCTTGACAGTGGCAACATCGCCAATCTTGTAGTTGTTGGTGAAAATGGTCCAGGGGTTGGTGGCGTCGGTCTTGTAGCCCAGGGAGATCTTTCTCTTCTCGGGATCAAAGGAGATCACATAGACCTCGATCTGATCGCCAACGGAAACAACCTCAGCGGGGTTCTTGATACGGCTCCAGCTCAGCTCGGAAACGTGAACCATGCCGTCAACACCGCCGATGTCAACAAACGCACCGTAGGAAGTCAGGCTCTTGACAACGCCCTGATAGGTCTTGCCAACCTCGATCTCAGCCCAGATAGCCTCAGCAGCAGCCTTGCGGGCCTCGGAAGCCACGGCACGGATGGAGCCGACAACTCTCTTGCGCTGACGGTTGACCTCAGTGACCTTCAGCTGAACATTGGTCTTGACCAGAGTGCCCATATCTCCATTCTTGGGAATGCCGGTCTGAGAAGCGGGGATGAACACGCGGATGCCCTTGACATTGGCAACAACGCCGCCCTTGTTCTGCTCAGTGATGTAGCCCTCCACAACGGTCTTGTTCTCGCAGGCAGCCTCAATGTCGTCCCAGTTCTTCTGAGCGTCCAGCTTCTTCTTGGACAGCATAACGGTGCCCTCAGCATCGTTGACGCGGATAACGAAAACCTCAATCTCCTGGCCAACAGAGAACAGATCCTCAGCCTTGACGGTGGGATCATCGCTGATCTCGCTGTAGGGAATGTAACCGGCGTGCTTGGTGCCAAGATCCACTGCAACCTCAGTGGCGGTGATGCCGGTGACAATACCAGTAACCTTATCTCCTGTATTTAAAGATTTGTCATACTGCTCCAGCAGCTGGTCAAAAGACTCCTCGACGATTTCATTTTTGATTTCTTCGCTCATGATGTTGAATACCTCCTTAATTATCCACTCCGGCGTGGACGCACCGGCAGTGATGCCAACAGACGTTTTCCCGAAATAGTCAGCCGCTACATCATCACCACTGTCGATGAGGTATGTATCCTTACAGGACTCCAGACAAATCTCCTTCAATCGCTTCGTATTGGAGCTGTTTCTGTCGCCAATGACAATCATTGACTCACACCGTTTTGCCAGCTGGGCTGCTTCGCTCTGGCGTTTTTCTGTTGCACTGCATATTGTATCAAATATTTCGCAGTTTGTACATAGCTTTTTTATAATTTTTGTACAGTTATTCCACAGTTTTTCGGTACTAGTGGTCTGACTGACTATGATGAGTGGCAGATTTTTCCGTTTCGGCTCCTCCAAAAGCCACGCTTCCAGAGATTCCGGGTTCTCAAATACATGGGGGTCCCTGCACCACCCCGCAATGGCCACCACCTCCGGATGGCTTTTCACGCCAATGATGAGGCAGGTTCTGCCCCGCTGCTCCGCATCGGAGACAATGGTATGGATGCGCTTTACAAAGGGGCAGGTGGCATCCTCAATGATGGCCCCCTGAGCCTCAAGGCCCTCATAGACCTCCCGGCTGACACCGTGGCTCCGGATAATGACCGTGGTTCCCGGCTGAGCCTCTGTCCAATGGCCGATCTCATGGACGCCCATGCCCGCAAACCGCTCCACCACATGGTGGTTGTGAATGATGGGGCCATAGGTGACAGTTGGCTTTCCGGTTTTGGCAGCAGACTCCACCATCTCAACGGCCCGGCGGACACCGGGACAGAAGCCGGCTGTTTTTGCGACTTCAACCCTCATATGCCGTCCCCCAGTCCGTAGATTTTGTCCATCAGTTCTGTGGTGAACACCTCATAGTCCTGAGCTGTGGCCCTTCTGCCCTCAGGCTTCATCACATAAGGCTTTCCAATGTACACCCGATTCAGCCGAAAGGGCTTCTTTTTGAAGGGAATGTACATGGGGATCACCTGCACGCCGGTTCTGCAGGCCATCATGGCCGCACCGGTTTTCGGCTCTCCCTCTTCCCGGCTCCTGACCCGGGTTCCCTCCGGAAACAATGCCACATAGGCGCCATTCTTCAGCTGCTCCAGAGCGTGCTTTACCGCGTGGATGTCAGAAGCCCCCCGTTTGACCCCAAAGACACCGACTTTCTTCAGCAGAAAGCCGATCACGGGAATCTTCATAAGGGACTCCTTTGCCATAGGCGCAATGGGCCGATTCCATCCCAGGGCAAAGGCAATGAAAAAGGGGTCCACTGCCGCGGAATGGTTGGCACAGATCAGGCCGCCTCCCTCGGGAATGTTCTCCCGGCCAATATACTTTGTGGGGTATAAGATTGTAAGAAAGGGCTTCACAATACAATAAAGCACCCTGTACCATCTGCGCTGTGTCATAGGCCCAGCTTCTCCTTCATAAGGCCAACCACAGCATCAATGGACTCCTCCAGAGTCAACTCCGTGGTGTCCACCAGAATGGCATCCTTTGCCTGCTTCAGAGGCGCGATCTTCCGGTTCATATCGTCATAATCCCGCTTCTTCTGGTCGGCAAGAACCTCGGCGAAGGTAGCCTTCTGGCCCTTCTGCACATACTCCTCATACCGGCGCTGTGCCCGGGCCTCAGCGGATGCAGTCAGATAGATTTTCAGGCTGGCGCCCGGCAGCACCACGGTGCCGATGTCACGGCCATCCATGATGATATTGTGCTTTTTGCTTAAATTCCGCTGGAGATCCAGCAGGAAATCACGGACGCACTTCTGGGCCGCCACCTGAGAGGCAATGGCGCTGATCTCCGGGGTGCGAATCTCACCGGTGATGTCCTTGCCGTTGAGAATCATATGCTGGCCATCGGGCTGAAAATCGATCTCAATATTGGCGTCGTCCAGCAGCATGGGCACATGGTCCGTGTCCTTGGGCCCAATGCCCATCATGTTGATATGCCATGCCACAGTCCGGTAAATGGCGCCTGTGTCCAGATATACG
>JAQXMD010000112.1 GCA_029012465.1 Oscillospiraceae bacterium | reverse complement strand
ACATTCCGCTGGAGCGCCCCAGCGTTCCAGCGGAAATACGCATTGTAACAATGTCTGACTATCGCAAAAACAGCCCCAATTAGCTGTTTTTGCGATATTGCGCGGCCCTTGCCGCGCGAATAAACCGCTTTGCGGTTTATTCAGTAGACAATATTATACAGGAAGTACATTGAAAAAACATGAAAAAACACGCTCATTCCGCAGAATGCCGCTTCTTCCTCTTGCAGATTTCCATTGAAATCAAAGGCGTTTCCTGTTATGATAAGCATATCAGAAAGAGGTGAATTGTCATGAAGCAATTTAAAAGAGTTCTGTTGTTTTTGCTGGATTCCGTGGGGGTTGGCGCCCTTCCCGATGCAGAGAGCTACGGGGATGGGGGAACCGCCACCGTGCAGCATACCATTCTCGGGAACCCGGGCCTGACGCTTCCCAATCTGGAAGCGCTGGGACTGATGCAGATTCCCGGCCTTGAGGCCTTCTCCACCGGGAAGTCCCCCATTGGCGTCTATGGAAAATGCCTTGAAAAGTCCAAGGGCAAGGATTCCATTGTCGGCCACTGGGAGGTCATGGGCGTTCCCACCACCATGGCATTTGATACCTTCCCGGATGGGTTCCCCCAGCATGTGATCGACGCATTCTCTCAGGCCATCGGTCGGGGCGTTCTGGGCAACGAGGTTGCCTCCGGCACGGAGATCATCGCCCGTCTGGGCGAAGAGCATCAGAAAACGGGCTTCCCCATTGTCTACACCTCCGCAGACAGCGTGTTCCAGATTGCCGCCCATGAGGAGACCGTTCCTCTGGCCACCCTGTACCAGTGGTGTGAAACGGCCCGTACCCTTCTGGACGGAATGGGCTTCGGTGTCGGCCGGATCATTGCCCGTCCCTTTGTGGGCACCCCGGGTAACTATACCCGTACCGCAAACCGCCATGACTATGCCGCCCGGCCTCCCAAAGAAACGGATCTGGAGCTTCTGACCGGCGCGGGGATTCCCATTCACTCCATCGGCAAGCCCGTGGACATCTTCCCCCAGGCCTCCTTCTCCAGCACCGTCAAGACCTCCGACAACACCGAGGGCATGGCCCAGGCGCTGAAGGCCGCAAAGGAAAAGGAGGGGCTCATTTTCATCAACCTTCTGGATTACGACATGAAATGGGGCCACCGGAGAGATGTGAAGGCCTATGGAGACGGTCTGAAGGCCTTTGACGACTTCCTGCCCACTTTGATGGACGCCATGGATGATGATACCCTTCTGGTCATCACCGCTGACCACGGCTGTGACCCCACCCACACCGGCTCCGACCACACCCGGGAGCATATTCCCGTTCTCCTTTGGCATCGGGGCATCATCCCTGCCGCTGCCGGAATCCGGGAGACCTTCGGCGACGTTGGTGCAACCGTTCTGGCGGCTTTGGGCGCTCCGAAGCCCGAAATCGGCGTCAGTATTCTGGATTGATCCATTGGTCACCAAACGGGGCTGCCTCCATAGGACAGCCCCGTTCTTTTCACACATCATTTCCGGAGGAAAACATGTTTCAGTGCCTTTTAGCCATGATCTATCTGGCCTTTATCAGCCTTGGTCTGCCGGATTCTCTGTTGGGCTCGGCATGGCCCAGTATGTATCGGGAGTTTTCCGTGCCCATCTCCTATATGGGCGGCGTTTCCATGATTATCGCCCTGGGAACCATCATTTCCAGTCTCCAATGTGACCGTCTGACAAAGCGGCTCGGAACCGGGAAAGTAACCGCAATCAGTGTATGTATGACCGCCGCTGCGCTGATGGGTTTTTCCACCAGCCACTCCTTTCCCGCTCTGTGTCTGTGGGCCATTCCCTATGGCCTTGGTGCCGGATGCGTGGATGCCTCTCTGAACAACTACGTGGCGCTCCACTACGCAAGCCGCCATATGAGCTGGCTCCACTGCATGTGGGGAGTCGGCGCCTCCCTTGGGCCTTATATTATGGGCTATGCGTTGACCAGCTCCGGGAGCTGGAATATGGGCTATCGTTACATTTCCATTTTACAGTTTCTATTAACGGCTGCGCTCTTCCTCACCCTACCCCTGTGGAAGAAAACCTCTGCCGAATCGGGCAACACCTCCGTCGAAGAAACGGCCAAACCGCTATCCCTTGCCCAGGTGATTCGGATTCGGGGCGCAAAGGAAGTCATGCTGGCATTTTTCTGTTACTGTGCTCTGGAGCAGACCGCCGGCCTTTGGGCCAGCAGCTTTCTGGTCCTGCAATGGGATATCTCCTCCGAAACCGCCGCCAGCTTTGCCAGCCTGTTCTTCATCGGCATCACAGCCGGGCGGGCTCTCAGCGGATTCCTTACGCTGAGGTTCAATGACACCCAGATGATCCGCCTCGGTCAGGGCGTGATCCTGCTGGGAATTCTTCTGGTGCTGCTGCCGCTGGGAAAAACCATGGCTTTGTCCGGACTGATCGTGATTGGTCTTGGCTGCGCGCCCATCTACCCGTCCATTATCCATTCTACGCCGATTCATTTCGGGTCAGGCCGTTCTCAGGCAATGATCGGAGTGGAAATGGCTTCTGCTTATGTGGGGACCTGCATAATGCCTCCCATATTCGGTTTTCTGGCAAATCACATCGGCGTGTTCCTCTTTCCGATCTATTTGCTGGTGATTCTGATCCTGATGGCGTTCATGCACGAAAGGCTTCTGCGGAAAACCCGGTAATTTCCCCTGCCCATACAGTTCTTTGCCCCCGGAATCAGCCCGATTCCGGGGTTTTGCTGTCCAGCAAGCAAAAGGAGCAGCCCCGGACAATTCCGAAGCTGCTCCAACACCCCTCACAGGGGGCTTTGTTTGATTTTTGCGAACCGCCGGGGATACTGTCCCGGGGTTTTTTTGATTTTTCGGATGACCACTGCACGGTGCACTGCGTCGGTGCCGGGAACGGTGTAATCCACGATACGCTCCACCTTGCCGCCCAGAAGGCCAATGCCTCTGGCAGCCTGTGAGATTTCCTCGTCGCTGTCCACCGCCTTCATGGCAATGAAGCTGCCGCCCACCTTCACCAGGGGCAGGCACAGCTCCGAGAGCACGTTCAGCCTTGCTACAGCCCGGGATACCGCATTGTCATACTGCTCCCGGTGCAGGGCGGCATATTCCTCCGCCCGGGCAGAAACGCACTCCGCCTCCACCCCAAGGACCGGCAGGGTCTGGGAAAGCCAGTCAATGCGCTTGTTCAGGCTGTCCAGCAGGGTCAGCTTCAACTCCGGCTCCGCAATCTTCATGGGAACACCGGGAAAGCCGGCGCCGCAGCCCACATCCACCACAGTTTTTCCGCGAAAGTCCTGCAGGCTCAAAAGAAACATACAGTCCAGAAAATGAAGCCTTGCCACCTGTTCCGGTTCTGTTATGGCAGTCAGGTTCATGACCTTGTTTTTCTCGATCAGCTCCTCACCGAAGCCGCAGAAGGTGTCCACCTGCTGTGGCGTCAGGGTTCGTCTGATCTGGGGAAGTCCCTCGGTCAGGGCCTGTTTCATGGTGCTCATGCCTGCTTCAGGGTCAGTGCATAACGAATCTTCTCAATGATGCCGTCGGCGTTCATGCCATAGGCATCCAGCACTTCCTGTGCCTTGCCGGAACGGCCGAACTCGTCGTTGACGCCGTGGCGGACAACGGGAACGGGGCAGTATTCGCTGACATACTCGGCAACAGCAGAGCCCAGTCCGCCAATGATGTTGGCCTCCTCAGAGGTCACGATGCAGCCGGTCTCTTTGGCGGCCTTCTGTACCAGCTCCGTATCCAGAGGCTTGATGGTGTGCATGTCAATGACCCGGACAGAGATGCCCTCTGCCGCCATTCTTTCAGCGGCCTCGCAGGC
>JAQXMD010000111.1 GCA_029012465.1 Oscillospiraceae bacterium | reverse complement strand
TAACAAATGTCCTCCGCAATTGAAAATCTGGCTTGTAAAAACATTGTACACATCAGAATAAACATCCATGCTGCGTTTTTCCATACCGGAATAAACATTAAGTTCTGCAATACTATCTTCGACAGCAGATAGCCCGTCGGGCAACTTCTTTTCATGATCCCCTACAGCATAAATCCCCGTAAAACAAATCAAGAAAGCCATGCACAATGATACAATGGAAATAACCGCCTTTTTGCGATGATTCTTCCATTCGTTTATGCAGGTATAAATCGTGTAGCCTGAAAATGCACCAAATATGTTGATTAAAACATCGTCTACTTCTGCATATCTGCCTCCAAAAAACTAATAGCTACATTCTACCATATACAGTTATTTCTGTGTCTTAAGATTGTCTAAAGTTTTTTTAATCTTTTACTACTTTTGATTATTGGATTATCACTAAACTTCAAATTTCTTACTCCTTGCAGAATTCATAAGAGAAAAGATACATATAATCGTTCTTCGACAATGAATCAGTTTCTCCTGACAGTAAATCATAAAGATCAATCACATACATCTCGTCATTATCGTAAATCATTCCAACCAGTGGCTGTTCGATGTCATAAAGGATTTTAGTTTCACCCTCAATTCGGCTTTGTGATCTACCGTAGTATTCTTTATCCTCTACGCCTTCCATAATAGGCAGCTCAGTGGAAAACTTAGAGCCCTCATCCGTTGAAATGACAAGTTTTATCACTGCATGCTCATAATCCGGGACAATGATAATCTCTCCGTTTTTCGGGGACCCAATCCCTTCAAATCCAATCCCCATACGTTCCTTGTTTACCAGTTCTCCCGCCTGGTACTCTGAAATATAAATATTAAGGCGGGTGTATTCATCGGTTGTAGTGAATTTATAAACATTTGCTCCGTCAGATCCTGCAAGCAGTTTCACTGTCTGCATTTCTACACTATCCTCGGAAACGGGTGCAATAAAGTTCATCGGCTTGTTCGCGCGATATAAAGCTGCACCAATTACAGATACTGCAAGAATTGATATGATCAGCAATGCACAGATTACAGCCTTCTGTCTTCTCTGCTTGTGCTTACTGTCAGTTGCAACTCCGATGATGTTCTCTTCAGATTTCCTTTCAATATTCTCTTGAGCAATATCCTCACCGGCTAAGAACTCATTGATGCTGATGCCGAGGATCAGGCAGAGATCAGAATACACAGATACATCTGGAAGACAAACGCCTCGTTCCCACTTAGAAACTGACTTATCGCTCATGCCCAATTTCTCAGCGAGCTGCTTTTGTGTCATACCCAGTTCTTTTCTTTTGCCGGCTATATACTTTCCAATTTTAATTAGATCCATGTGATTACCTCCTTCGTTTGATGTGATAGTACCCTTTGTAGGGAAGAAATCACACCCCTCGAAAGTAGAATCTGGCTCCATAGCCCAAATTCTCTCTTAAGTAGAGCAATAAATTCCGATTTATCGTTCTAATCTCTATTCCAAAACAGCGGCAACTGATGCTTTGTCAGTTGCCGCTGTAATACTTATATTGCTTTACTGTTTCCTTCTCTTCACCATGAGCACAATGACCACAACAATCAGAATCAGAATCACAACAATGATGGCGCAGACCACGATGGTCAGGGGAAGCATGGGGCCTGTGAGTGCTTCCCAGTTGATTCCTTCCAGAACACCCTCAGATACTTCTGCTTCGGCGGGTTGAGCAGACAGCTGCACCGGGGTAGGCTCCGGTGTGGGTGCAACAGAAGGGGAAGGTGTTGGCGTGGGGGTGGGCGTGGGGGAGGGCTCCTCTTCCGGCTCCACCGGCTCCGGAGTGGGAACTGTGGTGTCCCCCTGAGTCAGCAGATCATAGTTTTCATAGCCCCAGTCATAGAGCTTGATGGTTTGGTCAAAGCTGCTGGTACGGCTGCCGCAGCCCAGAACCACGCACAGAAGCCGAAGGCCGTCCTTGTCGGCGGCAGAAATCAGACAATAGCCCGCAGGCTCCGTGTGTCCGGTTTTGATGCCAATGGCATATTCATAGTTGTAGTTGGGGTAGGAGGAACCGGGGAGAATGCCGTTGGTGGAGGTAATGACCTGCGCTCCGTGTTTATTGGTCTTTTCCATGGTGGTGACAGCGCTGCCGACGATTTCGCGGAACTCCTCATACTGCATGGCTGCGGTTGCAATAATGGCCATATCCCGGGCGGTGACATAGTGGTCAGGGTTGGGAAGGCCGTGGCAGTTTGCGAAATGGGTTCCGGTACAGCCCAGAGCCTGCGCCTCTTCATTCATCAGGTTTACAAATTCCTCATGGGAGCCGGAGATGTATTCGCCAACCACATTGGCGGCCTCACTGGCGGAAACCACCAGAAGGGCCTGCAAAAGCCGGTGAACCGTCATGGTTTCACCCACCACAAGTCCGCCGGTGGAAGCTCGCTGGGAAATATTGCTGAATGCGGAGGAGGACACGGTAACGATATCCTTGGGGTCGCCGTATTTCAGACACAGATAGGCGGTCATGACCTTGGTAGTGCTGGCAGGGTAGTTCTGCTCATCCGCATCGTATTCATAAAGGGTCTCGCCGGTGTCCATATTAATGAGAATGGCAGCCTTGGCGCTGACGGTAATGCGTTCAGCCATGGGACTGTCGTTTTCATTGAGCGTATCCGCTGCACACACCGGCAGGATCACCGTAGAGAGCATGAAAAGAAATACAAGCACAAGTGCCGGGAATCGTTTCATTGAAATACCTCCAACCAATATACTTTTGAAAAATCACACAAACATTATCATATCAATTTTTCTGTCGAAAGTAAAGAAAAATGTCCATTTTACCTGCATTTCCAATAGAAAATTATGTTTTCCCCGGAAGAGGAAATTCGTAAAAAATGTCTTGACAACAGATCAAATCCGTGTATAATAAAGTCATCAAATGAACATATATTCATATGTATTGGAGGAATTACCATGAGAAAATCATATAAAATGGAAAACCTGGATTGCGCAAATTGCGCCGCAAAGATGGAAGCAGCCATTCGGAAGCTCGACGGGGTTCAGAGCGCTTCTGTAAACTTCCTGATGCAGAAGATCACCATAGAGGCTGACCCGGAGCGGCTGCCCGAGATTCTGGAAAAGGCCAATGCCTGCTGCTCCAGTGTAGAACGGGACTGCCGGATTCTTTACTGATATGAAGAATTTCAATGGGAAACAGAAGCGCTGCCTGTCCCGGATCATTGTTTCGGCGGTGCTTTTGCTGGTGATTCGGATCATAGATCCGCCGGGACTTTGGGGACTGTTCTATGTAGTTCCCTATCTCATTGCCGGGTATGATGTGCTCTATGACGCCTGCCGTAATATTCTTCATGGGCAGGTCTTTGATGAAAACTTCCTCATGTGCGTTGCCACCATTGGGGCCTTTGGCTGCGGAGAGTATCCGGAGGGCGTCATGGTCATGGTGCTCTTTCAGCTGGGGGAGCTATTCCAGAGTGTGGCGGTTGGACGGAGCCGGGATTCCATCTCCCAGATGATGAGCCTCTGTCCCGACGAAGCCCGGGTCCTTCGGGACGGAAAAACGGAGATCGTGGACCCCAGCGAGGTGGAAGTCGGGGAAGTCATTGAGATTCATCCCGGTGAAAAGGCCCCGCTGGATGGGGTAGTGCTTACCGGTGAGAGCACCCTGGATACATCGCCCCTGACGGGGGAATCCGTTCCCAGACCTCTGTTGGCCGGAGAATCGGTATACAGCGGCTGTGTCAATCTATCCGGTGTGATCTCTGTGAGGGTCACAAAATGCGCCGAGGACTCCAGCGCGGCGAAGATTCTCGAAATGATGGAATCCGCCACGGAAAAGAAGGCAAAAACCGAGCAGTTTATCACTCGGTTTGCCCGTGTCTATACCCCGGCGGTCTGCATTGCCGCCCTGCTGCTGGCGGTGGTGCCGTCCCTGATTACCGGGCAGTGGCAGGAGTGGATTTACCGTGCCATGACCTTTTTGGTGATTTCCTGTCCCTGTGCGCTGGTGATTTCCGTGCCACTGACCTTTTTCAGCGGCATTGGCAGAGCCTCCCGCAGCGGCATCCTTGTAAAGTCCGGCAATGATATTGAGCGTCTTGCGGATGTGACGGCCTTTGCCTTTGACAAAACCGGCACCTTGACCTGCGGCAGCTTCCGCGTGACGGAGCTGCGGCCTACAGCAATCTCTCAGCAGGAGCTTCTGGAGAAGGCTGCCTATGCCGAGCAGGGGAGCAATCATCCCATTGCAAGGAGCATTGTGGAATGCTGGAACAGACCCCTGGACCGGGACAGAATCACGGCGCAAACCGAGCATCCCGGCGGCGGTGTCACCGCTCAGGTGGATGGAAAAACGCTTCTGGCGGGGAATCACCGTTTCCTCACGGAAAACGGCGTGGAGGGTGTACCGGATTCTGCAGAAGGAACCACCGTGTTCCTTGCGGAGGACGGGGTATATCTGGGAGAAATTCGCTGTGAGGACACGCCAAAACCTGAGGCAAAGGAAGCTCTCACCGAATTGAAGCAGTTGGGTGTTAGGCGTCTTGCCATGCTCACCGGAGATCACAGATCGGTTGCCCGGCGGATCGGAGACCAGCTTGGTCTCACAGAAATCCATGGAAATCTTTTGCCCGGGGACAAGCTGACGATTCTCGAACAGATTCTTGACAGCAACCGAACCGGAACCACCGCCTATGTGGGGGATGGCATCAATGATGCTCCGGTGCTTCGCCGGGCAGACCTTGGAATTGCCATGGGCGCCATGGGCACCGATGCTGCCATCGAAGCGGCAGACGTTGTGCTGATGGACGATGATCTGGGAAAGCTGGCTCTGGCAGTGAGAACGGCAAAGCGCACCATAGCCATTGCACGGCAGAACATCATTTTCGCCCTGGGGGTGAAGCTTCTGGTGCTGATCCTTGGTGCGCTTGGAATCGCCAATATGTGGCTGGCGGTGTTTGCGGATGTGGGTGTTGCGGTAATCTGTATTCTCAATGCATGCAGGCTTATGGTTCAGAGCAGGGAACAGCAGAGTTCCTGACGATGTTCATAAAATCCTCCATGGCGGAGGTGATATACTTGTCCCGATGCCATGTGAGGGCCATACGGCGGCGGAAATCAATGCCGGTAACGGGAAGCTCCGCTACCTCACCCCGCTCCAGAGCGCCTCTGGCCAGCTCATAGGGCAAAATGGCAACGCCCTCCCGATGGCGGCATGCATCCAGCAGCACCAGTGAACTGGCGGATTCCCAGTGAAATTTCAGCTGGATACCCAGATCATTCATGTGTCGCTGGAACTGATCCCGAACGCCCGCGCCCTGTTCCCGCAGAAGTAGGGGAAGCCGGCCCAGCTCCTCTACGGTAATAGAATCTTTTTCAAGCAGGGGGTCGTCTGTTGCGGTTACAGCAATCAGACGGTCCTCTGCGAATATTTCCTGAATCAGATCCTCGTCGCCGGTGCTTTCCTCCATAATGGCAAGATCCAGCAGGTTGGAACGGAGAAGCCGCTTCAGTTCACTGCCCTTGTAACAGCGCACATGAACCTCTGTATTCGGATGGACACAGCGAAATTTCTTTAGCCATGGATGCACCAGCATTCCCGCTGTAAAGAAAAGCCCCAGCTCCAGCGCCTGAGTCTGCTGCGCACTCTGCATGGAGGACTCCATTTCCTCAAAAATCCCCAAAACCTGACGGGCGTACTGAAAGAGCTGCTCGCCCGAGGGGGTGGGATAGAGCCTGTGGTGCATCCGCTCAAAGAGCCGCACCTGATAGTGGTTTTCCAGCTCCCGAATGGCCTGAGAAACCGAGGGCTGGGTCATATACAGCTGCTTTGCGGCGGCGGTCATACTGCCGGACTGATATACCGCACTGAAAATCCGCAGATGTCGCGTTGTCATGGGATCACTCCATCATTCCTGCATCGGTAAACCCATGCAGGAATACTTTTTTGTCGTAATTGTAGAATTTCACGTTGTCGATGCCATATGTGAAGCTGCAGCAGGAGTACCAGAATCGGTTTTTGAGAACAAATCCCTTGATGTCACCATAAGAATAGCGGGTGAGAAGGGCACCGGTGGAGCCGTCCAGCTCCGCCTTATAGAGACTGAGGGCTTCTCCGCTGAACACACAGCCAACCAGCGTCTGAAAGGTTTTTCCCTCCAGGGTTCCGGCAACGGTTGCATAGCAGAACAGCTCCCGGTCATCGAGAATCCCCGCATTCCGCAGCTGCTGTTTTACCTGAGACAGTCGCATAAAACCACGCTCCTTTTCCGTCAGTATACCATAATCCGAGGAAATGGACAAGAAAAAGCGGATAGCGGATTCGTTGACAGTTTGGAATGAAAAATGATAGAATAATTCTCACTTTGCGTCAGATGGGCCTCAAAATCCGTATAGATTAACAGCACCTGAAACGGAGGGATATTATGGAGGACAATGAAATCATCGACCTGTACTGGCAGCGGCAGGAGCAGGCCATTGCCGCAACGGATATGAAATACGGTCGAATGTGTATGTACATTGCAGGGCATATTCTCTCTGCCCGGGAGGATGCGGAGGAATGTGTCAGCGATACATACCTTGCCTGCTGGAACACCATGCCCCCAAAGCGGCCCAATGTGCTTTCGGCATTTGTCAGCCGGATCACCCGAAATCTGTCTTTGAAACGGTATGAATATCTCACTGCGGAAAAGCGAAATCAAAATGCTGCCGTTTCGCTGGAGGAATTGGGAGACTGTCTCTCCGGTACGGAGACCCC
>JAQXMD010000110.1 GCA_029012465.1 Oscillospiraceae bacterium | reverse complement strand
TAATTATAGTTTTTGCAATCGGGGCCGGAATCGGAGGAGTCCTATCGAATATCTGCGGTATAAAAACGATTTTGGTCTCCACAATACTCTTAACTTTCGTTATCGTAATGATGATTAAGGAGTACCGGTAAATTCCTGTTTATCGATACAACTGAATAACTGCAATATACATACCCGGTTACTAACTAGCCCCGTGATGATTTTCGTCATCACGGGGCTTGTGTCGTTTCCGGGCATCTCCGGGTCGAAATGATTCAGGCGGGTACGATTTCATTTATAATCATAGCCAATTCAATGTCCCCTTGACACCCGTCGGGATTTATACTACAATACATCCAACCGCAAAGTAAATATTGTCGTCTTCGGGGTGCCGGACAAATCCGGCTGAGATTGTGCGATTGGGCGCACTGACCCGTGAACCTGATACGGATGATACCGGCGTAGGAAAAGACCGTTCTTTCTCATTGGCTTGCCGCATTGCTTCCGTATTTGCAATGCGGTAAATTTTATGAGGAGGCATTTATTATGCAGACAAAATCCCATGTTTACACCCTTGTGGAAGGCGCTCTTATGGTTGCTCTGGCACAGATCCTCAGCTTCATCAAGCTGTGGGAAATGCCCTGGGGCGGCTCCGTAGTGCTTGCCATGGTTCCCCTGGTGCTCTACGCCGTTCGCTGGGGCATCGGCAAGGGCCTGATCGCCAGCTTCGTCTTTGGCGTGCTCCAGTTCCTGTTCGACGGCGGTTTCGCCATCGGCTGGCAGTCCATTATCGGCGACTACCTGCTGGCATTCACGGTTCTCGGTCTGGCAGGCCTGTTCCGCAAAAGAACATACGGCGTTTTCCTGGGCACCCTGGTGGCCGGCGGCGCCCGGTTCCTGGTCCACTATGTGGTGGGCGCCACCATCTGGGCAGAGTATATGCCCGAGGAATTCTTCGGCATGACCATGACCACCCCCTGGTTCTATTCCGCCCTGTATAACATCGCCTACATGGCCCCCAACATCATCATTACTCTGGTGGTGTTCGGTCTGCTCTTCGCCACGCCCCTGAAAAAGTATCTCCAGGGCAGAGATATCGGTTAATCCGTTTTGCCGTTCGGGCAGGAGGCCACACCTTTCGTGACCTCCTGCCCGATTCGTATGCTCCATAGTTCTTCTCCGCAGCCCTTTCTCTGCCAAACAGCAGAGGCCGGGAAAAGCTCCGGTCGAAAAAGTCCACCACATAGCCGGTGAGAAACAAATGGATAAGGGTATCCACCGCATTCTTTGGCGTAAACATATCTGCTGCAAGTGTAATAGGAATAACGCTGCCCGCCGTCTATGGAACGCTATTGGACATCCTCCCTCATGGGCAGCAGCAAATGGGCCGTTACGCCGCCTGTTGGATTTTCCGTGTAGAAAAGGCCGTATTCCCGTCCACAGAGCAGCTTGATCCGCTTCTGCACGTTCAAAATGCCGATGCTGTTGCCTTCCAACTTGGCTGGCTGTTTGGCATAGGTCAGAAGCATCTGGTCGATTGCAGCTTTCTTCCCTTCTGCAAATCCGCTGCCGGTGTCGCTGACCAGAATTTCCATCCGGTTTTCCAGCGTTTTCTTGGCAGAGATGCGCACCTCTCCCCGGTAGCCCTTGTTTTTCAGGCCGTGGAGGAGGCTGTTTTCCACAATGGGCTGTAGAATAAAATTGGGCACCTGCATACCGCCCAGCTCCGGGTCAATGTCATACGCACACTGCAGCTCCGGATAACGGTAGCACATCAGCTCCATATAGGCCTCCAGCAGCTCCAGTTCGTCGTCCAGAGATACCATGGGCCTGTCCACCTTCACGCTGAGCCGGAAAAAGTCCACCAGCCGCATGAGCAGATCGGCAACCGCTTTATCGCCGTTCAGCTGTGCCTGAATGCGAATGGTATCCAGCGTGTTGTATAGGAAATGGGGATTTACCTGGCTCTTTAGGTACAGCATGGACATCTTTTGTTCTGTCAGCTCCGCCCGAAGAATGTCCGGGTTTTCCAGGGTCAGATAGAAGGACATCGTCATCAAAGTAATGCCCATGCCGCTGATGAGCCAGGTGTGCTTCAGCCCCTGCATAACACAGACAGTTACCTCGACGAACAGTGCCGAGCCGATGGCAAGCTTCTTTTTTTGATCGATCTGCTTCCAGTTTACGATCAACAGTCCGGCACACAGCAGCAGATAGAAGGCCACGGCCCAATAGGGTACCAGCATGTAAAGTCCGGAGGAGTAGTTCCCCGCCGGGGTCACTGTGTAGGAGATCGGCAGCAGGAAATTTCCAAGCTCCGCCACAGCCAGAAAGATTCTGGCGGGCCAGTCCAGCCGGCGGGGCTTTCCGGTCTCCTCCTCCACCAGAATGGCAATATACTGATAGAACAGATAGATCACCAGCACCATGCTGCCCAAAAAGAGTCTGTGAACAGCATCGTTCAAAAACCTCGGTACGGTCTCCAAATGATGCACTGTGTAGACCGTGATGCCGTCCAGCGCCAGATGAATCAGCACAACCACCAGCAAGACAGAAAACGTCCTGTGCAGCGGTGTGCTCTTTCGCCCGGCGGAAAAATAGACACTGGCAACAAAGGCCAGAACAAGAAACAACGCGATCTCCATTCGCAGCATACAGTTTCCCCCCATTGTAATCATTTTTTGTGGCAGTTGTTTCAGACGTGAACGTAATAACGGTTTATTCACTCACATTATAATGGTTCCAATTGAAAAAAGATAGGTCCATAACTGATCCGAATGTGTCATTTCTATAGATTCTTCGGGGACATTGTATCATAATCAACGAACGTCTGCCGCACGAAATGCTCTCCTTCCCGGAAACGATCCCACCAGAAGCTTTGGTTGTCCGACAGTTCCCAGCGTACGCTCCCGGACATTCCTTGACAACACTCCTGAAATTGTTCTCCCATCAACTGTCACGCTTCTGAGAATGATGCACAAATACCAAAGAAACATGTTGTATAATGCGTCAAAATGTGATATGAATATTGTACAAAGGCAAAAAGGAGACAACCCTCATGTTACACGAGATTACGGAATCCGCAGCTGTGGAAAAAGCTGCAAACTATGATGTGATTATCATTGGTGCAGGCCCGGGCGGAATTTTTGCCGCCTATGAGCTGGTGCAGCATCGAAGCGACCTGCGGGTAGCTGTGTTCGAGGCAGGACATGCCCTCGACAAGCGGCACTGCCCCATTGACGGGGACAGGATCAAGACCTGCATTGGCTGCAAAAGCTGTAGCATTATGAGCGGCTTTGGCGGTGCCGGTGCGTTTTCTGACGGAAAATATAACATTACCAACGATTTTGGCGGAACGCTGTATGAGTACATTGGCAAGAAGCAGGCTCTGGAGCTGATGCGCTATGTTGACCAGATCAATATGCGATATGGCGGCGAGGGTACCCGGCTGTATTCCACCGCCGGCACCCGGTTCAAAACCCTCTGCATTCAAAATGATCTGCACCTTCTGGACGCCTCTGTCCGACATCTGGGTACGGATATCAACTATGTGGTTCTGGAGAATCTGTATGCATACCTCCGGGACAAGGTTGAATTCCATTTTGACACTCCGGTGCAGTCTATTTCCTGCGGCAACAGGGGCTATCAGATTCTCACAAAGGACGCATCCTACAGCTGCACCCAGTGCGTTATCTCCGTGGGCCGCAGCGGCAGCAAATGGATGGAAACTGTTTGTAGGGATCTGAGCATCCCCACCAAATCCAACCGGGTGGATATCGGTGTCCGGGTTGAGCTGCCCGCCACAGTCTTTGCCCATCTGACCGACGAGCTGTATGAAAGCAAGATCGTCTACCGAACCGAGAAGTACGGCGACAAGGTCCGCACCTTCTGTATGAATCCCAAGGGCGCAGTGGTCAATGAGAACACCAACGGCATCATCACGGTCAACGGTCACAGCTATGAGGACCCGGCCCGGCAGACGGAGAACACGAATTTTGCTCTTCTGGTTGCCAAGCACTTTTCCGAACCCTTTAAGGATTCCAACGGCTATGGTGAAAGCATTGCTCGCCTGAGCAATATGCTGGGCGGCGGTGTCATCGTCCAGCGGTTTGGAGATTTGATTCGTGGCCGCCGTTCCACTCCCAGCCGGATGCAGGATGCGTTCATTACCCCCACCCTGAACGCCACCCCCGGAGATCTGAGTCTGGTGCTTCCCAAGCGAATCCTCGACGGCATTATCGAAATGATCTATGCGCTGGACAAGGTCGCCCCGGGTACTGCCAACGACGATACCCTCCTCTATGGCGTGGAAGTCAAGTTCTACAATATGGAAGTGGAGGTCAATGAAAAGCTGGAAAGCAAATACCCCGGCCTTTATATCATCGGCGACGGCAGCGGTATC
>JAQXMD010000109.1 GCA_029012465.1 Oscillospiraceae bacterium | reverse complement strand
CCGCCGAGAACCTTGGTGACGGTGTCCATAATGGACTTGGCCTGCTTAAACAGGAAAATGGCGATTGCCAGAACGGCAGTGATGATGTAACCGGGGATCAGGGGGAGACCGATGAGGGCATTGAGGCCCAGACCGCCGCCGCCCACATTGCCGATGTTAAAGACGATGCCGCCGAATACGATCAGAACGGACACCAGAACGCCCAGACCCGGCAGGAGCTTATTTGCCACATCCTGTCCGCGAAGTCCGCTGACGCAGAGGACCTTCCACACATTCAGCTGGGCAATCAGGGCAAGGACAATGGTTGCCAGAATGACGAAGCCGAAGCTGGAGCCCAGGCTGCTGGTAAAGGTAGCGGTTTGTGTCAGGAAGCCGGGGCCGATGGCGGACGTTGCCATCAGGAACGCTGCGCCAAGCAGCGCGCCGCCGCCTGCCTTTTTCACCTTGTTGCTCATAGAGTTTTCCTCCTTACCTTACTTACGGAAGCAGCCGGAACGGAAGAAAGCGTATTCCTCCGGGCACTTTCCGAAACTAAATAATTAGATAAGTAAAGTTTATAATGAAATATTCAATCTGTCAAGACAATTTGTATATAATCTCAACATTTTATGAAGGATTTTCGTCAAAATTACCAGATAATCGAAGGAACACCTGTCATTCTGACCCGTTTCCTGTCATAAACAGCAGTGGAACCCGGAAGCGGCGGAAATCATCGTATACAACAGGCCTTGTTCCTGCTATAATATACAGTACAGTATCCCAACTGCGGCAGAGGTTCCCTGAATTGTAGTGCTATATTCTGCCCTGCCGCGGCAATGAATATGAGGTGACGATGAAATGTACTGGGATTCCACATATTATCTTGTACTTCTGGGTGCGCTGATCTGTGCATTAGCATCCTGGAATGTCAAATCCACCTACCGGAAATACAGCGATGTGTTCAGCAGAAGAGGCATCACCGCCCAGGAGGCGGCCATGAGAATTCTCCGAAGCGCGGGGATTTACGATGTTCGCATCGAACGGATCAGCGGCTCCCTGACGGACCACTATTCCCCCAATGAAAAGGTGCTGCGGCTTTCCGACAGCGTCTACGGTCAGACCTCTGTGGCAGCCATCGGTGTGGCGGCACACGAATGCGGCCATGCCATTCAGCACAAGGAGGGCTATGCTCCCCTGAAGCTCCGGTCGGCATCGGTGCCCATTGCGAACATCGGCTCCACCCTTGCCTGGCCCATGATCCTGCTGGGGCTGATTCTGGGATTTACGGGGCTGGCACAGGTGGGCGTGTTCCTGTTTACCTTTGTGGTGCTGTTTCAGCTGATTACCCTGCCTGTGGAGTTCAACGCCTCCCGCCGGGCAATCGCCGTGCTGGAGGGGCAGAACCTTCTGATGGGCGAGGAACTGAGCGGTGCGGAAAAGGTGCTGCGGGCAGCGGCTCTGACCTATGTGGCATCTCTGCTGTCAACGATTCTCCAGCTCCTGCGGCTGGTTCTGCTGACCCAGAGAAACCGGCGGAGTGATTGACATGAAACAAGCGGGCAGCAAAAAAGGCGGTCTATGGAGACCGCCTTTTGCATATACTGTAATAGACCGGAGCTCTGCGGCTATCACCTAGAAGCCCAGAAGAATTTTCACAAACAGGATCACCAGCACTGTCAGTACCACCGGACGCACAATCTTCCTGCCGTTCTTCGTGACCATGCCGGAGCCGGTATAGTGCCCGGCAATGGAAAACAGGGATGCCGCAAGGCCCAGCTTCCAGTAGACCTGGCCGCCCAGAATAAAGGTCACAAGGGCGGCAACGTTGGAGGACAGATTGATGACCTTGGTGGTGCCAGAGGCGGAACGAAGATCCATCCGGCCAAGCCCCGTGAGGATCAGCAGCAGAAAGGTGCCGGTACCGGGACCGTAGATGCCGTCGTAAAGGCCGATCACAAGGGCGGCTCCCATGGCAATGACCAAAAGCTGACCCTTTGTGCGGGTTCCGGTTTTTTCGTTTTCCCCCATGTCCTTATTCCGGAGCACATAGAAGGCTACCACCGGCAGCACCGCCAAAAGCATCCCCTGCAATACCTTTTCCGGCATCAGCATGGAGATGTGGGCGCCGATGGCAGAGCCGATCAGAGCCATGACTGCCGCACAGAGGCTCAGCTTCACGGGCACATAGCCGTTTTTCAGAAACCGGCCCGTGGATACCACGGTTCCCACGGCAGAGGAGAGCTTGTTGGTGGCAATGGCGGTATGGGTGGGAACACCCGCCAGCATATAGGCCGGCAGAGAGATCAGTCCTCCGCCGCCGGCAATGGAATCCACAAAGCCCGCAAGGAACACCAGCGGGCAGACAATGAAAAATGGAAGCATATCCGGAAACCCCTTCTGAGAAAGCAAATTCACGCATCATTATAACATCCCGCAGGATAATTGCAACGAGAAAAGAACGGGAAAAATCACGGGTTTCTTGTCAATTTGTACAACAACTCTTTTTGAAATTCGCACACTGTGACGAAATGGGGGGTAGTTTATTACGAAAATGTTGCGTAAAACATTGCGATATGGTACAATTTGAATATGAATTGTACCCGGGACCTGGGGACCTTGGGTACGAAACGACAATTCATATATGGAAAAGAGGTACATTATGAAGAAATTACTTGCCATGCTTCTTGCCCTGTGCATGATTCTGTCTCTGGCAGCCTGCGGCGGCGCTGCTGCTTCTGCTGCAACCAGCGCTTCTGCGCCTGCCGATGCTTCCGTGGATGAAGCGGAAGAGGTGGATGAGGAAGAGCCTGCCGAGCCTGCTGAGCCTGCTGAGGACGAAGAGTCTGCTGAGGATGTGGAAGAGGCTTCTACCGAGGAAGAGGAGTCCGCACCTGCTGAGGGCGGCCTCATCACCACCGACTATGTCTACGAGCTGCCTCTGTACGACGAGAGTGAGAACGCTGAGCTCTCCATGTGGGTCTCCTTCTCCGACAACATGTCCACCTTCATGCCCAACCAGTTCGCTGACAACCGCGGCTACATGAAGGCTGAGGAGATTACCGGCGTTCATGTGGAGCTGGTCTGTGTCTCCACCGCTTCCAACTCCGAGCAGTTCTCCCTGCGTGTTGCCTCCAACGATCTGCCCAACATCATCACCAACGTTGCCATGCTGTGGTCCTCCGGCTACGATCAGGCCATTGATGATGAGGTCTTTATTGATCTGACCGAGCTGTGCACCGAGGAGTACATGCCCGCCTATGCCGAGTGCTATGCGCAGCTGGATGACGACACCAAGCGTGAGCTGCACACCGATTCCGGCTACATGCCCCGCCTGGTCTCCATCAACAACTATCCCACCGGCGCTACTGAGGGCGCTTTCATCCGTACCGACTATCTGGAGAAGGTCGGCATGGAGATGCCCACCACCTATGATGAGCTGGACGCGGTTCTCCATGCGTTCCAGTCTGAGCTGGGTCTTGAGGAGCCTCTGATGATGCCTCAGGGTATCGTTCCCAACTCCAACGCTTTCTGCTCCGGCCGCGGCGTTTCCGGTTCCTTCTCCGTGTTCCCCATGGTTTCCGAGCCCTACTATCTGGAGGATGGCAAGGTGAAGTTCGGCACCATCGAGCCCGGCTTCAAGGAGTACATGGAGTGGTTCGCAAAGTACTATGAGGAAGGCATCATCCATCCTGACTTCATGTCCAAGAACCAGAACCCCATGGAGTTCGGCGGCACCATTTCCTCCGGCACCACCGGCGTGTTCTGCGGCGAAACCAACATGGTTCCCAACTATATCAACGACGGTAAGTCCATCAACCCCGATTTCGAGATCGCTCCTCTGGGTGTCATCACCAAGACCGAGGGTGAGATCACCCATTTCGGCACTGTGAAGTCCCCCATCTCCGGCCGTGTGGCTGGCATCTCCGTTTCCACCGCTGACGTGGACATGGAGGTTCTGGGCAAGTATCTGGACTTCTTCTTCACCGAGGAAGGCGCGCTGCTGTCCGCCATGGGCGTTGAGGGCAACGAGGACGGCTCCTACGTTTATGACGACGAGGGCAAGCTTCAGTATTCCGACTACTGGAACACCATTGAGCTGACCGAGATGGAAAAGCCCACTCTGTTCATCTACTCCGTCATGCCCATGCTCTGCCCCGAGACTCCCTCCACCTACACCATGGACATTCAGTTCGAGTGCGGCCCCACCTGGGATGCCAACACCGACACCTCTGCACAGATGCCCTCCATCTCCCTGTCCGCAGAGGAGAGCGAGGCGTACTATGCAAAGTACTCTGATATCCAGACCCTGATCTCCGAGAACCTGAGCCAGTTCGCCACCGGCGTTCGCCCCATGAGCGAGTGGGATTCCTTCGTTCAGCAGATCAAGGATATGGGCATTGAGGACTGCATCGCCATCAAGCAGGAGGCTCTCGACCGCTACTACGAGCGCGCTGTCTAAGCATCATACCCTGTCCATCTCTGAGGAATCCCCCAGGAGCCGTCAGGCGCCTCAGATGAAAACCAAATAACAAATGCGCTGCTTCGGATTTCCGAGGCAGCGCATTTATATCGTCGGGAAAGCGAAAGGCTTTCCCGACGGAGCTTTTACAGTCTCCTGCGCGCGCACGTCGTCGCAAAGTACGTTTGACTCCGTTTCCGCATATGTGAAAACTTCGCGCACTTCCTTGCTCCTCCTTCCCCCGGCAAACCCGTTTCACTGGGCTTTACCGGGGCCCCCGGAGGCG
>JAQXMD010000108.1 GCA_029012465.1 Oscillospiraceae bacterium | reverse complement strand
GACCGGCCCGACCAGCGGATTCTGGAGGTCATTGACGAGGTTCTGGAGCTGCTGATCGATCTGGACGCCACCGACGATCAGCTGGAAAGCCCCATGCTCTTCTGCTCCGGCCGTCAGGGCACAGCCTCCTATTCCCCGGAGGCTCCGGGCGTGGACCTGAAGCCCCTGTTTGACACCATCATTGACTATATTCCCGCCCCTGAGGCCGATGTGGACCAGCCCTTCCAGATGCTTGTCTCCTCCATCGACTACAACGAGTTTGTGGGCCGTATCGCCATCGGCCGGATCGAGCGGGGCGCCATCCGGCAGAATGACGAGATTGTGGTTTGCAACTATCATGACCCCGATGCGGTTTCCAAGAAGCTCAAGGCCGTTTCCCTCTATGAGTACAGCGGTCTTGGCCGAACGCCCATCACCGAGGCAAAGGCCGGCAACATCATCGCCATGAGCGGCATCGGCAATATCTCCATCGGCGACACCATCTGCGCCCCCTCCTGTGTGGAGCCGCTGGACTTCGTGCAGATCTCTGCCCCCACCATGGAGATGACCTTCACCATCAACGACTCCCCCTACGCCGGCAAGGATGGCAAGTACGTCACCTCCCGCCAGATTCGGGAGCGTCTGGAGAAGGAGCTTCTCAAGGACGTTTCCCTCCGGGTCACCGAGACCGAGGGCACCGACGCTTTCCATGTGGCGGGCCGCGGCGAAATGCACCTGTCCATCCTCATTGAGACCATGCGCCGGGAGGGCTATGAGTTCCAGGTGTCTCCTCCCCGGGTGCTGTTCCAGGAGATTGACGGGGTGAAGTGCGAGCCCATGGAAAAGCTGGTCTGCGACGTTCCCGCCGACTACGTTGGCTCCGTCATCGAAAAGATCGGCAACCGGAAGGGCGACCTGCTGGAAATGACCCCTGTGGGCAGCCGCATGAAGATCACCTTCCTGGTTCCCTCCCGGGGCCTGTTCGGCTATCGCAGCGAGTTCCTCACCGACACCAAGGGCGAGGGCATCATGGCCTCCGTGTTCGACAGCTATCAGCCCTACAAGGGCGAGATTCAGCGCCGCCGCACCGGCTCCCTGATCTCCTTTGAGACCGGCGAGTCCATCACCTATGGCCTGTTCAACGCACAGGAGCGGGGCACCCTGTTCATCGGCCCCGGCGTTCCTGTCTACGAGGGCATGATTATCGGCTCCAACCCCAGAATGGAGGACATCACTGTCAACGTCTGCAAGGCCAAGCACCTGACCAACACCCGTGCCTCCGGCTCCGATGACGCCCTGCGGCTGATTCCCCCCAAGCAGATGAGTCTGGAGCAGTGTCTGGAGTATCTGGCAGACGACGAGATTCTGGAGGTCACACCCAAGACCCTGAGAATGCGCAAGCAGATCCTGAACCATGCAGACCGCATGAAGGCCCTGAAGGGCGGAAAAAAGTAATGCAATCCCATATGAGCGGTGTCCTCCCGGCACCGCTCATGTTTTCATAGAAGAGGTGACAACCCATGATTCCAACCGCGTTTTTGGACAGAATGAAGCCCCTGCTGGGGGAGGAATATGAGGCGTTTCTTGCTTCCCTTGACCGCCCCCTCCAGAAGGGACTTCGGCTGAGCCGCAGAAAGACCGGGCCTGTGCCCGATTTTGTGGGGAAGCCCATTCCCTGGACTGCCACCGGCCACTATTATGAGGAGGGGGCAAGACCCGGAAAGCATCCCTACCATGAGGCGGGGCTGTATTATCTGCAGGAACCCTCCGCCATGGCTCCTGCGGAGCTGCTCAGCCCCTTGCCCGGAGAGCGGGTTCTCGATCTCTGCGCCGCTCCCGGGGGCAAGTCCACCCAGCTGGGGGACATGCTCATGGGACAGGGAATACTGGTTGCCAATGAAATAAACCCCAAGCGGGCAAAAATCCTCTCCCGGAATATGGAGCGCATGGGCATTCCCAATGGGCTGGTGCTGAATATGCATCCGAAAGAGCTGGAAAAACGGTTCGAGGGCTGGTTCGACAAGATTCTCGTGGATGCCCCCTGCTCCGGGGAGGGCATGTTCCGAAAGGAGGAGGCAGCAGGCACCGACTGGAGCGTGGACACGGTGAACATGTGCGCCGGACGGCAGGCGGAGATTCTGGATTCCGCCGCGAAAATGCTTCGCCCCGGGGGACGGCTGCTGTACTCCACCTGTACCTTTGCCCCGGAGGAAAATGAAGGGAACATCGGCGCGTTTCTTCGGCGGCATCCGGATTTCCATGTGGTGCCCATCCGCAGCCCATGGTTTGCACCGGGCAGGCCGGATTGGACGGACAGCGGAGATGGGTCTCTTGCGGGCACAGCGCGGCTCTGGCCCCACAAGCTCTCCGGAGAGGGGCACTTTGCCGCTCTTCTGGAGCGGGATGGAGACGAACCCGGAAGGGAACTGTCCGGGGAAAAGCCTGTTTCCATGCCCAAAGAGCTTTCGGAATTTCTGAAGGATATGAAAATCGAACTGCCGGAGGGGAAGCTTATCTCTTTCGGACAGTCTCTCTACCTTTGCCCGGAGGAACTGCCAATCCTGAAGGGGCTGAAGGTGCTTCGTCCGGGACTGGAGCTGGGCATGCTGCTGAAAAATCGCTTTGAGCCTGCCCACGGACTGGCGCTCTGGTGCGGTCAGGCTGCGGTGGAGGCGGATTTCCCGGCAGATGGTTCGGAAATCCAGCAGTATCTCCGGGGGAATGTGATCCCGGGAGATCAAAAGGGCTGGACACTGGTGAAGGTAGATGGGCTCAGCCTCGGCTGGGCAAAGGGTTCCGGCGGACAACTGAAAAACCATTTCCCCAAGGGGCTCCGCTGGGTATAATGTTGAAGCTGACGCAACAAGCGGCAGCTCCAGTGAAATTCGGCCTGCGGCAGGGTGAACAAGGAGAATATGAAATGACAGAAAACAGCTGCTATACATATTTCCGAATTGCAGGATATTTTGATCCAGACGTTATAACTGAACAGTTAGACTTACAGCCAAATGAAGCATGGAAGATCGGCGACAAGCGCCATGATGGTACAAGGCACGATGCTTCATCATGGGTATTTGGGTATTGCGATCAATATGATGTCCTTGTTGAGAATCAAATGCATACCACAATTCAGCCCCTTCTTGATAAAGTGGAGCGGCTAAATGAAATCAGAGAGAAATTTGATGTATCTTTTACGCTGGAAATTGTTCCTACGGTATACGCAGAGAATACATCTCCTTGTCTGGCACCATCCATGGAAGTGATTGACTTCTGTCACCTTACAAAAACACAGATCGATATTGATTTATATGTGATGGATGAATAACAGCGGTTTGCTCCTTTTCGCTTTTATTACCTACAATTACGCACAGTTAGCTCGCAGATCATAATTTCCCATCCAAAGGATATTTCGTGTGAGCGTAGAACACTGACGAAGGAATGAGGCTCGCGAAATGAAAAGACTATTTCATATTTCAGGGGTTATGCTGGTGCTCCTGCTCCTGTTTCTGCCTGCGGGAATGCTGATTTCCTCTTACTTTGGATACGAGTTTGCGCTTGCAAGCATGTCTGCTTACACCATTATCCTCGCGTCCTTATCGGCTGGACTGGCGGTTTTCAGCATCCGGACAAAGACGGTCACAGAATCCGGCATTGTGAAGGTCTTGTTTGCCCTGCTGACACCGTTATCTCTTGTCAATGCCGTTTTTTGTCTGCTTGTAAGCAGCAGTGTATGGACTGTTGTCTGCGTACTGATTTGTTTTGTCTTTTGCCTGTTCTTAACAATCAAACATGGAAACCCACTGGCGCTCAAGACAACCACTTTGGCTTTGTCCGCTCTGCTGGCTTTGCCCATCGGCTGCTTCTGTTTCATCCTGTTGTTCTTTGGAAGCATCGGCCAAACCACAGTTGTAAATTCGGTGGAATCCCCCGGTGGAACCTACTGCGCTGAGGTGATTGACAGCGATCAGGGCGCGCTGGGCGGCGACACATTGGTTGAGGTATATGAGAAAAGCACATTCAACGGATACTTTTTTACGATTTCAAGGAAGCCCCAAATCATCTATCAAGGGGAATGGGGCGAATCTCGCAGCATGGAAATACACTGGAAGAATAATCGCTGTCTTGTCATCAATTCAGCCGAATACGAAATGGAATAGCATCATCAAGCGGTCTGTAGCAAAAAATGCACTCCCTCACGGAAAGGGAGTGCATTTGTAATAATCGCAGATATGGAAGTCCTGCTCAGCCGCCCAGACGGATCATCTCATCAATGCAGCGTCTTGCTCCGTCGATGATCTCCTGCTCCAGTTCAATGATCTCGCCGCCGGTGCCCTTTACGCAGCTATAGACATCCGCCAGGGTGGTCATCTTCATATTGGGGCACATCAGATCCTTGGACAGATAGTGGAACCGCTTCTCCGGCAGCTCAAACTGGAGATGCTCCAGAATGCTGGTTTCCGTGCCGATGATGAATTCCTTTGCCTCGCTCTCCCGGGCAAACTTCATGATGCCGGTGGTGGAACCAACATAGTCCGCCGCCTGAACCACCTCGGGACGGCACTCGGGATGTACCAGCAGCAGGGCCTCGGGATGGGCAGCTTTCGCTCGCTCCACATCCCGCTTGGTCATCAGGGCATGACGGGGACAGCCGCCCCGGAGGAACTTGATGTTCTTCTCGGGAACCTGCTCTGCCACATACTGGGCCAGATTCTGATCGGGAATAAAGAGAATGTCCTTCTGCTCCATAGCCCGGATAATTTTCACCGCGGAGGAGGAGGTCACGCACACATCGCAGATGGTCTTGAGCCGGGAAGTGGTGTTCACATAGCAAACCACCGCATGGTCGGGATAGTTGGGCAGGATCGCCTCAATGTCCTCCTTGTCCATCTGGTCCGCCATGGGGCATCCCGCCTCGGGATGGCTCAGAATGACCTTCTTTTCAGGGGAGAGCACCTTACAGGTTTCTGCCATAAAACGGACGCCGCACATGAGAACGGTGCCATGGGGGTCTTTGGAGGCCTGTACGCTGAGGCCATAGGAGTCGCCCACATAGTCTGCCACATCCAGAATCTCCTGTCCCTGATAGGCGTGGGCCAGGATGCAGATGTCATTTTCTTTTTTCAGCCGCAGAATTTCCTGCTGCATCTCGTATACTGTCATTGGATTTCCTCCTCAAGAAATGTGAAACTGTCCCCGGGACGCCCGGAATATTGATTGTGTTCATTATACGCAATGTTTCATGGGTTTGTCAACAGGAATTCCCAGAGAAAAAGTATGATTTACTCTTGATTTCCCCGAATTCGTGTAGTATATTTAAGGGAGACTGAATGGGGAGGAATCATCATGAAGTTATCTACCAGAGGAAGGTACGCCCTTCGATTGATGCTGGATCTGGCCCTGCAGCCCCCGGGGCAGAGCGTTTCCCTGAAAACCATCGCCCAGCGTCAGGATATATCCCAAAAATATCTGGAGCAGATCGTCACGCCCCTGACCCGATGCGGTTATGTGACCTCCAATCGGGGCGCTCAGGGAGGGTATTCCCTCTCCAAACCGCCGGAACAGTACACCGTGGGCATGATTCTTAGAACCATTGAGGGAAGCCTTGCCCCTGTTTCCTGTGTGGAAAGTGGCGCAAGCTGTTCCAGAATGGACTGTTGCGCCACTGTGGAGGTCTACCGGAGAATCGATGAGGCCATCGATCAGGTGGTGGACGGGATCACGCTGGCAGACCTTGTGGAGATTCAAAAGACTAAGCACTCCCTTGGCTCCGCCTGCCTTTGAATATGATAGAATGGTTACAGCGTGCAGACTGAATTGCCTGCACGCTGCTTTTATTCTGTGAGGACCTTTTTCTCCATCCATTTTCCGCTGATGAACCGCCCCACATTCCAGAGCACCCGGTTGAACCAGTCGGTAAACATGGCGATCCAGACTCCCAGAACCCCAAAGCCCAGGAATCGGATCAGCACCACGCACAGCACCACCCGGAAAATCCACATGGACAGCACCGTCACCACCATGCTGTAGGTCACATCTCCCGCAGCCCGCATGCCGTTGGGCAGGGTGAAGGCCAGAGGCCAGATAAAGGGCTTTACAATCGTAATGAGAATCATGATCCGGCTGACAATGGCGGCGCTTTCCACGCTGAGACCGGAGAGACGGCACACCGGGTCCACGGCAAAGAAGATCAGGATTCCTGTCAGAATCACCAGCACCTCGGAGATTCCCGTCAACAGAATGCTGTATCGTTTTGCCTCGTCCTTCCGTCCTGCGCCCATGCATTGTCCGGCCACCGTCACAAGCCCCAGACCGATGGCCATGGAGGGCATACTGGTGAAATACTCCAAGGTATTGATGACTGCGGAGGCAGCGATTTCTGCCGTGGGCAGGGTTGCCACGGTGCTCTGGACCATGAGCTTTCCGAACTGGAACATGCCGTTTTCCACCCCTGTGGGAATCCCAATCCGCAGAATGGCCTTAATCATCCGGAAATCCGGCCGGATTTTCCGGTAGTGATTCAATACGATCACCTGTCCCGGACGGCGATGGAACCACAGCAGCACCACGCACTGGAACACCCGGGAAAGGGTGGTGGCAAGGGCGGCACCCAGAACGCCCATATGGAGCACAAACAGGAACACGGCATTACCGACCACATTGAGAATATTGCTGAGGGCGCTGACCAGCATGGGTAGTCTGGAATTGCCCGCAGCCCGATACAATGCCGCACTGGCATAGTAAGCGCCCAGGAAGGGGTAGGAAAGCACCGTCACAAAGAAGTAGATCAGCGCCGCATCCATGACCCGCTGCTCCACGCTGCCGAAGATCAGCCTCAGCAGAGGCTTCCGGAGCCCGGCGCAGAGCACACAGCACAGGGTGGAAATCGTGACCACCGACAGAAACACCTGCCGGGCGGCACGGTTGGCTCCCTCATGGTCCTGTGCCCCCAGATACTGGGCGCAGGTGATGGTGCCGCCGGTGGCCATGGCCGTCATCATCATCAGCATCAGGTTGTTCACCGAGTCCACCAGAGAAACCCCGGATACCGCTGCATCACCCACCCGGGCAACCATCATGGTATCCGCCGTTCCCATCAGCGCCGTAAAAATCTGCTCGATCACCAGGGGTACCAGCAGCTTCACAAGATCACGACCGGAGAACAACCGGTTATTTTTTTCCTGCAAACAGGTCATCTTCTTTCTATCTTCATAATAAACGCCGCAGACGCATTTTCCCAGGACTGACCAAAACACAAAAAAGGATACGCAGACAGGTGACCGGCCCGTCTGCGTATCATTATCAGGAAGAAGGAGAAATGAAAAAGAATTGTTACGGTTTTATCATACCGATTGTATATTACAGAAACCAGTCAGGTTCTATTTCTTTTCCATGAATTTTCAAGAAATAGTTCTGTAACATTCTCTTCCTGTCCTAAAATGACCGCAAATTCCTGCGATCAGGCCAGCATATCTCTGATAAATTGCAGCGTAAAGCTGCCGAAAGCCTTGTCACCCAGCAGCTCCGCCTGTTCCATGGCATACACCACCGCCACAATCAACAGCACACCGCCGAGAAGCCCCACGATTCCGCCGCCCACATGATTGAGCGTATGGATCACAGGCAGCTTGTCCACCACATTCACGATCAGCAGCACACCGGAGACCACCAGATACAGGATCAGGAAGGCCAGAAGCCACACAAGGGCTTTCGCCAGATTGGTCACAATCAGCTCCGTGACCCCCTGTGCCAGCACTTCCACCACCGGCTCTGAGACGCGATCCGCCGCATTGTGGACGCTTTCCTCCACAGGGACCCCAAGGCTCTCCAGCAGTCCCTTCACATCATTTATGGTCAATTCCTTGCCGCCTACGCGTATCCCGGCTTCTCCGGCGTCCTCCATGGCCTCATCCACATGGTTTCCGATCCAGATGCCGACCTTTTCCTCTACCTTATCCTCGATCTGAGGCCGGAGCCAGTCCTCCACCATGGGGGACAGGGTGCGCTGGGCAGCAGTGGCGCCCATGCAGGCCACCACCAGAGACGCCAGAACACACAGGGACATAATCAGTCCCTTCCGATAGCAGGAAAGTACAAACACACTCAGCGCCAGCAAAATCAAAACATCCAACACCATTGTTTTCCTACCTTTCCGCGCACAGCTCCCGAAGACGGACAAGCAGCGCCTGCCGCTGATTCGGGCATCGTTCCTCCAGCACCTCATCCAGCAACTGATGAAGCAACTGCCCCACTCTGGGGCCGCCGGGAATTCCCAGCGCCAGCACATCCTCGCCGGAAATCTCCAGGTCAGAGATTTTGCAGCACCGGGACTCCTCAATGGCCTGCCGGATCAGGCTGCTCATTTTCAGATGGTTTTCGTATCGCATCCGGGTTTTGGGGGTGTCCTGATGGGCCAGAATGTCGCATCTTCTGACCTCCATCAGCAGTGTCATCAGCTCCGGTCCGAAGGTTCCCACCAGCCGCCGGGCGTTTTTCTCCGTGGCAGGCCGGTCATCATCGTGGTGGGACACCAGCGTACATACCGTATCCCGCATACGGCCCGACGGATGCAGCCGGCGAAACAGCTTCCTGGCAATCTCCTCGCTTCTGTGGGGATGGCCGTAAAAATGCCCCGTCCCATGTTCGTCCCGGGTAAAGCACTGGGGCTTCCCCAGATCATGGAGCAGCAGCGCCCACCGGATCATTGGTTCCGGCTGAGATTTTCCAAGAGCCTCCAGGGTATGCTGCCATACGTCCATATTGTGATAGGGGCTGTACTGCCGGAAGCCCACACAGGCTTCGATCTCCGGAATCACAGCGGTCATCACCGGAGTGAACTGCCCGAGGATCTCCTTTGCCCCTTTGCCGGTCAGGAGCTTTGTAAGCTCCGACAGGAGTCGTTCCCCACTGACGCAGGAGAGCAGCTGCCGGTTTCGGACCATAGCCTCCGCTGTCTGCTCCTCCACAGTAAATCCCAACTGGGACGCAAACCGCATGGCCCGCAAAATCCGCAGGGCATCCTCCTGAAACCGTCGGTCCGGGTCTCCGACACAGCGGATGATTCCCCGGTTCAGGTCCTCCTGACCATCAAAAAGGTCTATGACTGTCCCATCCGGAGATGCCGCCATGGCGTTGATGGTAAAGTCCCGGCGGGCCAGATCCTCCCGGAGATTTTTTACGAAATCCACAGTCTCAGGCCGCCGGTGATCGGAATAGTCCCCATCCCTCCGGAAGGTGGTGATCTCATAGGGCTGCCCCTGAAGCATCACCGTGACCGTGCCGTGCTTCAGGCCGGTCTCCACCACCCGCAGATGGTGAAAAACGCCCTCGGTCTCCTCCGGCAGGGCGGAGGTGCAGATGTCCCAGTCGTGGGGCTCCATCCCCAGCAGACTGTCCCGCACACAGCCGCCCACACAATAGGCCTCATATCCATTTTCCCAAAGCAGACGGAGAATCGTCTCCGGCCCGGAGGGGATGACCATAGATTCCTTCCTTTCTGTTTGAAGAATCAGTTTTTCAGACTGTGGAGGGGTGCGGGAATCCGTCCGCCCCGGGCCACAAACCGGTCCGCCGACTCGTTGTGTACAGGCATAATGGGTGCAGAGCCGAACAGACCGCCGAACTCCAGCTCATCCCCCACATCCAGACCGATGGCGGGGATGATGCGCACAGCGGTAGTCTTGTTGTTGACCATACCGATGGCCGCCTCGTCCGCAATGATGGCGGCGATGGTCTCTGCGGAGGTGTAGCCGGGCACCGCGATCATGTCAAGGCCCACAGAGCAGACACAGGTCATGGCCTCCAGCTTATCCAGTGTCAGTACGCCGCTCTTGGCCGCGGCGATCATGCCCTCATCCTCGGATACGGGAATAAAGGCGCCGGACAGGCCGCCCACATGGTTCGATGCCATAACGCCGCCCTTTTTCACCGCGTCATTGAGCATGGCCAGCGCCGCAGTGGTGCCATGGGTGCCGCAGACATCCACGCCGATCTCCTCCAGAATCCGGGCAACGGAGTCACCCTTGGCGGGAGTGGGTGCAAGGCTCAGATCCACAATACCGTAGGGCACACCCAGACGGTTTGCAGCCTCCTGAGCCACCAGCTGACCCATACGGGTGATGCGGAAGGCGGTTTTCTTAATGGTCTCCGCCACCACGTCAAAGGGCTGGCCCTTGACGCTCTGGAGGGCATGGTAGACAACGCCGGGGCCGGAAACGCCCACGTTGATCTCACATTCCGGCTCACCCACACCATGGAAAGCACCGGCCATGAAGGGGTTGTCCTCTACGGCGTTTGCAAATACCACCAGCTTCATGCAGGCCTTGCCCTGATTGGCGGCGTCCATTTCCGCCACCTGACGGACGATCTTTCCCATTTTGCGCACAGCATCCATGTTGATGCCGGCCCGGGTGGTCGCCACATTGACGGAGGAGCACACATTGTTGGTGGTACACAGGGCCTCGGGAATGGACTGGATCAGGCGACGGTCGCCTACAGTCAGGCCCTTATGTACCAGTGCGGAAAAGCCGCCGATCAGGTTCACGCCGCAGGTCTCCGCAGCCCGGTCCATGGCCACGGCAAAGGGGGCATAGTCCTCTGTTTCACAGGACTCCGCCACCATGGAAATGGGGGTAACGGAGATACGCTTGTTGACAATGGGAATTCCAAGCTCCCGCTCCACGGCTTCGCCGGTGGGAACCAGCTTTTCCGCGCAGCGGGTGATTTTGTCATAGATCTTCTGGGCAGTGACCTTGGGGTCGGGGTTGCAGCAGTCCCGGAGGGAAATGCCCATGGTGATGGTGCGGATGTCCAGATGCTGGTGGTCGATCATGTCCAGCGTCTGCATGATTTCAGTCTGTCTGAGCATGTTCCGTCACCTCAAATCCGATGCATGGCGTTGAACAGATCCTCACGCTGAATGCGGATGGACAGGCCCATACGGACGCCCCGCTCATCCAGCGCGTCCCGCACCAGCTCATAGGACTTGTCAGAGGTGCTGAGATCCACCAGCATGTTCATGACAAAAAAGCCGTCCATGACCGTCTGGCTAATGTCCAGAATGTTGACGCCCAGATTTGCCAGCTCCGTGCAGACGCCGGCGATGATACCGACGGTGTCCTTGCCCGTGACCGTTACGATTGCTTTCATAAAAAAGTAACCTCCAAATTAGCTTATTTATTTCAATTCATCCAGCGTCAGCGTAAAGCTGTCCAGGAAGTTTTCGATAAAGTAGTTGACCTCCGGCATCCCCATTTCATCCAGCGCCTCACGGGTCTGGCGGGCGGCCAGAATGAACTCATGGTTGGAGGCCTTCAGCTCCTCCAGACATTTAATGTGGGCCGAGAGCTTGTCGGCCGCCTTGACGATCCGCTCCACCTCCGGGGGCACATTGCGGATCAGAGGCTCATAGGCATCCCGCAGCTCAGTGGGCAGGGTGCCCAGCAGCTGTGTCTCCGCCACAGCTTCCACCTTTTTGTAGGCATCCCGAATCTCGTTGCTGGAGTACTTGACCGGTGTGGGCATATCTCCGGTGATGATCTCCGAAGCGTCGTGGAACAGCGCCGCCGTGGCGCAGGCTTCGGGAGATACTCTTGTGTTTCCGAAGATTTCCCGGGAAATCAGCGCCAGTGCATGGGCCAGCACTGCCACCATATGGCTGTGCTCCTGAACGTTTTCGGGGAAGGAATTCCGCATCAGTCCCCAACGGGTAATGTTGCGCATTCTGGAAATGTAGGCATAGAAGGAGTAGCCCTCCCGCTGTTCATCCAGACGGTTGCGCGGCTCCGGCTGATTCAGTCGGGTCAGATCAGTTGTTTCCATATAAAACGCTCCTTTGGTTCGTCGGGATCGGCTCAGCTTCTCTCCCGGATACGCCCGGGGCCGGGGCAGAACCGATTTATGGGTTTTCGCATTTTCTCAGGATACTGTCCTTGAATGATTATTTTACCATGCTCCCGGAAAATTGTAAAGGTTCTCACCCCATGTTTGGGTTTTTTGTGACTTCCACACCATATCACTTGCATTTTTCCCACAAACTCAGTACAATGGTTTTAACTTTTTGACAAAGTCGGAGGTGTTTTCATGTCCTCAGAACGCATGGCTATGGTCTATGAAAAACTCTATAAGGCGGTCTGCAACCAGAGCATGAACAATGTCATCAAGGTTGCTCATGAAATCTACGGGAAGCCCGTGCTCTTTGTGGACGAATACTTCCATGTTGTATCCATGCATCCCAACAACAGGATCAATGATCCCGTATGGGATGCCATCTATGAAAACAAGGCCATGGATCGGGAACAGATCTCCCGGACGCTGGACGAATTTCTCTCCGGCAAGAAAGCATTCTATAAGCCCTTCTATGCCTCCACCGGCTCCTGTGCAGAGCAGCCCTGGCTGATGGCCGAGGTGGTTCAGGACAACAATGTCCACGGTCACATCATTGTGTTCTGGGACGGAGCCCCCCCAACGGAGGAGGATTTCACCATCATTGGCCTTGTGCTGGATGCCATCTGTCTGAGAATTTCCAGCCGCATCAAGTCTCTGGGCAGCTGGAACCTGGCCCTTTCCACCAAGCTGGAGGACCTTCTGGCCCCCCACACACCGCCCCATCTGGAACGGCTTGCCTGTGAGGCCATCTCCGGCACCATGCACCCGGAGTACACCATCTGCGTCACCACCATCGGTGCCCTCGCCTCCCAGCGGGCCTTTGCCGAATACGCCGTCCGGGAGCTGCAGCAGCTGTACCGGAACGTGATCTGTGTGATCTATGACAACAACATCGTCATCCTCTACGGCGGCACCAATCCCCACGGCTCCGGCACCCCCATGCCCAAGATCTCCATGGCAGACCGGCTTTTTGAATTCTTCGGCACCCATGATATGATCTGCGGCCTGTCCGACAGCTTTACCGATCCCTCCCAGACCCGCATTCACTACCGGCAGGCCCTTCTGACTGCCCGACTGGCCCTCCGTCTGGGCACCGCCAGATCCACCTCCTTCTCGGATCTGATGCCCCTGCCCATTTTCCTGTCCGTGCTGGAGAAGGACCCTCCGGAGACCTTTATTCACCCTGCCATTTTCCGCATGCGGGAATATGACCGGGAAAACGGCACCTCCTACGAAGAAACCATGCGGGTATTCTCCTTCAGCATGCACAACAAGGACCGCACCGCCGCCTCTCTTTGTATCCACAGAAACACCCTGCTGTACCGGCTGGGCCGCATCAGCGAGCTGTTTCAGCTGCCCTATGAGCATGAACAGGTGGCCACAAATCTTCTGTGCAGCTTCTTGATTCTGGAATTGAACCGGTACGGCAGTCCTCAGGACATGAGTCAGCTTTCCTCCACCGAGGAAAAGGATGCCGATGTTCCGGAGGAATCCATATAAAAGGATCTGATTTCTATGTCAAACCGCGTCAAGGGCACATTGTGCATTCTCTGCGCCGCCATGTCCTTTGCCCTGATGAATACCTTTGTCCGTCTCGCCGGAGATATTCCCTCCCTCCAGAAGGCCTTTTTCCGGAACTTTGTTGCGGTGATCTTCGTTTTTTTGATTATGAAACGAAGCCATATCCCCTTCCAGCCGCCGGAAAAGAGCCATTGGAAGCTGCTTTTCGCACGGGCCTTTTTCGGCACTGTGGGACTGATCTGCAATTTCTACGCAGTGGATCATCTGAATCTTTCCGATGCTTCCATGCTCAATAAAATGTCCCCCTTCTTTGCCATTATCGTGTCCTATTTTCTGCTGAAAGAGCGGCTGAATCTGTTTCAGGGCATCAGCGTTGTGGTCGCTTTCCTGGGTGCACTGCTGATTATCAAGCCCAACCCCGCCAATATGTCCCTTGGCCCCGCGCTGATCGGACTTCTGGGGGGCTTCACCGCAGGGGTTGCGTATACCTTTGTACGGCTCATGTCGAAAAAGGGGGTCAACTCCAGCCTGATCGTCTTTGTGTTCTCCTGCTTCTCCTGTCTTGTGTGCCTGCCCTATTTTATCGTGGTCCACGCTCCCATGACCCTTGCCCAGTTCGGCTGCCTCATGGCTGCCGGCCTGTTCGGCTGCACCGGCCAGTTCGGCATCACCAGCGCCTACCGCTTTGCTCCCGCCAGGGACATCTCTGTCTATGACTATACCCAGGTGATCTTTGCCGCCATGCTGGGCTGGATGCTGTTCGGTCAGCTGCCCGACCTCTACAGCTTCCTGGGCTATGTCATCATCTGCGGCATGGGCATCGCCATGTTCCTGTATCAGAAAAAGGCTCCCGCCTGACAGCTGCTCCTTTTCCGAAGGCTCCGGCATGGATTTTTATGCAGTTTGCGGCGGAAATTCCCCGGTGAAGCCGGGAAAATCTATGAAAAAATCGCGGCAAAAGGTTGACTTTTGTCCCCGATATCCTGTATAATAACTTCTGCCTGTCCTCGGGACAGCCTAACTTTGCAAGCTGCAGCATTTTTCGCTGTCGAGCATAATTTTTCAGGAGGTGTATACAAATGACGAAGCGTACCTATCAGCCCAAGAAGCTCCATGGCCAGAAGGTCCACGGTTTCAGAGCAAGAATGGCTACCAGAAATGGCCGCAAGGTTCTTTCCCGCCGCCGTAACAAGGGCAGAAACAGACTCAGCTACTGATTCGCCCGTCCTTACACCGTTTGATGTCGATAAACCTGGGGTGAACGGATGTGTTCGTTCACCCCATCTGTATCTTGCCGCATTTCCGGAGGACTCAAGCCATGGAGTTTACCCAATCTCTGAAGCTCAACCATGTGTTCCGCCGGCTTTACCAGAAGGGCAAAAGCTCTGCCGGGCGCTGCGTGGTGGTCTACTGCCGCAAAAACGGCATGGACTGCAACCGGCTGGGTCTCACCACCGGCACAAAGCTGGGCCATGCAGTGGTTCGCAATCGCATCCGCCGTCGCATCCGGGAGGCATACCGCCTGTCGGAATCGTCCTATATCCGGGGCTATGACATTGTGGTCGTGGCCCGGGGCAGAAGCGCGGATGCATCCTTTCATGAAATCGCGGCAGACCTTTTGAAGCAGTCCGAAAAGCTCGGGCTCATCAGAAAGGATGTGCAGCATGAAGACTCTGCTCCTGTGGCTGATCCGGTTTTACCGGAAGCGAATCAGCCCTCTTAGAGCCCCCTGCTGCCGCTTTACCCCCACCTGCTCCGCCTATGCCCTGGAGGCTATTGAAAAGTACGGAGCATGCAAAGGCGGCTGGCTTACAGTGAAACGGCTTCTTCGGTGTAACCCCTTTTACAAGGGAGACTATTTCGACCCTGTTCCATGAACAGGCTCATCCGTACCAATCGGAGGTAACAAATGTATTATATTCTCAGACTCTTCGGCATATTGCTGATGTGGCTCTATCAGGTCTTCGGCAATTACGGCGTCGCTCTGATCCTGTTCTCCCTGCTCACCAAGCTGATTATTCTGCCCTTCACGGCAAAGAGCAAGAAGAGCATGATGAAAACCTCCCGTCTGGGACCCAAGCTCAAGGAGCTTGAAAAGCAGTGTGGCGATGACAAGCTGAAGTACCAGCAGGAGATGTCCAATCTCTACAAGAAAGAGGGCGTCAGCCCCACAGGCGGCTGCCTGTGGTCTCTGCTTCCTCTGATTCTGCTCATGGCGCTGTACTATGTCATCCGTCAGCCCATGACATACCTGATGGGTCTTGATGCCACCCAGATCGAGCAGATCACCAATGTGCTCACCGCTCAGGGGCTCGACCTCAGCAGCACCAACGCAGCCTATACCCAGATCGTTGTTGCACGTCATGTGATTGACAACATTCCCGCCCTCCAGAGCATTGTGCCCAACATCGCCGATCTTGCCATCGACTTCTCCTTCCTGGGCATTGATCTGGGCACCATTCCCTCCTGGCGCTGGATTTTCCAGGGGCCCTACACCCTGCTTGGCTTCGGCCTGTTCCTGATCCCCATTCTGTCCGCTCTGAGCCAGTTCGCTTCCATGATTATCTCCCAGAAGCTCAACGGTTCTGTGGCTACCGATGACAAGGGCGAGAAGGACAACGCAGCCGCAGCTGCCGCCAACCAGAGCATGAAGACCATGATGTATATCATGCCCATCTTCTCCCTGTTTATCTGCTACAGCATGCCTGCCTCCATGTCCGTCTACTGGATCGCTCAGGCCATCTTCAACACCGGCATTGACAGCATCCTGACGGTACGTTACCGGAAGGTCTATGACGCAGAGGATGAAATCAAGCGTCAGAAGGCCGCTGAAGAGGCCGCCATTGAGGCCGAAAAGGAAGCCCGCCGGGCTGAGCGCCGTGCCGCCAATCCCGACGGTGTGGCCAACCCCAACACCAGCCGCCGCAAGGTCAAGAAGCAGCAGAAGGCCCAGGAGCCCGAAATCGCTGTCAAGGGCAAGCTGTCCGAGGAGGAGCGCGAAGCGCTTCGCCGTCAGCGTCAGGAGCTTCAGGAGAAGAAATCCGGTCTCTCCGGAGATCCCAACCGTCCCTACTGCCGGGGCCGTGCTTATGACCCCAACCGCTACGGCAAGAAGGATCAGGAGGCTCCCGCCGAGGAAGCACCCACTGAACCCACCGACGAAGAACCGAAAACCTAAGAGACTGTCTGCGTACAGCCCGTGAATAAAGGAGCAACATTCTATGTTCAAATCGATTGAAGCTACCGGCAAGACCATGGAACTGGCCGTGAAAGCTGGTCTCGAAACGCTCCAGATGGATCGTGACAGCGTTACCGTTGAGCTTCTGGAGCAGCCCCGCTCCGGCTTCTTCGGAATTGGCGCCACACCCGCAAAGGTCAGACTGACCTATGAGGTTCCGGATCCCGTTCCCGAGAAGAAGCCCGAACCGGCTCCCAAGCCTCAGCCCAAGGCCGAATCCAAGGCTGAGCCTAAGGCCGAGCCGAAGCCCAAGGCCGAACCCAAGCCCAAGGCCGAACCCAAGCCCAAGGCTGAGCCCAAACCCAAAACCGAACCCAAGCCCAAGGCAGCCGCTCCCGTGGCGGTTTCCACTGCCGAGCCCGGCAGTGTGGAGGCCCGAATCGAGACCTTCATGAAGGGCCTTCTGGAGCACATGGGCTCCGATGCCGTTCCCGTTGCCACCAAGACCGCCGATGACACCTACGCCGTAGAGCTTCAGGGCAGCTCTCTGGGAATGCTCATTGGCCGCCGGGGCGATACCCTTGACGCAATCCAGCACATCACCAACTATGCTGTGAACCACGGTCAGGGCAAGCGTATCCGCATCAATGTGGATGCCGAGAACTACCGGAAAAAGCGTGAGGAATCTCTGGTTCGTCTTGCAAACAAGGTCGCCGGCAAGGTCGTCAAGACCCGCCGCAACATTACCCTGGAGCCTATGAACGCCTATGAGCGTCATGTGATCCACGCGGCACTGCAGGACTATCCCGATGTGACCACCTACTCCACCGGCACCGAGCCTGGCCGCCGGATTGTGGTTGCCTACAGCCGCTATCGCAGCGTACCCGCAGAGGAATAAAAACGGTTCCCTGTCTTCACCAAGGAAGGCAGGGAACTTTTTCTTTATAGGGCCTGTTTGTGAGGCTCCAGTACACAGTTGACAGCGATCATGACCCCAAGGGCAGTCAGATCATTTGTACGGTCAAAAAACTCCATCCGAAAGCTCCGGCCCCAGTCCATATCGCAGGGACGGTTGGCTGCGATCACAGCCCCATCTGAGAGGATCTCATAGTCATACAGAGCCACGGAGCCGCCCAGCTCCATGCTCAGTCCCTCCAGCACGATCCGGGGCTGCAGGAAGGTCAGATCCTTTGTCACGGAGCCCACGGGTTTCCCATAGACCTGGATCTCATAATTGGGCATCAGGGAGGGGATCCGCTGATGGATGTACAGCGCTTCTCTGCCTGCCAGATCGCAGATATGGAGCCGCTTTCCAAGGGAGTAAGCCTCGCTGGTCAGGGTATACCGCTTCCGTCCGGCCTTATCCCGAAGTTCCATGGTACGCCCCCAGAAGAATACGTCTCTTTCCATATACAGCTTCATTATATCCACTTCCTTTACGAATTCACGAAAATTGCTTCCTCTGATGGTTTATGATATAATTAGAATCATCGTTGAAAAAACAGGGAGGAACCCATTATGCTCTATACACCCCAGACAAAGCTGGCCATGGAGATCGCCTATAACGCCCACCATGGGCAAAAAGACAAGGGCGGGGCGCCCTATGTGTTCCACCCCTTCCATCTGGCGGAACAGATGGACACGGAGCTGGAGGTCACTGCGGCTCTGCTCCACGATGTGGTGGAGGATACTCCCTGGACCTTTTCCCTTTTGGAGGAGGCAGGAATCTCCCGGGAAGTCATTGAGGTTCTGGACTACCTGACCCACCCGGAGGGGATGCCCTATCTGGACTATGTCAAGCGGCTCCTGCCCTGTGCTGCCGCAAGAAAAATCAAGCTGGCGGATATTCGGCACAACAGCGACATGACCCGGCTCAGCAGTCCCACGACGGCAGCGTATTTTCAAAAGAAGTACGCCCCGGCCATCGCCTTGCTGGAAGATTCCGAACCCTCCTAAAAATGAGAAGGAGGTGCCTCCGAAAAATCGGAGGCACCTCCTTGTGCCATATTTCAATATAATTTAGTCCAGCACCCGGACTTCCTTGATAACCGGCTGATTCCACCAGGCCACGGTGCCATTGCCGTCCTCCACAGGGGTGTCGGCGCAGATGGCATCCACATACTCCATTCCGGAGGTCACATGACCGAACCCGGCATACTGCCCGTCCAGAAAAGGAGAATCCTCGTGGACAATAAAAAACTGGCTGCTGGCGCTGTCATTGTCATTGGAGCGGGCCATGGAAATGGTCCCCCGGACGTGGGAAATATCATTCTTCACGCCGTTGGAGGAAAACTCCCCCTTGATGGTCTTGTCGGAGCCGCCGCTACCGTCGCCATTCGGGTCGCCGCCCTGAATCATAAAGCCGCTGATGATCCGGTGAAAAGTCAGGCCGTTGTAAAAGCCGTCCTCGGCCAGAGAGCAGAAATTCTCCACCGTAATGGGCGCTGTATCCGCGTCCAGCTCCACGGCGATCACGCCGTAGTTTTCAACCTCGATCTCCACATGGTGAAGGCCCTGGGAATAGTCCGTTTTGCCGCAGCCGCTCAGAAGCAGCAGGCACAGCACCGGAAGAAGCATCCGTAATCGTTTCATAGTACCTCCACAAAAGCCAGACATTTCACACATATGAGATATTATATCAGCAGATGTGAATCCTGTCAAATTGAAAAGTGAACAAAATCAGGCTGTCCCGGCAAATGATCGCCTGAACAGCCTGACGAATATGTGATATTTAGGGGTCAGTGCTGAACCTTCTGGAGGAACGCCCTTGCCCGTTCGCTCTGAGGATTGTCAATGACATCTTTGGGGTTGCCCTGCTCCACAATCACGCCGTCAGCCATGAAGATCACATGGCTGGCAACATCCCGGGCAAAGGCCATCTCGTGGGTGACAATGACCATGGTGTGGCCCTGATCCGCCAGCTCCCGAATGACCCGCAGCACCTCGCCGGTCAGCTCCGGGTCCAGGGCGGAGGTGGGCTCGTCAAAGCAAAGAATATCGGGCTGAAGAGCCAGCGCCCGGGCAATGGCCACACGCTGGCACTGACCGCCGGAAAGCTGATGGGGATAGTTGTCCATCCGGTCCGCAAGCCCCATCTGCCGGAGCAGATCCTTTGCCTGCGCCTCGATCTCCGCCAGCTTTTCCTTGCTGTAGCCCGGCTCCTGCTTTGCCAGCAGCTTCTTTGCCAGCATGACGTTTTCCATGGCGGTGTACTGGGGGAAGAGATTGAAGGACTGGAACACCAGACCGAAGTGGAGCCGCTTTTTCCGAACCTCGGACTCCTTCATGGAGGTGGGATCCGCCGCGTCAAACAGCAGCTCGTCATTGACCTTGATGGTGCCCTCATCTGGCGTCTCCAGAAAGTTCAGGCACCTGAGAAGGGTGGTCTTGCCGCTGCCGGAGGAGCCGATGATGGAGACAACATCCCCCTTGTTCAGGGAAAAGCTGATGTCCCGGAGCACCTCTGTGCGGCCAAAGGTCTTACGAATATGAGATACCTCTAAAATCGACATGGTCCTTCCTCCTTACCTGAAATAGTCCAGCTTCTTTTCCAGCTTGCCAAAAGCAAGGGTCAGAATGCCGTTGCAGATCAGATAGTACACTGCTGTGAAAAACAGGGGCCAGATGGCGCCGGAGATGCCCTGAGAGCCCTTCATAAAGGCCTGACCGGCCCAGATGATCTCCTGCAGGGCGATGATTCTTGCCAGGGAGGTATCCTTGACCAGCGTAATGATCTCATTGGACATGGGGGGAACAATCCGCTTGATCATCTGGAGCAGCGTAACCTGAAAGAAAATCTGACGCTTGGTCATGCCGAGAACCAGGCCGGCCTCCTCCTGTCCCACGGGAACTCCCTGAATGCCGCCCCGATAGATTTCCGAGAAGTAGCAGGCGTAATTCAGAATGAAGGAGCATGCCGCAGCGGCAAACCGTCCGCCCTCACCGCCGCCCCAGATGGGGGTGCCCAGCACAAGGCCGGGGAAATAGTAGATGATCAGCAGCTGGATCATCAGGGGCGTTCCGCGAATGACCCATACCAGCGTTTTCATTAGGGCGCTCAGGGGCTTAAATTTGGACATGGAGCCAAAGGCGATCAAAAGTCCCAGCGGGATGGCTCCCAGAAGGGTCACAAAAAACAGCTTCAGTGTCTGCAAAAAGCCCACATTCAATGCGCCAATGACAATGGGCAGCTGCTGGAGTATCAATTCCATAGATTATTCCTGCTTTCCTGCCGGATGGCCCGGCCTGTGTTTTTGGGAATCCAAAAGGAAGCTCTGATTCAATCGGCAAGAGAGCTTGGCGAGAGATTTTTCGTCAGAAAAAGGTGGAAACCCGCAGGAATACTTTGTGTATTGCAAGGGTTTTCAAACGAATTTCTGGCGAAAATGATCCGTCAAGATCCGCAGACGCATTGATTCAGAGTTTCCTCAACGGGAAAAACAGAGAGCGGCGGAAACCGCTCTCTGTTTCGGCGTTTGATTATCATAATTACTGTGCGATGATAGCAGCCTGAACGCCGTAGGTCTCGGCAATCTTCATCATGGTGCCGTCTGCATAGGAAGCGGCAAAGAACTCATTGAGCTTCTCGGCCAGATCAGAGCCCTTGCGGAAGCCAACGCCGTACTCCTCAGTGGTAAGGCCAACGGTGTAAGTAAGATCCGCATAGCTGGTGCCCTCACCAACCATGGCGGCAGCCATCAGGGAGTCGATGACAGCGGCATCGGAGGTGCCTGCCGCAACCTCCATAAGCGCATCGGACTGGGCCTTTACGGGAGTCGCGGTGGCGCCCAACTCATTGACAGCAGCCTCACCGGCGCTGCCTGCCTCAACTGCGAAGTTCAGACCCTTGACGCTCTCAGCATCCTGATACTGGTCGGCCACAGCAGCGGGAACAATGACGATCTGTGCGTTGTTGCAATAGGGCTTGGAGCACTCCATGGCGGAGGTGACCTCATCGGTGAGGGTCATGCCGTTCCATACACAGTCGATGGTCTTGCCGTCCAGCTCCATGATCTTGTTGTCCCAGTCGATTTCCACGAACTCAACTGCAACGCCCAGGCTCTCAGCGAAAGCCTTTGCCATATCGGCATCAAAGCCAACCCACTCGCCGGCTTCATTCTTGTAGTCCCTGGGCTCAAAGTCGGTGATACCGACTACCAGCTTGCCGGCAGCCTGAATGGCAGCAACCTCGCTGTCAGCGGGAGCTTCAGCAGAGGCAGCGGCGGAGCCTTCAGCAGCAGAAGCCTCAGCGGGAGCAGAGGCGGGAGCCTCGGAACCGGAAGAACCGCAGGCAGCCATGCTCAGCAGCATCGCGGCAGCCAACAGCAGTGCAAATACTTTTTTCATGATAATTTCTCTCCTAACGTTTTGCGGGATATCCCGCTTCATTTACTTTCACCATTTTACCGAATCATTACACTAAAGTCAAGAAGTTTTTTAAGGTGCCCCATACATTCTCAGCAGCAATAAAAAGGCGCTGTCCCAACCATCGAGACAGCGCCCTGTTTATTCCACTGCTTCCAACAGAAAGCTCACCGGTCGGAAACCATCGTTGCAGGAGATCATGGCGGATTTGGGATTCTTCATCCATCCGTCAAAGAAATCTCCGCCGCCGGTGCCAAGGCACCGAACATAGGCCATGAGATTTTCCCATGCGCTTTCGCAGAAGCCCTCCGGCCGGTTCCAGCCGTCGGAAACCCAGCTCTGTCCCTCTCTTACGGAGCATGCATGGGCAATGGGGTTTTCATACAGCTGCTGAAGGTCCTTGTAATCCGCCTTGCGAATGGCGGTGATTTTCACCTGTACCATTGTGCGCCTCCTTCTGATGAATTGCGGCCTGCCCCAAACCATTGGAGCAGGCCGAAAATGTCTTATTCCTTGTCCCCGTAGAATGCCATGATGGCCTTGGAGGTCATATAGGCATCCATCTTGGAAACCACCTCCTGAGGTGCGTGCATGCTCAGCACAGGAACTCCCGCATCCAGCGTCAGGATGTTGCGGTTTGCCATAAAGCCGGCTACGGTTCCGCCGCCGCCTGCATCCACCTTGCCCAGCTCACCCATCTGCCAGACCACGCCGTTCTCTCTGCACAGTCTGCGAATCTTTGCCACAAACTCGGCGGGGGCATCGGAGGAGCCGCTCTTGCCTCTGGAACCGGTGTACTTCATGAAGCAGACACCGTGGTTCAGACGGGCGTTGTTGCGCTTGTCGCTGACCTCAGGGTAGTTGGGGTCAAAGGCATTGGCCACATCGGCACTAATGCACTGGGACTTTGCAAAGCACTGGCGGAGCTTCACATTCTGGCTGTCGCAGAGCTGCTCCATAAAGAACTCAAAGGCATCACACTGCATACCGGAAATGCCCACAGAGCCAATCTCCTCCTTGTCTGCCAGCAGGCACACGGAGGTGTACTCGGGAATCTCCGTCATGGAGAGCAGGGCATTGAGCTCCGCATAGGCGCAGCTCCGGTCATCGTGACCATAGCCCAGAATCATGCTCCGGTCAAAGCCCAGCTCCCGGGCCTTGGCGCTGGGCACCACGCTGATCTCTGCGGACAGGAAGTCCTCCTCGGTGATGCCGTAGTGCTCCTGAAGATACATGAGCACTGCCAGCTTCACGCTGTCGCTGTCCTCATCCTCGGGCAGAGGCCGGGAGCCAATGAGCACATTCAGCTGCTCGCCGGTGACACCGGTGGCAAGAGGCTTCTTCATCTGCTGCTCTGCCAGATGGATCAGCAGATCGGTGACAACGAATACGGGATCGTCGTCCTTCTCACCGATGCAGACCTCTACCACCTGACCGTCCTGCTTCACCACAACGCCGTGGAGGGCCATGGGAACGGTGGTCCACTGGTACTTCTTGATGCCGCCGTAGTAATGGGTCTTGAACCAGGCCATGTCGTCGTCCTCATAGAGGGGATTGGGCTTCAGGTCCAGCCGGGGGCTGTCAATGTGGGCTGCGGCAATTCTGGTGCCCTCGCTGAGGGGCTTCTTGCCGATGACCGCAAGGCTGATGGACTTGCCGTAGTTGCTCGAGTAGATTTTGGTGCCGGGCTTCAGCTCCATGCCGGGCACATAGGGCAGAAAGCCCTTTTCGGAGGCAAGGCGGATGGTCTCCTTCACTGCCTCACGCTCAGTCTTGGAGGCATTCAGAAAGGCGATATAGCCCTTGCCATAGGCCTCCATGGCAGCAAGATCCTCCTCTGTTGCCACCTCGTAGCCGTTCTTGGGGGCATACAGCAGCCTTTCCCGCTGTGCCTCATACTTGTTTTCACTCATGTATTGGTCGCTTCCTTTCCAGCCGGAATCAGATGTTCAAACAGTTCTTCGCACCGGCATTTAAATTCTTCTTTTGTACTGTATTCATTTTTCTGAGCATAATCACAGCCCTGTTCAAAAAACTCGTTGGGCTTCTGGGCAGAGATTCGCAGCCGGGCATACTCCTCGGAGATGTTGTCCCGGGCCATCAGCCGCTTAACACGGGTGTCCACAGGAGCCGTCACCGCAACGGTCACATCACACCGCTCCGGCAGGTCTCCCTCCAGCAGATTGATGGCGTCAATGGCTGCTGCGGGAAGGCCCTTTTCCCGGGCATCCTCCAGACGGCGATCCATTTCCCCCAGAATATAGCGCCCTGTAATGGCGTTCAGGTCCGCAAGGGCCTCTTTGTCCGCAAATACTATCCTGCCCAAAGCCTTCCGATCCAATTCACCGTTTACAATGGTGCCGGGAAACCGGGCATCCAGAGCCTGAATCAGCGCCTTGCTGGTTTTCAGCAGCTCGTGGTAGATGGCGTCCAGATCCAGCACACAGCCGCCCCGTTTTTCAATGCACTGGAGGGCCGTGGTTTTGCCGCTGCCTGTGGGGCCGGTAATTCCAATGACGATCATGTCTCTTCCTCCCCGTTTACTATGTGAAAACCCGCGGCCTTTTTCAGCCGGTTGGCAACCGCGTATGCCGTGCCGCCGCCGGAGGGACAGCGGGCGTAGATGGTCTGAATCTCCGCCGAGTCCAGCTGCCGCAGGGCGGCAAAAAGGCCCCTTGCAAGGGTCTCCGGCTCCTGCTCCCGGCCGTAGGCCAGCGCCTTTTCCGGTGGGTACAGTCCCAGCTCCTCCTCATAGCAGAGCACCCGATCATGGTCTCCCAGCCGGGGAAGAATGTACCGGGCCGCAGAGATTCCGGTTCCCGTAACAATGATGACCTCCCCGGAGGGGGTGTAGTGGGTGTATTTCATGCCGGGAGCTCGAACCACCTCATGAGGGCTGACCTCTCCAACCACTGCTTTGTCCACAATCAGCTCTCCCAGCACAGCCCGAAGCTGCTCCGGGGTGATGCCGCCGGGCCGCAGAAGCCGGGGCATTTCACCGGTCAGGTCCACAATGGTGGATTCCACCCCCACAGAGCAGGGGCCTCCATCCACAATGGCCTCGATCTTCCCGTCCATGTCATGGAGCACATGTCCGGCAGTGGTGGGACTGGGCTTTCCGGAAATATTGGCAGAGGGAGCCGCAATTGGAACCCCTGCCAGACGGATGATCTCCCGGGTCAGGTCGTTGTCCGGGCACCGGATGGCCACGGTGTCCAAACCCGCTGTTGTCCTTCTCGGAACATTATCCCTTGCGGGCAGCACCAGCGTCAGTGGCCCGGGCCAGAACCGGTCCATCAACTCATAGGCCGCCGGGGGAATGGAGTGGCAAAACCGTTCCACCTGCTCCGGCCCGGACACATGGAGGATCAGGGGGTTGTCCTGGGGCCGTCCCTTGGCCTCAAATATGTTCAGTACCGCGTTTTCGTCCAGACCGTTGGCTCCCAGCCCGTAGACCGTCTCCGTGGGGATACCCAGAAGTCCCCCCTGACGGATGATCTCCGCAGCCCTCCGGGCCGTATCCGCTCCGGAAGCGGGTAAAAGAATCGTTTTCATAGGTCATCGCTTTCCTGACTGCGCTGAAGCTTTTCCGCCTGATCGGCAGTCACCAGCGCGTCAATGATCTCGTCCAGATTTCCGTCCATGATCTCCCCGATTTTGTACAGGGTCAGGCCGATTCTGTGGTCCGTGACCCGGGACTGGGGAAAGTTATAGGTGCGAATCTTCTCATTCCGCATACCCATGCCCACCTGGGCACGTTTTTCCGCAGACAGAGAAGCCGCCTGAGCCTCCTGCTGGGCCTGATACAGCCGGGAATAGAGAATGCGCATGGCCTTCTCCCGGTTCTGGACCTGACTGCGCTCCTGCTGGCACTCCACCACGGTTCCCGTGGGAATGTGGATCAGACGTACCGCAGAGGAGGTTTTGTTCACATGCTGGCCGCCGGCGCCGGAGGAACGGAATACCTCCATTTTGATGTCCGCGGGATTCAGCTCTACGCTGACCTCATCCACCTCTGGCAGCATGGCCACCGTGGCAGTGGAGGTGTGGACCCGGCCACCGGACTCTGTTTCCGGCACCCGCTGAACCCGGTGCACGCCGGTCTCAAATTTTAGCCGGGAATAGGCTCCCTGACCCGTCACCAGACAGACGATCTCCTTGATGCCCCCCAGCTCCGTTTCGTTCAGGGTTGTGACCTCAATATTCCAGCCCTGCTTTTCCGCGTACATGGAGTACATGCGGAACAGGGAATGGGCAAACAGGGCGCTTTCCTCGCCGCCCACACCGGCCCGAATCTCCAGAATGACGTTTTTCTCATCGTTGGGGTCTTTGGGGAGCAGCAGCAGCTTCAGCTCCTGCTCCAGTACCGGCATCTGAGCCTTGGCCTCGTCCAGCTCCTCCTGACAGAGGGCTTTCATGTCCGGCTCCAGAGGCCCGGAGAGCATTTCCAGCATTTCCGCAGCAGTCTGCTTCGCGGCAAGATACCGCCGGTAGGCGCTGACAATGGGCTCCAGAGAGCGCTGCTCCCGCAGGAGGCTTGCTGCCTGTTTGGGGTCATTGTAAAAGTCCGGCCGACCGGACATGTCCTCCAGCTCCAGATAGCGGTTTTCCACCAGACGCAGTTTTTCCAGCATGTACATCCTCCTTTCCGCAGACACTTATTTTATCACAATGCATTCCCGGTTTCAATCCTTTTGGTACAGCCGGTATTCAATTTGTGCCCGGTCACTCAGCTCTCGGGCGGCAGCGGCGCGCTCCGCGCCCTCTTTTGAAATTCGCCAGTAATGGGGCGTCATGGTCAGAAGCCAGCCGATCTCCTCGCTGCTGTGAAGGGCGAAGTCAAATTCCAGCGTTTCCGCCGTTTCCAGCCTGAAGCCCGGGTAATCCCGGGGAGGCTTCTCCGCCTTTTCCGTCAGAACCGGATAAATCAGGCGTTTCAGGCCCAGAAGATGCCCTCTTCCCGCAGTGACCTCCAGAAAATATCCCCCCGGCTTCAGCACCCGGCAGAATTCCTCCGGCACTGTCAGGGCAAACATGCTGGTGACAAGATCCATCGTTTCGTCGGCAATGGGCAGATGGGCCGCCGAGGCGGTGATCCAGCGGGTGGCCTTATCCTGTCCGGCTCCGTAGCGTACCGCATCCTTGGAAATGTCCACGCCGATGAAGTCTCCCCGGGGAATATGCTGTCTGAGAATTCCCAGATAGTAGCCCTCGCCGCAGCCGGCGTCCAGCACATTGGGACGCTCCCCCACAAGGGGCGCTGTCAGCTCCGCCACCTTTTCCCCAATGGGTTCGTAGTGCCCCAGCTTCAGAAAGGCCCTCCGGGCTGCCACCATATCCCGGGTATCTCCGGGATTTTTGGAATGCTTCATCTGGGGCGGCAGAAGGTTGACATAACCCTGACGTGCCACATCAAAGCTGTGATTTCTTTCGCAGACAAGGCTTTTTCCCTGTTCCGCCAGCGATCCCTGACAGATGGGACAGCGCAAATATTCTGCTTGCATGGCGTTTCCTCCTCAGCACTGCTTCAGCAGCCGGATAAAGAACTGCACCGCATGCTCCGTATTTTCAATGCGGATTCGTTCATTGTTCCCATGGACCGTGGCCTTTTCCGCTCCGGTGACTTCCTTGGCAGAGAACCGGTACACATTGTCGCAGATATCCCGCCAGTGCCGGGAATCCGTACAGGCCACCATCAGATAGGGACTGACCACCGCCTTGGGCCAGGTGGCCTCAATGGCGGATTTCAGCTTGTCAAAGCCCCCGGTCATCAGGGAATCGGGCTTGGGCTCTGTGCAAATGCTGGGTTCAATGACCACCTGATCGTCGTCAATGATCTTATTCAGCCGCCGGATGACCCCATCCACCGAGTCCCCCCACATGAGCCGCAGATTGGCAAACATCATGGCCTCGGAGGGGATCACATTGCCCGCCTCAGAGCCGGAGGCCCGGGTCAGGGCAAAGGTGGTTCTGGCTCCGGCCTCGATCATGCCGCCCTGTTTCTGGAGCCAGCGGTAATACAGGGGCCGAAGTACCCGGCGGTTTGCCAAAAGCACCCGGGTGGAGAATTTGCAGTATCTGCCCATGGTGTCCACCATGCTGTCCAGTGCCCGACCGGGCTTCATGGGGAAGGGATGCTTCTCTACCCGAACCATAGCCCGGCACAGCCGGGGCAGGGGGTTGTTTTTTGCCGGCACGGAGGAATGTCCTCCGGAGCTTCTGGCCCGGAAGTACAGGTTGGCTGCTCCCTTTTCCCCAACGCCCACCATGGCGCAGGGCACATCTGCCCCGGGAAAGAAGCCCTCCATAATGTCGCCGCCCTCATCCAGCACAAAGGCCGGGGTAATTCCTCTCTCCCGGAACAGATCCCGGATGCTTACGGCGGTGGGACCCATGATTTCCTCCTCCCCGGACAGGGCAAAATATACATCCCGGAGGGGCACAAACCCCTGCTCCGCCAGCGTTTCCGCCGCCTCCAGCATGCAGCACAGCTGATTTTTCATGTCCAGTGCGCCCCGGCCCCAGAGAACGCCCTTATCCAGAACCCCTTCAAAGGGAGGCTTGTCCCACGCCGCTTCATCCGCAGGCACCACGTCATAATGGCCCAGCAGAACCGCCGGTTCACCTTTCTCCCGGCCTTTCCAGCGGATCAGCACGCCGGTGGTGTCCACCCGCTCCACCTCCGAGGCTCCGAACAGCTCGGGGTAGAATTCCGGCAGCAGGCTTCGGAATTTCCGGAACTCCTCCTCGTCATGGCCCTCCAGAGAGGAGACGGTTTTGCATCGGATCATCCGCCCTAAATGCTCCACCGCCCGGTCTCGATCCACGGGAATTTCCTCCGGAGGGTTTTCCACTCTTTTGGGCGGCACAAAGGCCGCCGCCCGCCAAAGGAGCACTCCCGCAAACAACACCCCGGCAAGGGGAATCAGCAAATAATATATCATCCTATCAACCTCACAGTATGATCTCTCCATAAAGCGCCCTCATGACGCCATATAATATTGTACAGCATTTTGACATCCGGGTCAAATCATGCTATGATACAAAAAACAACGATATTGGAGGCTGCAAACGTGGCAATTTTGAAAGATTTTCTGGATCAGGTTTCCTTTTCCGACATTTGGGCAATGGTTGGGGCAGAAAACCCCGATATGGCCCAGTATGAGGAGGCCTATCAGTCCATTTTTGAGGAGCTGAAGGCGGCTGAGCCTGCCGAGAACAAAGAGAACATGACCATTCGCTTTGTGATGGAGGAGCCCCAGTGGACCTTCTTCTTCGGGGAGGAGGAGACAGAGTCCGAAAACGACGAAGCAGGTGATGAGGACGAGGCCGTTTTGCAGGTCTACGGCTTCATCCCCGGGGATGAGGAGGGCTACGCCATCGGTCTTAAGCCTGCGGAGGTTCTGGTGGGTCTCACCGTGGATGAGGACACTGCCCGGAACTATACTCCGACGGAGATCGTGGCCCACTGCATGGCCGAAATGACCTACACCTCCACCATGGCCCAGAGTGCCTATGGCATGGAGAAGGATATGGCAGGGGGCGGTCTGCTTGCCTCCCAGTCCTGCATGAGCGAGGATATTCAGAATGTGGATTTGGACGCCCTCCGTGCGGAGCTGGGGGTCCTGCCCAAGCCGGAAGAGGATTACAAAACAAAATACGGATTCCTCTTCTAAAGAAAGGAGTGTCTCAGCATGTCCCGTTCCAATAAAAAAGCAAAATCCCATGGCAGCGCATTCTATGTGATCCGTAATCTGCTCATTACGCTGATCCTTGGAGCCGTGTTCTACTATGTGGCGCTGCCGCCCCTGAACCCCAAGAGCATGGAGAGCTATGTGTTCCTGCTGGGGCTTCTGGTGGTGTTTGTCCTGCTGCAAATGGCGTCTCTTGGCCTTGCCTCCTACCGGAAGCGGATGGACGGCACCACTGTGGTGGACATTCAGCCCCGGAGCGTCCTAAAATTCTGGTCTGTGAAGATTCCCGTGATTCTGGGCGCACTGCTGATTATCGTGGTGCTGGTGGGGCAGGTGATCTCCATGGTGCCCTTCCGGGCCAAGGACTACGCCTCCCTGCTGACTGTCACCGACGGAGACTTCAAGGAGGATGTGGACCAGATCTCCTTTGACCAGATTCCCATGCTGGACAAGGAGAGCGCCGAGAAGCTGGGCGACCGGAAGCTGGGTGAGCTGTCCGACATGGTGTCCCAGTTTGAGGTCAACTCCGCTTACTCCCAGATCAACTATCAAAACAGCCCTGTCCGAGTCACCTATCTGGACTACGGCGATGTAATTAAATGGCTCAACAACCGTTCCGAAGGTCTGCCTGCCTATATTCTCATCAACATGGTCACTCAGGAGGTCACAGTGCAGCGGCTGGAGGAGGGCATGAAGTATTCCCCCTCGGACATGTTCTCACGGGATCTCATGCGTGCCCTGCGGTTCAAATATCCCACCCTGATCTTTGACGACGTGAACTTTGAGATCGACGAAAACGGAATGCCCTTCTGGATCTGCTCCGTTGTGGACAAGAAGATCGGCCTTTTCGGCGGTGCCGATGTGGTGGGTGCCGTGATCCTCGATGCCGTCACCGGCGAAAGCACCTACTATCCCGTGGAGGAGGTTCCCACATGGGTGGACCGGGTGTACTCTGCGGATATGATCGTTGCCCAGTATGATTACTACGGCCAGTTCTCCGGAGGCTTCCTGAACTCCATGTTCGGTCAGAAAAACGTCCGCACCACCACCGATGGCTATAACTACATTGCCATGCGGGATGATGTGTGGGTCTATACCGGCATTACCTCCGTCACCGGCGACGAGTCCAACGTGGGCTTTATTCTCTCCAACCAGCGCACCAAGGAAACGGCCTACTACGCCATTGCCGGCGCTGAGGAGTATTCCGCCATGTCCAGTGCCCAGGGTATGGTACAGCATCTGGGTTATCGGGCCACCTTCCCCCTGTTGCTGAACATCTCCGGAGAGCCCACCTATTTCATGGCCCTGAAGGATGCCAGCTATCTGGTGAAGATGTACGCCATGGTCAATGTGGAGCAGTATCAGATTGTGGCCACCGGTGCCACACTGGCCGAAACCAAGCAGAATTACGACGAAATGCTCTCCCAGAATGGCATTCAGGCGGAGATTCTTCCCGAGGAGGAAGAAGCGGTTCCCGAAACCGTTACCGTCACCGGTGAGGTGAAGGAGCTTCGCTCTCAGGTGGTGGAGGGCAACACCGTCTATTACTTCCTGCTGGAGGACCAGTGGTACAGTGTCAGCGCCGCCCTCTGTGAGGACGCGGTTCTGATGGATGAAAAATCCAAAATCACCGCCACCGTTTCCGCTGATGATGCCGGCACCATCATTCCTGTAACAGATTTGAAAATCGAGTAAAGCCTTCTAAAGAACTCCCGCTGGTAGTGGGAGTTCTTTTGATTGTAGGCAAATCATGTAGAGCTTCGGCAAAATTGAATTCAATCAAGTTGCCAGCGGCTGATTTTTTTCGCAGAAATACCAGTTTTGATTCCGCATAAACATGCCTGTCTGACACACCCTAATTTCACCGGGTTCTGCCGGACATACATGGGAGGCGGTTTTCTTGAAACGAATGCTTTTGTCTGTGCTTCTGGGGCTGATTCTCATTCTGCCCGTTTCCGCCATCAGCCCGGAGGAGCAGGAGCGGCAGCCCCTTGGCTATGTGGCCCTGACCTTTGACGACGGCCCCTCCGGCGCACTCACGGAAACCCTTCTGGACGGACTCCGGGACCGGGGCGCCCGGGCCACCTTTTTTCTCTGCGGCTACCGGATGGACCAGTACCCGGAGCTGTTGCCCCGGTATCTTCGGGAGGGCCATGAGATTGGCGTACACTCCACCGTCCATGTGGACCTTACCACCCTGTCCCCGGAGGCCCTCCGGGATGACCTGTCCGTTACCGCCCAAAAGCTCCGGGAGGCTGCGGGAGCCTGCCCCACCATCATGCGCCCTCCGGGAGGGGCATATAACGATCTGGTACTCCGGGAGTCAAAGGAGCTGGGTCTCAGCGTGATTCTCTGGTCTGTGGACCCCAGAGACTGGGCCAGCCACAACGCCTCGGCTGTGGAACACACCATGGCCGTCAGCAGCGGAAGCGGGGATGTGATCCTGATGCACGACATGTCAAAAAGCTCCGTGGAGGCGGCCTTCCGTCTGGTGGATGAGCTGCAGGCCAAGGGCTATGTGTTTGTAACGGTCAGCGAGCTTGCCGCTCTGACAGCCACAGACCTGACCCCGGGACAGGTCTATGAGTCCTTCCCATAAAGTTTTCCCGGCACACAGGAAAAAACACTTTTCTTTTGCAGAATCCTTTGTTATAATATTATTTACTGAAGAGAGGGCTTCCCCTGTCCGGCGTCAGGGAAAGCCTCAGTCGAAACCATCAGTCACGCAGGGCGGCGTTCCGCTCCTGCAAAAGGAATTTCCCACCGGAAGGATGAATACAAATGCTTACTGGTAAGAATGTCGTTCTGGGTATCACCGGCGGCATCGCAGCCTGGAAGGCCTGCCTGATTCTCAACAAGCTGGTTATTGATCTCCACGCAAATGTGGATGTCATTATGACCAAAAACTCCGAAACCTTTATCACCGAGCAGACCATCCGCACGCTCTCCCGCAACATTGTCACCCGCGACATGTTCAAAGAGCCCGCAGTCTGGAGCGTAGAGCACATTTCTCTGGCCAGAAAGGCCGACTGCTTCCTGATTGCCCCCTGTACGGCAAACGTCATCGGCAAAATCGCAAACGGCATTGCCGACGATATGCTCACCACCACCGTCATGGCCACCCGCGCACCCGTTGTCATTGCTCCTGCCATGAACGACGCCATGTACACGAACCCCATTGTGCAGGGCAACATGCAGAAGCTCAAGGATTTGGGCCAATACAAGTTCATTGAGCCTCACGAGGGCGTTCTGGCTTACGGCGGAAAGGGCACCGGTGAGCTGGCCTCTGTCGATGAAATCGCCGATTTCCTGGTAAACCTGATTGGCAACAAATAATTTGGAGGTACTTATATTATGAAAATTTCCGTTGTCTACTTCTCCTCCACCGGCCGCACCGCTTCCATGGCCGAGGAGATCAAAAAGGGCATTCTTGCCGCAAACGACACCATTGAGGTGGGCCTATTCCCCATTTCTGAGCTGACCAAGGAAAACGCGGAGAACGTTGCCTTTGTGAACGATTCCGCCGCCGTGATCGTTGGCACCCCCGACTACTATGCCGCTGAGGCAAACCAGCTCAAGACCTGGCTGGACGCCTGCCCCTGCGCCCTGGCCGGCAAGCTCTGCGGCGCATATGCCACCGCAAACTTCCTGCAGGGTGGCGGCGACGTGGCCATCCAGTCCGTTCTGACCCAGCTGCTGGTGAAGGGCACTCTGATCTACTCCAGCGGCACCGCATACGGCCTTCCCTTCATCCATCTGGGACCCATCTGCCTGAAGGGTCAGGAGGAGCAGGCCGCTGAGCTGTTCCAGGTCTACGGCACCCGCTTTGCCCAGAAGGCTCTGGAGCTTTTCGCCTGATTTCTGCGATTTCAATTGGTCAGCTGCTTCGGCGGCTGACCAATTTTTGCGTTTCCCGCACTGTTGACAGGTTCGCCAAAATTCGATAGAATGGAGCCACACATTACAAGGAGGGATTCTTATGACAATTTTGAGACGGCGTATGACAGCACTGCTTCTGATACTGGCCTGTATGCTCACCTTATGCGCTCCGGCATTTGCAGCGGACTCCCTTCAGGCTGAAAATCCTTTTACGGATGTACCCGCAGATGCCTACTATTATAAGCCCGTTGTGGAAATGACCGCCGCAGGACTGTTCAGCGGTGTCACCGAAACCACGTTCTGCCCCAATATGGACATGAGCCGGGGCATGCTGGTAGCGGTTCTGTACCGCATGGAGGGCTCTCCCGAGGCGGACCCGGAGACCAAATACACCGACGTTTCTCCAACCCAGTATTATGCAAAAGCTGTGGCCTGGGCTGATGAAAACAGGATTGTCTATGGCAACACCGACGGCACCTTCCGTCCCAATGCCGCCATTACCCGGGAGCAGTATGCTGCCATTCTCTACCGCTATGCCCAGTACCGGGGCTTCCAGACACCCCTTGGTTCCATCTCCGGCTTTACCGATGCCAGGGACGTGCAAAACTATGCGCTGTTCCCCATTCGCTGGGCCGTGGGCGCCGGGATCATCAGGGGCATGACCGAAACCACTCTGAACCCCAAGGGAAACACCACTCGTGCCCAGGGGGCGTCCATGCTCTATCGTTTCATCACCTACTACAAGCTGGCAATCTGATATACAGCGTTGCCGTATGATATACTTGCTCCGCAGGCATGATATCATATCCGGTTTTACATGCCTATACTGGACAAAAAATATTGTTCGTCCAGGCTGCTTCTGCGGCCCGGCGCAGCGGGTTCAATTTGAAAGGAGGAGCCTCGTCGGAACACACCGACGAGGCTCGAATGCTGCCTGCGTGTTGATCGTAACTCTGGTTGGCGAGTGAATCAACAGTTTCCTTCCCGGGGCAACGCAGGCTGTGCGATACCATAATCAAAGAGAGAACCGAAGGGGTGCAGTTTCAAAATATTTTTTGCTCACGATAATGGACACCACCCAATAGATACATACTGCACACGATGGTATAAACACGATGAAACTATGCCAGCCACTCTGAAACCATTCCTCCACAAAAAGTTTCATTGTGTTGTGCGGCAGAGAATGAAGCAGCTGTCCAGCACGGAGAAAATGTATCCATAAAAGCTCACAATGAAGCTAACCCAAAGGGCAACTGCACCGAAAAGCCTTGTGTCACGGGCGTTTTGGCAAAAGGAAAAAGCACGATCGTTTCAGATACCTTCGTATCAAAACCCTCGTGCTTATCTGTAACATCGCAACAGTATAGATGCTGCCGTTTTCAGGTCTGCGCCCAAAACCAAATCGAAGCCCAGCGCAGCGGGTTCGATTTGGAGAGGAGGAGCGACGGAATGAATGAGCGATGACTTTTTAAAATAAAAAGTCGTCGCGAACGATATGAAGTCCGCGACGACGTGGTGGACCCGAGGAGATTCGAACTCCCGACCCCTACAATGCGAATGTAATGCGCTCCCAGCTGCGCTACGGGCCCATGGAACTATGGTAATTATAACGCTGAACCGCTGGATTGTCAAGCTATAGCCGTATAGGATTTTCGCTCAGCCCCCAAAGAACAAATGCTCAATGAGAATTTTGATGCCGAGACAGACCAGCACCAGACCGCCAAGGAATTCCGCCTTGGATTTGAACTTTGTGCCGAACACATTGCCCACTTTCACGCCGATGGCGGAGCAGATGAAGGTGGTCACGCCGATGAAGGACACCGCCGGGACGATCTGAACATCCAGAAATGCAAAGGTCACGCCCACTGCCAGCGCGTCAATGCTGGTGGCAATGGCCATGGGCAGCATGGCCTTGAAGCTGAAATCCGGGTCAGCTTCCTCCTCCTCGTGGCTGAGGGCTTCACGGATCATGTTGATGCCGATGACGCCCAGCAGGGCAAAGGCGATCCAGTGGTCAATGGAAACAATCAGCGACTGAAACTGACTGCCCAAAAACCATCCGATCAGGGGCATCAGCGCCTGAAAGCCGCCGAAATACAGTCCGCAGATCACCATGTGCCTGGGCTGCAGCCGGGACACGGAAAGCCCCTTGCAGATGGAAACGGCAAAGGCATCCATGCTCAGACCCAGGGCCAGAAGAAACAGTTCAAATAATCCCATTGTATACCTCCTGCAATAAAAAAAAGAGACTTGTCTGCCCGAAAGCAGAAAAGTCTCGTCATTTCATACGGAACCAGGGTACGAACGTACACCAGTATGTTGGCTCCATCGCGTCCCGAAGGCCGCCGACTACTCCCTTAACGCCCTCGTACTATATCACAGAAGGGGCGGGTTAGTCAAGTGAAATCAGGGAAGCTCCTCCAGCTGGGCCTCGGAGTACACCTGATAGCCGTTTTTCAGGAGAAGGGCTGCGGTGACACCGTAGCCGGGAATTTTTGTGCCGGTAAAGGTGCCGTCGTAGATGATCCCGGAGCCGCAGGAAGGACTTCTGGCCTTGAGAATGGCTGTCCGGCAGCCAAAGAGCTGTCCCAGCTTCAGGGTTTCCTCTGCGCCCCGGCGAAACTGCTCCGTCACGTCTTCCCCCAGATTGTTATGGACGCCCTCTGCAAAGCATTCGGCGGGCGGCCGGGGCGTTGGCAGACCGCCCAACTGCTCCGGACAAACAGGAATCAAATTGTATTTGTCCCGGAGAGCCAGAACCTCCGGACAGAGGTTGTCACCGCCGCTGTATTTGCAGCACACCCCAAGCAGGCAGGCACTGACCAGAATAGGCGTTTTCGGTTGTTCCATGACGGGGCTCCTTTCAAATGGGGTGCTCCTGCCGGATGACCCGGCAGGAGAATTGCTTATTCAGCCAGAATGCCGCCTTTCCGCAGGTCGGAAAGCTGCTCCCTGGTCATGACCCAGGTCCAGTTTCCGTCGGAGGTGCCGGGAACATTCACCCGTGCACTGTCATCAAGCCCCAGAATGTCCTGTACCGGCAGAATCACTGCGGCAGCGGGGCTGTGGATGACCTCCCGGAGAATTTCCTTTGCCGGACGGTTGTCCTGCTGGGCATTTAGAAAGCCCTGAAGGGTCTGATTGTCATGGGTGCCGCTGAAGAATACACGGGCGGCGGCCTGCTCAGGGGGCATTTCTGCCATCTCTTCGGCGCTGAACTGCCAGACATTCATGCCGCTGAGACCGGTGTGGTGCATCAGGGTATAGACCTGATTGTCCAAAGTGCCCAGATCCTCGGCAATAATGGGCAGAGTGCCAAAGGCCTTTTCCATGACCCGGAAGAACTTGATGCCTGCGCCCTTCATCCAGTAGCCGTATTTTGCGGACTTCCCGGCGGGAATGGCATAGTAGGCGGCAAAGCTGCGGAAGTGATCCAGACGCACATAGTCGTACAGCCGGAAGGCTGCCTCCAGACGCCTGCGCCACCAGTCGAAGTCGTCCTGTTCCATCACATCCCAGTTGTACAGGGGATTGCCCCAGTCCTGACCCTCCGGGGAGAAGTAGTCCGGGGGACAGCCGGCCCGCAGGGTGGGATAGCCCTGTTCGTCCAACTGGAACAGCTCTCTGTGGGCCCAGGTGTCGGCGCCGTCCAGAGCGGCGTAGATGGGCAGATCGCCGATCAGAGCAATGCCCTGTTCCTTTGCTTTGACCCGAAGCTGATGGTACTGGCAGAAGAACCGATACTGCTCCTCCATAATGGCCCGGATTTCCCTGGCGTACTTTTTGCGGATGGAGGGGAGGTTTTTGCGATTCCGCTCCTTTTCCGGCCACTGCTGCCAGGGACGGTTAAACTTCCTATGGAGCACCGTATAGATGGAGTAATCCTCCAGCCAGAAGTCATTTTCCCGGCAGAAGTCCTCAAAGCCCTCCATGTCCACCTCTGTGGCGGGGTCAATGAAGCGGGAATCTCCCGCGAACAGGCCGAAGCTGGAATAGGGGGAGTTGCCCACGCCGGCGGGATTCAGGGGCAGCAGCATCCAGCTGTTGTAGCCGGCTTCTTTGATGGCAGAGAGGAATTCCTCTGCGGGGGCGCCCATGGGGCCCTGTCCCTTGTCACAGGGCAGAGAGAACATGGGCAGCAGCACACCCTTGCCCCTGGGGGTCCGGGCAGCTTCGGGCAGGGGAGAGAAGCCTTCTCCGTGGCCCTCCCGATAGAGAACGGCAGCCGACAGGCCCTTGAGGATGAAGGTATCGGACTTCATGACCTTACCGGTCAGCAGATCCAGCCGGGAGCCTGCGTGTTCCGGCAGGGAGATGGTTTTGTCAGTCTGAGAGCGGTTTACATAAATCAGAGCAGAGGTGTCCTCCAATGTGCGCTCCACCAGAAATACATCCCAGTCCACGGCACGGAATGCAGCACTTCCGCTGACCAGAACGGGATACTCTCTCCGGAGATGGGACAGCATCCGCACATGGGACTGAAGCGCCTGGTCCTCGTTTCCCCAGGGAAAGGTGCCCCGGTTGAAGGGGTCGCCGTAGCCCTCCATGGCGGCTTCGTCTCCATAGTAGACACAGGGAACTCCGGGGAAGGTGAACATCAGAACGTAAAGGAGCTGAAGCCGGGTTTTTCCCAGCCAGTGATGGTGGGGGTCCAGCCGGAAATACTCCTGCTGAGCTTCGGTGAGTCCCTCGGGAGCCTCTCCAAGTATGGTCATGGCTCTGGGGGTGTCGTGGGTGCCGATGAGGTTCATGGCTCCGTAGAAGGCGGATTCCGGATAATTCTCCCGAATGACCTCCATGGCTTCGGAGAAGTCTCCTGCAGAGCACTTCCCAAGGAGATAGTCCATGGCGGCAGTGCGGAAGGGATAGTGCATGGTGGCATCCAGCTCCTCTCCCAGCAGGTACTCCCGGAGCTGATGATAACTGATCTTATGGCTGGCATCCTCCCAGACCTCGCCCAGAAGCAGTGCGTCGGGATTTTCGGCCTTTACAGCCTGGCGGATGGCCCGGATAAAGCTGTCGGGCAGCTCGTCTGCCACGTCCAGCCGCCAGCCGGAGGCGCCCAACCGCAGCCATTTCCGAAGAACGCCGTTTTCCCCGCAGATAAATTCCTGATAGGAGGGGTCATTTTCCTCAACATCGGGCAGAGAATCCACCCCCCACCAGCATTCGTAGCCGGAGGGATACTGATCCCCGAAACGATACCAGCTGTCATAGAGGCTGGGTTCAGGGCTACAGGCACCGGGAGCGGGGAAGTTGCCGTAGCGGTTAAAGTAGATGCTGTCGTCACCGGTGTGACTGAATACGCCGTCGAGAATGATGCGGATGCCAGCGGCCTTTGCAGCTGCACAGAGATGGGAGAAATCCTCCTCGGTGCCGAAGCTGGGGTCAATGGTCATATAGTCCGCAGTGTCATACTTGTGATTGGAGGTGGCCAGGAAAATGGGGTTCAGATAAATGACCCCGATGCCCATGGAACGGAGATAGGGGAGCTTTTCTTCAATGCCGGAGAAGCTTCCGCCGAAGAAGGGCCAGCGAACCACACGGCCCTTCAGGTCACGGCAATAGAAGGGGGTGTCGTTCCACTCCTGCATGACCATACGCCGGGAGCCCTTCCAGTTTTCCGGCAGGGCTGCGGCAGCCTGACAGACTTCAAAATCTTTGCCCCGGGCGAAACGGTCCGGGAAAATCTGATACACCACAGACTGACCATACCACTGGGGAAGCTCTGTGGGGGTATAGACTGTGACCTGCCAGGATTCCGGCTGTTCCATCCATGTACCCTCCCCGTGATTCCCATGGAGAGGGCGGCCATAATGCCGGGTTTCACCGGCGTATTTTACGTCGAAATAGTACCACAGCAGACCGGGGGTATCCGGCACGGAAATGGTTACAGTATAGCGGTTCTGTTCCCTGCGGGTCATGGGAATCAGCTGCTCCTGACCGGACCAAAGGCGCACAAAAACCTCCCCGTTTTGGGGCAGATCATGGACGTCCAAGGAGAGTGTCAGTGCCGTGCCCACAGGCACAGCGCCGTAGGGACTGCGATATTCCGGCTTTCTGGAATTGTGGTACAGATACATGGGAAACCTCCAGGTAAATACAAAAATGGAATCGGATGAAATGGGCGGGGAAAATTCCCCGCCCAATGAGTTTATCACTGAGAAATCAGCGCTTCAAGACCTTGCGGTACAGGGCCCGGTAGGCGTTGGCGCTGACCCGCCAGGAGAAGTCCTGACCCATGGCCTGGGTCTGAAGCTGCTTCCACACATCCGGAGCGGTGGAATACAGGGTGAAAATGCCCATAAGGCAGTCCCGAAGCTCCCGGGAATCGGCATTGCGGAAGCCGAAGCCGGTTCCTTCGCCGGTATACATGTTGTAGGGGACCACGCTGTCCCGGAGACCGCCGGTTTCGCGAACCACGGGCAGTGTGCCGTAGGCCATGGCGATCATCTGACTGAGGCCGCAGGGCTCGAAGAGGGAGGGCATCAGCAGAATATCCGCGCCTGCGTACATGCGGCAGGACAGAGGCTCGTCAAAGGCACAGCGGAAGGCGATTTTATCGGGGAATGCGGCGGCGTAGTTGCCCAGCAGCCGCTGATAGTAGTCGTCGCCGGTGCCCAGAATGGCCAGCTGCATGTCCTGCCCTGCCAGCTCGCTGAGACAGCCAGCCAGCAGATCCAGTCCCTTCTGGCTGGTGAGCCGGGAAATCAGGATCAGCAGAGGGGTATCCGGCTTCTGGGGCAGGCCAAGCTCTGCCTGGAGCTGTGCTTTGCAGGCGGCTTTTCCGGACAAATCTTCTTTGGAGAAGGGAACGACTGCCTTTTTGGGAGAGAACTTCGCCGTATCAATGGCATTGAGAATGCCGCAGAGCCGGTCTCTCCGCTGGGAGAGTATGCCGTCAAGACCCTCGCCGTAGGCACTGGTGCAGATCTCCTCCGCATAGGAGGGGCTGACGGTGGTGACAAAGTCGGAATAGTACAGGGCGCCCTGCATAAAGTTGATGGCGTCATAGCCCCAATGGAGCTGATCGGCGGCATTCTTGCATTCATGCAGGCCCAGAATATCTCCAAGGGCGAATTCGCCACAGATGCCCTGGAACTTCAGGTTGTGGATGGTGAAAATGGTGCGGATGCTCCGGTACTGCTCCATGCCCCAATACTGTTCATGGAGGAAAACGGGCACAAGGGCGGTGTGCCAGTCATTGACATGGATGATGTCCGGGAAGAAATCCGGCAGATGCTGGAGACACTCCAGAATGGCCTTGCTGAAGAATGCCACACGCTCCGGGTCGTCCCCGTAGCCGTAGGCGGCGTCCCGGCCGAAGTAGAATTCGTTGTCTACGAAATAGTACTGGATCTTCCCCACCTTCAGGGTCTGGATGCCGCAGTACTGGCTGCGCCAGCCCAGAGGCACCTGAAATACACAAAGGGTTTCCATCTGGCTCCGGTAGGATTCGGGAATCTGCCGCAGCTTGGGCAGGATCACCCGCACGTTGCAGGATTTGTTATTCAGTGCGCCGGGGAGACTTCCTGCCACATCACCAAGACCGCCGGTCTTGATAAAGGGGGCAGCCTCAAAGGCGGCGAAGAGCACATTCATAGCCATAGGGTTCCTCCTTACAGTTCCTGTTTTTTGCCGATCACAAAGGGCTTCTTCTCACTGCCGGAGAGCTTTACATCGGGGCTGATGGTCACATATTTGTCGCAGATCACATTCTCCACCACGGCACCTGGGCTGATGACACAGTGCTGCATCAGCACGGAATTGCGCACCACTGCGCCCTTGCCGATGGTGACGTTACGGAAGAGAATGGAGTTCTCCACAGTGCCTTCCAGAACGCAGCTTGCGGCAATCAGGGAGTTTTTCACCCTTGCGCCGGGGAGATATTTTGCGGGAGGAGAGTCCTGGGTCTTGGTGAGAATGGGACGGTCCTCGTTGAACAGCTCCTCTGCTACCTCGGGGCGGAGCAGGTCCTGAGAAACGTGCATATAGTCCTCGGCATCGTCCACGGCATGCTCGTAACCGGTGTAGCACCAGGAGTTCACCTGAATCTGACCCAGGTTGGCGGACAGAATGTCCATGATGTCAATGTAACCCAGATTCTGATAGCAGTCAATGAACTCCAGCAGCATACTGCGGCTGATGAGCATGGAATCCAGGAAGCAGTTTGCCTCGCCCTTGGCCGAGGGGGCAATGCTGGAAACAAGGCCGGATGCGCCGATCTTCAGGAACAGACCCCGGGCGTGTTCTCCCTGTCTGACCTTCTTGTAGATCAGGGTCACGGGAGCACCGGTTTTCTCGTGCTTTTCAATGGCGGGGCGGAAATCAATGTTATAGACCCGGTTGGCGGCGCAGAAGAGCACGGTCTCCTCGTCGGCCCGGTGGAAAAAGTCCTTGTTCAGGATCACATCCCGGAGACTAAACCGGGCGCTGACATCCTTGAGGCCGTGGACAGCGCCGGGAAGCATGAACATGCCCCCCTGCTTCTTGTTGAGACCCCACTCGCGGCCCATGTTCAGATGGTCGGCCAGAGAGCGGTAATTGGCAGGGGTGATGACACCCACGGTGTCAATGTCGGAGTTGACCATGGAGGACAGGGCGAAGTCGATCAGACGATAACGGCCGGCAAAGGGAATGGACGCCACAGGGCGGTCCTCAATGAGCTTGCCGTAGTTTGCGCCGGTGTAGTTGGTGGAAATCAAACCGATTACATGGCTCATAACAGTACCTCCTTATGCGTTTGTCAGGTCGTCACCCAGCAGGGTGATGGGGCCGTCGGGCTTGTCCTCGCCGAAGGTGGTGCCGGAGACGATGGTGGCACGCTCGGCGATGATGGAACGATAGACCTTTGCGCCGGGCTCCACCACTGCATCGGGCAGCAGAACGGAATCCTTCACAACGGCGCCCTCGCCAATGGTGACGTTGGAGCCAATGACGCTGTGCTCCACAGTGCCGAAAATCTTGCAGCCGTTGCTGAGAATGCTGGAGGAGATGCAGCCGGTGGGGCCGACATAGTGGGGCGGATAGATGTTGGAGTTGGAATAGATACGGTTGGCGGAGTAGAGATCCAGGGGAGGCTCCTCCTCCAGCAGCTCCATATTCGCGCCGTAGTAGCTGTCGATGGTGCCCACGTCCTTCCAGTAACCGGTGTACTGATAGGTGAAGAGCCGGTTTCCGGCAGAGAGCATGTTGGGAATGATGTTCTTGCCGAAGTCGTGGGAGGACTCCTTGTCCTCATGATCGCTCAGCAGGGAGGCCCGGAGAATGGGCCATGTGAAGATGTAGATGCCCATGGAGGCCAGATTGCTGATGGGCTTGGGGGGCTTTTCGGCAAAGTTTACGATACGGCCCAGATCATCGGTTTCCATAATACCGAACCGGCTTGCCTCCTCCCAGGGAACCGGCATGACGGATACCGTCAGATCGGCATTGTTGGCCTTGTGGACGTCCAGCATTTTGCTGTAGTCCATGGTGTACAGATGGTCGCCGGACAGAATCAGCACATAGTCGGGATTATAGGAGTCGATAAAGTCAATATTGTGGTAGATGGCGTCTGCCGTTCCCATGTACCAGTTGCCGCCGTTCTCCGTCTCATAGGGGGGGAGAACGTGGACACCGCCATTGGAGCAGTCCAGATCCCATGCCTCACCGTTGCCCAGATAGGCGTTGAGCCGGGTGGGCTTGTACTGGGTCAGCACGCCGACTGTGTCGATGCCAGAATTGACACAGTTGGAAAGGCTGAAATCAATAATACGGTATTTCCCGCCAAAAGAGACAGCGGGTTTGGCATTCTTCTTGGTCAGAGCCAAAAGACGGCTGCCCTGACCGCCAGCAAGAAGCATGGCTATACACTTTTTCTTTCTCATGGGGACCCTCCTTATTGAAATGCTGTTGATATGAAACAGGCAGGCGCGGGGCGGTTACGCCCCATCAGCCAGAATTTTTATTTTATGATACCACAGTGCGTCTGCCAGATTTCGTCACAATACTGGGCAATGGTGCGGTCGGAGCTGAAATGACCGGCCATTGCGATGTTGCTCAGAGACATTTTACCCCAGCGAGCCTCATCCTTGTAGATTTCGGACAGGCCGCTCCAGGCCTTGAGATATGCGTCGAAGTCCTTCAGGACAAAGTATTCATCATTGCTCTTGAAGAGGGCATCATGGATGCCGTAGAAATTCTTGCCCATGGGCAGGAAGGTGCCGTCGATCAGCTGGTCACAAATCTTTTGCAGACGGGGATCAGACCGGCAGGTATCAAAGGCGATATAGCCCCCGTGGGTGTAATAGTTCATGACCTCTTCGGCGGTGAGACCGAAGATGGAGATGTTCTCGGGGCCAACCAGCTGGCTGATCTCCACATTTGCGCCGTCCAGCGTGCCCAGGGTGATGGCACCGTTGAACATGAACTTCATGTTGCCGGTGCCGCTGGCCTCCTTGCCCGCAGTGGAAATCTGCTCGGAGATGTCGGCGGCGGGATAGATCAGCTGGGCGGTGGAAACGTTGAAGTTCTCCAGGAAGATGACCTTGATCTTCTGGCTGACCACGGGATCGGAGTTGATCAGGTCAGCAATGGAGCAGATATACTTAATGGTCTCCTTGGCAAAGGCGTAGCCGGCGGCAGCCTTTCCCGCAAACAGGAAGGTGTGGGGGAGAATATCCGCGTTGGGGTTTTCCTTCAGCACATTGTACAGGTGCATGGCCTTGAAGGCAGCCAGAAGCTGACGCTTGTAGGCGTGGATGCGCTTGACCTGAATGTCAAAGACGGAATCGGGATCAATGGAGATTCCCATGGTTCTGCCGATATAGTTTCCAAGACGAACCTTGTTCTCCCGCTTGCTCTGGCGGAGGGAGGAGAGGAAGGCGGCATCGTCCCGATAATTCAGCAGCTCCTGAAGGCGGTTGGCGTTGCCAAGCCACTGGGGGCCGATGGCATCGGTGATCAGACGGCTCAGGCTGGGGTTTGCCTCGGCCAGGAACCGGCGATGGGTGACGCCGTTGGTTTTGTTGTTGAATTTCTCCGGGGTCAGAGTGTAGAAATCCTTCAGGACGGAGGTTTTAAGGATCTCCGTGTGGAGAGATGCCACGCCATTGACGCTGTAGCTGCCGATGATGGACAGATTGGCCATGTGCACCTGACCGTCCCAGAGAATGGCGGTGTTCCGGAGCATGTCGTGCCACTGGGGAAGGCTGCGGTCAAAGCCGGCGCAGTAGCGGCGGTCGATTTCCTCAATGACCTGGTAAACACGGGGCAGCAGGGAGCGCATCAGGTCAATGGACCACTTCTCCAGCGCCTCGGGCATGATGGTGTGGTTGGTGTAGGAGATGGTGCGGGTGGTGATATCCCAGGCCTCCTCCCACTCGAGACCCTCCTCATCCAGCAGAATGCGCATCAGCTCGGGTACGCACAGGGCAGGATGGGTGTCGTTGGTGTGGATGCTGATTTTATCCGGGAAAATGGCCCAGTTGGAGCCGTAGGTCTTTTTGAAATTCTTGACGATGTCGGTGACACCGGCGGATACGAAGAAATACTCCTGCTTCAGCCGCAGAGCCTTGCCGGCATCGGTGCTGTCGTCGGGATAGAGGATACAGGAAATGGCTTCGATCTCGTTCCGGTCACGCATGGCGCCGGAATAGTCGCCGTGGTTGAAGGCCACCAGATCCAGCTTCTGAACCACAGGCTCAGCGCTCCAGAGCCGGAGAATGTTGACGGTCTTTCCACCGTAGCCCACGATGGGCACATCATAGGGAACTGCCAGAATGGTCTTTGCGTTCCGGGTGACACACTGGAGCTTGCCGTCGGGCTTCCGAATCTGATCCACATAGCCGCCGAAGCTCACGGGAATGGCATCCTCGGCACGCTTAACCTCCCAGGGATAGCCGTTTTCCAGCCAGCTGTCCGGCTCCTCAGTCTGATAGCCGTCCACGATTTTCTGACGGAACAGGCCAAACCGGTAGCGGATGCCCATACCAACGCCGGGAACGCCGAGATAGGCCATGGAATCCAGGAAGCAGGCTGCCAGACGGCCAAGGCCGCCGTTGCCAAGGCCAGGGTCCTGCTCACAGGCGCACAGCTCATCCAGATCAATGCCCAGGTCCTTCAGACCCTCCCGGACGGTTTCCTCTTCGTCCAGATTGATGAGATAGTTTTTCAGAAGCCGACCGATCAGGAACTCCATGGAGAAGTAGTGAACCTTCTTCTGCTGATGACGGACATGACGCTGAGAGGTCTGGGTGCGAACCTTGCTGACGGAACTGGACAGAAGGTGAACCAGCACCTCATACTGCTCAAACAGGGTACACTGATCGATGGGCTTTGCCTTGGTCTCCAGAGCCTTTGCGCCGTATTCGATCTTAAAATCTTCTTTTCCTGCAAACATTTGATTGCTCCTAACTTAACAAATTTATGCTTCGGCAGCGGGAGCACCGGCTTGGATGCCCCCGGTGATTGCCGTAAAATGCACAAGGAAAGGCCTGCTGCATAGAGAAAAATTACAGCATTCTGCATAGAAAAAACCAAGTATATTTTAATAGTCTTTGGCTCCCATGTCAAGCAAGGAACACCATGTTTGACAGATAAGATATAATAATTCCATAGAAAAATTGCATGGAAGGACATGAGACGTCATGACATTTCAGGAACAGATGGATTTCACCAATCACAATAATCAGTTTATGCGCCGCTGCGGCATTCGGATCACCCGCCTGGTGGAGGGCTGCTGCCGGGCGGAGCTGAAGGTGGAGGATGCTTGCCGGAATACCGGAACCACCGTCCACGGGGGTCTGCTCTACACCATGGCGGACTGTGCGGCTTCTGCCTATGCCCGGGCGGTGGCGGACAGGCCTGTGACCCTCAGCGGGGATTTTCACTATCTTGCCAATGTGACCTCCGGAGTGATTGCCGCGGAGGCGGTGCCGGTGCGGATGGGAAAGACAATTCTGGTATTCCGGGTTCAGGTGACGGCGGGAGACAAGCTCCTGGCAGAGGGAACCTTTACCTGCTTCGCGGGAAAATAATAGCAGCGTGAGAAAGCATCCTCACGCTGCATGAATCAGTATTTTGGCAGCACTACGGTGAGCCGCACAATGCCCTCCTCTGGAGAGGAGGCGGTGATTTTTCCGCGATGGGCCTGAACAATGGACTGGGCGATGGAAAGTCCCAGACCATAGCCGCCGGTTTCGGAGTTTCTGGAGGCTTCGGTGCGGTAGAACCGGTCGAAGAACTGGGAAAGCTGCTCCGGGGTCACGGGATGGGCGCTGTTGCTGACCTCCAGACATACGGTGTTCTCCGTCTGCCGGAGGGATACATCAATAGTACCCAGAGAATACTTGATGGCGTTGTCCAGAAGAATGGACACAAGCTGCCGGAGGGATGCGATGTCACCCCGGACAGAAACCATGGGGGCGATGTCCGCCGTTAAACGGAGCTCCTGCTTCTTTGCCAGAAGGTCAAAGGAATGGAGGGTTTCCTCCACAAGGTCCGACAGAGGGAATTCCAGCATGGTCATGGGCTGACGGCCCTCGTCCATGCGAGACAGCTGCAGAAGAGAATTGGTAAGCTCCGTCATTCGGGAGGTCTGATGGCTGATGTCCGAAAGCCATTCGTTTTCCCCCAGCTCCATGGTGAGCACTTCCGTATCCGCCCCGATGATGGTTAGGGGCGTCCGAAGCTCATGACCGGCGGCGGAGATAAACTGCTTCTGCTTGTCATAGCTTTCCGCCACGGGCCGGACGATCTTGCCGGAGAACAGCATCAGCAGCAGGAAGGTGCAGCCGAGACCCAGCAGAGAAAGACCGCAGTTGGCGATCAGTGTATTCCGGAAGGTTTCGAGGTCCTGGCTACAGTCCAGAAACAGCAGGGTGATCTGACCTTCCTCGAAATATGTCCGATAGCGGAAGTTTCCACAGAAGCCCTTTTCCTCCGAAGTGGACAGGGCCACCCCCGTCATTTGCATGGCCTCATCCTCGGAAATGGAGATGATATGGTCCATGTTCCGGTAGAGCAGCTCCCCCTCCGTGTCCTGAGACACGATGAAGTAGCGGGAGGAGAAGGGCAGCTCCTCGGTACGGCGCTGGGTCCATGGCTCCGGTGTGGGCTCCGGGGTAGGCGTGGGTTCTGGCGTGGGGGTAGGGGAAGGAGATGGCTCTGCTGTTTCCCTGCCCCCCCAGACATCGTCATAGGGTGTGCCGCTGCCCCACTGGGGCGGATGGGGACCCTTGGGACGCATCCAGTCCGCCCACTGGTCGTAGGAGTTCTCACCGTCGGGTGCCCACGGGTCCCGGGGGTCCGCGAAGGGAGGCGCTGCCTCATCCGCTGGGGGGTCGGAGACCGCAGGGGATGGGGACGGCTCCGGTTCCTCCGTAGCAGTGGGCTCAGGAGACGGAGAAGGGGATGGGGACGGCGACGGGGTTGTTTCGGGTTCCGGCTGTCCGTCCCGGGGCTCTGAATCGTAAGGCTCCTTCATCAGCTCGTCGATGACAAAATCGGCGCTGTCTGCCAGCTTCATGTAGCTGAGATAGTTGCTGAAGGCCACAATGACAATCAGCAAAATCAGCTGTGCTGCCATGGCCATGGCAATGAGTCGGATTCGCAGTTTTTGTATCATGACATCACCATCAGATAGCCTGCGTTTCGCTTGGCGCGGATCTCCACATCGGCGTGGAGGGCGGAGAGCTTTTTCCGCAGGTAGGAAATGTATGTCCAGACCACATTGATCTCAGAGTCGCTGTCAAAGCCCCAGACCTTTTCCATCAGCTGCTCCGCAGAGAGCACCTGACCGGGATGACGCATCAGCAGTTCCAGAATCTGAAACTCCTTGTTGGCCAGCTGGAGCTTCCCGTCAGGGGTGGACATGCAATATCCGGCGCAGTCCAGGGTCAAATTGCCGAAGGACAGTCTGGAATCCGTTTGCTCTGCACCGGAGCGGGTCATGGCCCGAATCCGTGCCAGCAGCTCTGCCGCGGAGAAGGGCTTTGTGAGATAGTCATTGGCTCCGGAGTCAAGCCCCAGAACCTTGTCGTCCACCTCGGACTTTGCGGAGAGAATTAGCACGGGAATCCGGTTGTCGGAGGCGCGCAGCTCCCGGAGGGCGGTGATCCCGTCCATTTCCGGCATCATCACGTCCAGAATCACCCCGTCATAGATGTTGCTGGTCAGGTACTCCAGCAGCTCCCTTCCGTTGTAAACGGCGTCCACAGAGTAGTTGTTTCGCTGTAATATGGTCACAATGGCACGGGACAGAGATTTTTCGTCCTCGGCTAGAAGCAGACGCATATGCATTCCTCTTTTCTTATCCCGGTACGGGCATTTTGAAAACGTCGCAAATGTGTGGGAAGCAGAGCTTCCCACACATCATTATAGCATAGGTTTTTGGGACTGTCACCCGGAATCAGAAGCCCCGGCCCCGGCCACCACCCATGCCGCTCTCTCCGCCCACAATCAGGGCGGTCATTTCCACCTCGGTGGTGAAGGAGCCAGTAGTGACGGTGTAGGTCTCGCCCACAGTCAGCTGGGGGCAGCTGAAAAGCAGTAGATTGAAGCTCTTCTTTGCTGTGCCGGACAAAAGCACGTTCCCCTGAGCATCCTGAATGGCGTATTCTGTTCCTGCCTCCTGCTGGCCCACGGAGACCATTAAGGAACCTTGGGTGGAGGTGGAAGCGAAGTTGGGGCACATGCCGGAAATTCCTGTGGCAGCGAGGGTTCCGCCGGAAATGACGCCGTCCCGGTCATAGTCCAGAATACCGTTGCCCTGACGGACCGTGCCATAGATGGTGATGTCACCGCCGGAAACATAGAGGCTTCCGTTTGCGTCCAGACTGTCTCCCTCGGCATCCACCACGAGGGTGCCGCCGGTGATCTCCAGGGTGGGGGAGGAGGAATCGGTAGAACTGTCAGCGGGAGCCGTGTCGAACATGCCGCCCCAGCCGCTGCCGTCAGTACCTCCTGCGGCATTGATGCCGTCATCCTGAGCAGTGATGGTGATGTGGCCGCTGGAGATCAGGATGCTGTTTCCCTCGATGCCCTCATAGCACTGGGCAATGGTGATGTCGCCCCCCTGAATCTCGGTGTTTGTATCGGCGTGGATGCCGTCGTCAGAGGTTGTGATGTGGAAGCTGCCGTCAGCAATCAGCACGGAGAATGTTCCGTGAAGGGCGTCGTCGGCGCAGTTCATGGAGAAGCTGCCGCCATTTACAGTGATGTCGCTACCGGACTTGAGACCCTTGCAGCTGATGGGGTCGCCGTTCTCGTCATACTGGAGAGCTGCGCCGGTTCCGCCGCCGGTTATCAGGTCAAAGGAACCGTTCTGGAGGGTAATGCTGCCGGATGCGCTGATGCCGTCCCCAGAGGTGGTCAGGGCAAAGGTGCCGTTTTCCACATACACAAGGCCTTCTTCGGGGTCATCGGCGTGTTCGGAATGAATGCCGTCCTTCCCGGCATCAATGACCAGAGCGCTGTCTGCAATGCAGATGCTGTCATTTGCCGACAGACCGTGATCCAGCGCGGAGATGGTATAGCGGCCGCCTGCCACCACCAGATCGTCCTTGGAGACGATGCCGTGACCGGCAGGGGCGGAAACCGTGAGACTGCCGGTTCCGTTGAGGGCCAGATCGTCCCGGGAAAAGACGGCAGCGTCAATATTGTTTTCGTCAATGGCCTCGTAGCTCTGACCGGAGGAGAGGCTGTTTTCTGAGTTTTCGGCCAATGTCAGGAACACCTTGTCGGCTTGACGGACGTAAATGGCGGCAGAGGTCTCGCTGTGAATGGTCACGTTCCGGAGCACCAGCTGCACCTTGTCTGTGTCGGGAACGTCCACAATGATCATGCCGTTTGACAGGCTGCCGCTGACCTCGTAAACGCCTTCTGCGGTGATGGTAATGGTGTCACCATCCATCTTGGCGGCATCGGTGGTGGCGGTGCTGGCTCCATCGGAAAGGGTGATGGTCTCTGCGGTGTCATAGTTGGGGTCCAACTCCCGGGCGGTGAAGTATGCATCGCTTCCGGTGAGGACCGGGAAGCCGGTTCCGGTGAGGGGGGCGTTTTCCGGGGCGGCAATCACTGCTTCCGGCGTCTCTTCGGAAGAAGCAGGAACCTCCGGAACCGCTGTTTCCTCCTGTACGGAAACGGATGAGGGAAGAACGGATGCTGCGGAGGCGGAGCCTTCGGACTGGGCACCGCAGGCTGTCAGCATGGACAGGGCAAGAAACAGGCCCAGCGTGTTTTTCAGTTTCATACGGAAACCTCCTGTATTTTGATGGGGACATGTCAACTGAATCAGGGCACATCCTTTTTCGGATTCTGCTGGAAACGCCCCCATCATAACAGGGAAACCTAAAACGAGGTTTAAGGGAAGCCGGGGAATTGTGAATGAACTGTAAAAAAAGCAAAAAACTCCGGGAGCGGATGCCCCCGGAGCAGTAGTTTTGATTCAGACAAGCGCTGAATTAGAACTCGCCCTTGCCGATGAAGTCCTGAACGTTGTCCTTGGTGATATAGGTCAGTTCCGTGTAGTGATAGTACTCGGTGGTGCCGTTGGTGAACCACTCAGCCATGGCAACGGTCAGCTCCTTGGCGATGTTGTCAGCGCGGTTCATAACGGTCAGCTCCAGCTTGCCGTCGGCAACTGCCTGAATGGCGTCGTTCTGACCGGTCAGGGAGTAAACCTTGATCTTGTCGGCGAGGCCGGCCTCTTCGATGGCAGCCACAGCGCCCATGGTCAGGTCGTCGTCATAGCCCATGAGGATGTCAACCTCGTTGGCAGCCAGAACGTTCTCGGTGAGGGTCTTGGCGTCGGAACGGCTGGAGTAAGCATACTGGGGCTCCAGAAGGGTGTAGTTGCCCTCTTCCATGGCACGCTTGAAGCCAGCTTCACGCTGGATGTAGTCGTCCAGGAAGGGAACGCCGGAGATCTGAGCTACGGTCAGGCCGGCGTCGGAGCCGTTCTGATCCAGAATAAACTTGCCAATCTCGTAGCACATAGCCTCCTGATCGGGGCCTACGCAGGCCTTGACATACTCACGGCCAGCCTCGGCAACGTCCAGAGCAGCCATGAATACGGGGATACCAGCATCATTGGCATTCTTGCAGATGTCAACGTTGGCGTTGGGGTCGCCGCCGAAGATGACCAGAGCGTCCACGGAGGCATCGATCATCTGCTGGCAGTACTCAGCAACCTTGGCGGTATCGGTCTGAGCGTCCAGAGCCTTGTAG
>JAQXMD010000107.1 GCA_029012465.1 Oscillospiraceae bacterium | reverse complement strand
CCCCTCCGCCATGGTCCGGGAGGACGGCGTTCAGGTGGACGAGATGACCGTGGAGATGATGGAGCAGGTTGCCTCCACCTGGGCTGAGACCTGCTGGAATCTGAAGGCCATGGGCTTCCAGATGGTAAACCTCCACGGCGGTCACGGCTGGCTCCTGAACCAGTTCATCTCCCCCCGCTTCAACCACCGCACCGACGAGTACGGCGGTAGCATGGAAAACCGTGCCCGGTTCCCCATTATGGTCTGTAAGAAGATCAAAGAGGTCTGCGGCAAGGACTTCCTCATTGAGTACCGTGTTTCCGGTTCCGAGCGTATCGAGGGCGGCATGACCATCGAGGACGGCATCGAGTTCTGCAAGCTCATTCAGGACTACGTTGACCTGATCCATGTTACCTCCGGCGTCTATCAGGATCACGTCAACACCAAGGCCTTCTCCTCCATGTTCGACAAGCACGGCTGCAACCTGGATCTTGCCGAGGCCATCAAGAAGAATGTACATGTGCCTGTTGTGGCCGTTGGCGGCTTCAACGCTCCCGAGCAGATTGAGGAGGCCATTGCCTCCGGCAAGTGCGACTTCGTGGCTCTGGGCCGTCAGCAGTTCGCTGATCCCGACTTTGTCAACAAGGCCATGATGGGTCTCGAGGATCAGATCGCTCCCTGCCTGCGCTGTTCCTGCTTCAATCCCTTGGCTTCCGATCCTGGCCATCGTCCCATTCCCGCCCTGTGGCACTGCGCTGTCAACCCCTGGGGCCAGCGTGAGCTCCGCTGGAGAAACGCTCCCCTGCCCAAGGTCTGCCGGAAGGTTCTGGTCATTGGAGGCGGCGTTTCCGGTATGTACGCTGCCCTCACCGCTGCTGAGCGGGGCCATGATGTGACCCTGGTGGAGAAGGAAAACAAGCTGGGCGGCCTCCTGTGGTTCACCGAGATCGACACCGACAAGGAGTCCCTGCTCCGCTTCCGGGATTCCCTCATCGCCCGCTGCAAGTATCAGGGCGTCAATATTATGCTGAACACCGAGGCTACCCCCGAGCTGATTCGCTCCATGGAGCCTGACGCAGTGATTTGTGCCGTTGGTTCCCATCCCTTCGTACCTCCCATCCCCGGTGTGGAGAACGCTTCCCACGCTTTGGAGGCCTACAAGGACATCGAGTCCCTGAAGGGCAAGAAGATCGTCATCATCGGCGGCGGCGCCATCGGCTGTGAGTCCGGCTACTTCTTCGCCTCTGAGTGCGGTGCAAAGGTTCAGATTCTGGAGATGCGGGACGAGATGTGCAAGGACTCCAACATGTCCCAGCGTATGGCCCTCCTGCCCCGGATGGACAAAGCCGGTATGATTCTGGACTGCTCTGTCACCACTCAGGAGATCACTCCCAATGGCGTCAAGTTCCTGGACAAGGATGGCGTAGAGCAGTTCGCAGAGGCCGACAAGGTCTACTACTGCTGCGGCAACCGCTCCAATGACGCTGTGGTTCAGAGTCTCCAGGGCATCGTTCCCTGGTTCGTAGTCACCGGCGACGCAAAGCGTGCCAGAACCGTCAAGGAAGCTACCTACGAGGGCTTCTGTGCAGCCATGGACATCATCTGAGTCCTTAATACCCTCTGATTATCCCCTTTCTTATAGTTCTTCTTCATTACTCTTTTCCGGCATACCCCCGCTCCATCTTCCTCTGGAGCGGGGGTATCACCATATCACAAGGAGCATTCCACAGGAATCCTCTGTTGTGGGCAGCATCTCCGACGCCCCTTGGTACGCACCCCCAAAAGCTCCCCCAAGAAGGAGCTGTCAGCCGCAAGGCTGACTGAGGATGGACTCCGGCAGTACCCTCGTTCGCACCTCGGGGATCCCCGCGAATAGAAACATCCAAGAAGTCTGAATATGTCCTCAATTTGACCAAAACCCGCAATCTGCACCTGCAAATTGCACAAAAAATAAGAGTCCACTTCCGGGTGGGCTCTTATCATTTTTCGGCGATATAAGTCATAATGTCTTCCACATTGCAATCAAGCAGTCTACAAAGCTCATTGATGGTGTGGGTGGAGACGTTTTCACCATGCTTCATGGCGTAGTAATTGGATTGTGGGAACCCCATTTTGAACAATCTGTAGGAAGTGATTCCCTTTTCCTTCATGGTGCGAAACAGTGGTTCGTAGCTAATCACAATACCACCTCCATGACACAACTATATTTCATATATACGGTATTGCATATCTACGAAAAAAGACATATAATTGAAAGCAGATACTATTTTACCCTGTGGAGGCGTTTGGTATGCAAATGCAGGAAGAGATTTTTACTCCGGGAAATCATGGCGAATTCTGCCGTCATAATGGCGGTAATCCCGATTATGAAATTGCCTGTGACGAATGTGATTTCTTCTTGGCGTGTTTTCCAGACTGGAAAGAGAGGAACGACAACGAGTGACTGCAAGCGGGCGCACACATGGGTGCGCCCCTACACCACAATAAGGAAAGGACAGTTGGGGGCGGATGGCCCCCATAGTCCATCCTCAGTCAACTTCGCTGACAGCCCCTTCTTGGGGGAGCTTTTTGCCCCTCATACAAAACAGAGACGTACAGTCGCAAATCTGTACGGCTCAAAATATCTTTGTATTCACTTTTCGCCCA
>JAQXMD010000106.1 GCA_029012465.1 Oscillospiraceae bacterium | reverse complement strand
TTCCAACCCCCGGAAAAAGGCCATTATCACCTCTTTGGACAAGGCCATTGACGCCCTGGAGGGAAAAACCGGCACACTGGTCACATTTGCGTAAAAGCCACTTGAACGATGGCCTGTAGGGGACAGCGTCCTGGTTGCCCCGTTTTGGTACGGGGAACCAGCCTCCAAATTACTTCGTCATTCAGAGTCTGCGGCAAGCAGACGCAGGAATCCCCCTCCTGCGAGGGAATAACCTCGTTGGGAGTACGCACGACGGGCGCACACATGGGTGCGCCCCTACATCTTCATTTGAAAATGCGTTCCCCGTTCGTAGGACGTCCGGGAGGCCGTCCCCTACGGCATTGTATGGAAATGCACACCTGATTCAGGAACGACAAACGGGGCTGCCTCACATGAGACAGCCCCGGGATTTCAAAGGTTCAGTTTACTGCGCATCCACCTTGGCCATGTGCTGGATCAGCTCCAGGATCTTGTGGGAGTAGCCCATCTCGTTGTCGTACCAGGAAACCACCTTCACGAAGGTGTCGGTGAGGGCAATGCCGGCCTTGGCGTCGAAGATGGAGGTGCGGGGATCGCCCAGGAAGTCGGAGGAAACCACGTCCTCGTCGGTGTAGCCCAGAATGCCCTTCAGCTCGCCCTCGGAGGCTTTCTTCATGGCGTCGCAGATCTCAGCGTAGGTGGCGGGCTTTGCAAGATTCACAGTCAGATCCACAACGGAAACGTCCAGGGTGGGAACACGGAGGCTCATGCCGGTGAGCTTACCGTTCAGCTCGGGGATAACCTTGCCCACAGCCTTTGCGGCGCCGGTGGAGGAGGGGATGATGTTGCCGGTGGCGGCACGGCCGCCCCGCCAGTCCTTTGCGGAGGGACCGTCAACGGTCTTCTGGGTGGCGGTAACGGAATGAACGGTGGTCATCAGGCCGTCAACAATGCCGAAGTTGTCGTTGAGGACCTTGGCAATGGGAGCCAAGCAGTTGGTGGTGCAGGATGCATTGGAAACGAACTGCATGGAGCTGTCGTACTTATCCTCATTGACGCCCACAACGAACATGGGGGTGTCGTCCTTGGAGGGAGCGGACATGACAACGTGCTTTGCGCCTGCGTCAATGTGACCCTGGCTCTTCTCCTTGGTCAGGAACAAACCGGTGGACTCGATGACATAGTCAGCGCCAACCTCACCCCAGGGGATGTTCTTGGGCTCACGCTCTGCGAAAATGGGAATCTCTCTGCCGTTTACAACGATGCCCTTCTCGGTGCTGGAAACGGTGCCCTGGAACTTGCCATGCATGGTGTCATACTTCAGCATGTAAGCCAGATATGCAGGCTCGCACAGGTCGTTGATGCCCACGATCTCGATTTCGGGATAGTTCATTGCGGCCCGGAAAGCCATACGGCCGATACGGCCAAATCCATTGATACCAACTTTAATAGACATAACATTTACCTCCAATTACTACTCTCATGAGCTGCCCCGCCGGGACAGCCCTGCTTTTCAGCATGTTTTATCAACTTATAACAGTTGTAACGGTTGTAACAGTTGTATGACTTGTCTCATACAAGTTACCATAGATATGATAACACGCCGTCTTCATTCTGTCAATGCGGGACGGCGTGTTTTTTCATATTTTTTAAGTCAGCAACACTGTTCCTTAAAACAGGGGCTTTCTCGGCTCAGGCTCCTCGGGGAACTGGGTTTGCTTTGCGGTGTGGCTTCGCTCCTTGCCAAAATAGTCGATGAGCTTTTTACGCATATCCTCCGGAACGATTCTGGGCACAGGGAATACGGCACTGTTTGCCAGACGCTCCGTCAGGAAAATCAGGAACCGAATCTCTTCTCCCAGCACATCGGGGGAAATCCGGGCGAAATTGTCGTATCTGGTATGCATATAGTTGGCACCCTCCGGAGGGAACTGTCCCAGATTGATGGAGGGAATTCCGTAGTCGGAAAATACAGCAGAATCACTGCTCATGACTCCGGAGGACAGCCGGGCAGAATACCCCGCCTCATGAATCAGTCCGTTCAGATACCCCTCGGTATCAGCAAGACCGGTGGAAACAATCATATCCATGCCCAGATAGCTGCCGCCCACATCGCTGTTGATCATGGCTAGAATGCTGGGCAGTTCCTCCCCATGGGCTTCCACATAGGCGCCGGAGCCCTTCAGCCCCACCTCCTCAGAGCCGAAGAAAATCACCCGGACAGTTCGGCGGGGCGGATGCTCCTTCAGATGACGCAGCAGCTCCAGCATGTGCACCACTCCCGCGCCGTTGTCCCAGGCGCCGAAGCTGAATTGAGTACTGTCGTAATGGGCGCCTGCCACCAGAATCTGGTCAGGGAAATCGGTGCCGGGCACCTCCACAATGATATTTTGAGAAATGCCCTGCTGTTCCTCCAGCTTCAGCTCCACATGGACGGATTTGGGGTTCCGGCGAAGCAGATCTACGGCGTCAGCCATGCGAATCTGAAAGGCAGGAACCTTTCCATAGGGCGTATAGGCATCCCGGAATCGTCCGGTGTCCAGATCGGCAGTTTCCGGAGTGTCCCGGGTGGTGCCGTTCATCAGGAGGAAGCCCACAATGCCCGCCTCCATCATCTGCCGGTACTGCTTTTCCGTGGGTCGGCTGTTCAAAAGGACAAATTTCCCCCGGGCCTGCTGCATCGAAATGTCGTCCATAAAGCGCAGATAGTAAAATTCCGCGTCAAGACCCTGGGTTTCTCCTGCATCCACCATGCCGGTGACGGTATAGGAAACCTCCTCCGGATCGGTGAGCCGAAAAACCCCGTGAACCGGCCGGTTCTGGGAAACAGGGAATTCCTCCACCACAGGGGTAAAGCCCAGAGCCTTCACCTGCTCCGCAATCATTTCGGCGGCACGCTTTTCCGCATCGGAGCCGCTGGTTCGAGGGAAGCTCAGTTCCCGCAGAAAATCATATGCATTCTGTCCGTGATTCATACTATTCCATCCTTTCTTTCAGAGAAAACCATTCCCGGAGCTGCTCCTCATCCCGGAGGGTTTCCGACACCGCCATCCGCAGCATCAGATTGTCCATGCCCATCATGAAGGCCCGGGCGTCGGTTTTATAGGCCACCAGATCCTTCCCCTGGGCGGCAGCATAGCCCAGCTCAAAGCAGGCCCCTTCATCGGGAACCCGGCCATCCGGCAGAAACAGCAGAGTATCGCACCAGTTCAGGGCCGCAATATCCTTTTCGTAGAGCACCTGCTCCTTGGGCCTTCCGTCGATCAGCTCTGGCAGCTCTGCGTAGCAGCCTCCATCCCGCTGGGGCAGGTAGGTTTCATGGCCAAGGCTCCGGAGAATGGCGTCGATTTTTTCATTGAACCACCGCTCGCTTTCGCAGAACAGGGGCGCGGCAATGTAGATTTTTCGTGGAAAATTTGTCATGTCAGAGTTCCTTTCTCGGTGTGGTTGGAATATGAGGACGACGCTCTTTTCGCTTCGGGACAACCCCTGTTATTTCACAGCTTTGGCCGTGGCAGTGATCCGGTACCGGAAACAGCCGCGTTTCTGCATAGGGGAAGTTCCCCTGCTCCGCAAACCGGAATCTGTCGTTTCCCGGCGCAGAGCTGACCGCCATTTTAAGCGTTGAAGTACATGTCATAGACGATATAACCATGTATGCCATCCAATGCTCCTTTTGTAAGCTTCTGATGCATCATATTCACACTCTCTCAAGATTTCTCCGATTGATATAGCCCGAAAAATTGCCGAATGTACCTTTCAACCAACTCCATGATCTCCGGGGCAGCCTCAAGATTCTACTGTTTTGTATTTTCTTTCTTCGTAGCGTACACTCCCTTACATGCCATTGAATATCGGTTCTCATTATAACTAACAAACGGTCGGGGGTCAATAGGGTTTGATGATACTTCCCCTTTTCTTGCCAAAAGGAGAAGCAATGAACATTCTGACTCCACCGTATTGAGCAGCTTTTGTATGGGCAAGGTTTTCGGACATGTGAAATCGCTCCAGCAAATATCGGCATCCCTGAAACGTGTGGATCACCGTGCCTCGTCCGGCATAGTCCCCCGCATCCAAATATGTCTGAAAATCAGCCGTACATTTTCCCATGTCGTGCAGAAGCCCCGCCAGATATGCTGCTTCTGACAATCCACAGCTCCCAAGGCACTTCTTCGCTTGTTCTGCTGTTCCATAAAGATGTGCCAGAACAGACTGTTGTTCCAAAGTCCCATCCGGGAGCTCTCTTTTGTGGGCATAGTACGCCAAATGCATCACTTCCTATCTTCTTTAGAATGCTAAATTATAGAAGGACTGGAATTTATCAGTTCATATAAAGCCAGAAAACCAGGGTTTTCCCAAACAGGAAGAAAACCGTTTTGTCAGATTGTCTGCCCCTCCACCACACGCACCAGGGGATCTGTGGTGTTCAGACAATCAATTTGCGTCTCTACATCCTTATGTTTACATTCTATCATACAAAAAGTCCCAAAAACCGCCCTCAATGGTGGAATGTCCAATGAAATATTGCGGCAAATTCGTACTGCTTGCAGGCGGCGGCTTGAGGACAGGCCGCCCTACGGGGACGTTCGGGAGGTGTTTTTCTACATGCATTCGCGGTTTCTATTGCGGATTAATGCAACACCTGTCACCACAATGATAGATGCTGCCAAAACCACCACAACCACAATGGGATCGCCCCGCTTAGAGGAATACGACACCTCTTCCGTGCTGCTTCCGGATTCTCCGGAAACGGCCTGGGTTACGGGCATGTCCATCAGGGATTCCTCAGATGCGCTGACAGCAGCCCCGGCATGCTCTGCGGAGACGGGCATTTCCTCCACAGCCATGACAGAAAGGGGCATTACCATCAGAACCAACAGAATGATCAGAACAAAAAGTCTTCCGAAACGCATTTTCATGGGTATCCTTCCTTCCGGGTGCATTATTTTTCCTATATCATACCATATTTCCACACGGAATGTGTATATTCGGTTTGCTTTCCGGGAAGTTTTCTCCATATTTTCAGTGTGCCGGCCGTTTCTCTTCTTTTCAAATTCGTGGGAATATGATAAAATGGTTCTGTTTTCCCCAAAAGGCCCACATTCAGAGGAGGAACTACCATGAAAACCGTTACCACCATCGTCATTACCGGTGGCCCCTGCAGCGGAAAGACCTCCGCCCTGGAGCGCATCCGGGATATCTACACCCAGCGGGGCTTCACTGCCATCTTTGTGCCCGAAACCGCCACGGAAATGATGACCGGCGGTCTGTACCCCTGGAACTGCGGCGGCAATGTGAACTTTCAGCGGTGTCTCATGGAGCTTCAGCAGACCAAGGAGCGGATGTTCCGCCGGGCTGCCCTGACCATGGAGGGGGAGCATGTGCTGGTATTCTGCGACCGGGCTGCCTTTGACAACCGGGCCTATATGACAGAAGAGGAGTTCCGTTGGATTCTTCAGGATCTTGGCACCGATGAGGACACCCTGCTCCACAGCTACGACGCCGTGTTTCACATGACCTCTGTGGCCTCCGGCGACGACGACCTCTACAGCAGAGCCACCAATATCACCCGCTATGAGGACCGGGAGGGAGCCGCCAAGCTGGACAAAATCACCATGGAGGGCTGGAAAAACCATCCCTATTTCCGGGTGATCCCCTTGCAGGACACCTTCGAGGAAAAGGTGGACATTCTGGTCCGGGAGCTGGACGCATTTCTGATGTCAAAAGTCTCCGGAAATTCATGATAATTATTTCATAATTGCGAACAAAACCCCCACAATCGGGGGTTTTGTCTGTTTTCAAAGGGCAAAAATGGTTTGCATGCCCTCAAATCGTCACTTTTTTCATAAATGCTTCTATGTTATAATGTTCTGTGGAAAAAACTCCGTGTAAACGGGGAAAGGAAGCAATATATGGAACTCAAGTACAAGGCACTTCTCAGCCCCATTAAGATCGGCAACATGGTGCTGCGGAACAGAATGCTGTCCTCCGCCTCCACGCCCCACTTCATTCAGGGCACTGAGAAGCATCCCACCGAGAAGATCATTTCTCATTTCTCAAACCGCGCCCGGAACGGCGCTTCTGTGGTCACCATCAACCATATCTATGAGAAGGGCATGCCCATTATGGGCCGTGTGTTCGACAACACCCCCGCCCACTTCAACCTCTTTGATATGAACGATGTGAATGCACAGGATTACTTCTGTAAGCTCATCGATTCCATCCACTTCTATGGCTCCAAGGCCTCTGCATACATCATGAGCCCCAACAACATGCCCGGCGGCATGGGCAATCCCGGCGGTCCCGGCGGCCCTGGCGGTCCCGGTGGTCCCGGCGAAGGCCCCGAGGGTGCAGGCGGTCCTCCCGCAGATATGCCCCCCATGCCCGGTGAGGACACCACCCCCCAGCACAAGGATTTCGGCATTGACCGGGATCATGATCTCCATGCTCAGAACGACGGCGGTCCCCAGCAGTCCTGCTCCTCCTACACCAAGGAGTATCTGCAGGCCATGATCGACGATTACTGCCAGCAGGCCAAGGACTTCAAGGCTCTGGGCTTTGATATGGTCTCTGTCTACTGCTGCTACCGGAACAGCCCCATGAGCAAGCTGCTTTCCCCCATCACCAACGACCGCACCGATGAGTACGGCGGTCAGACTGTGGAGAGCCGCAGCCGCTATCTGGTGGAGATGTTCACTGCTCTGCGTAAGACTGTCGGCAAGGGCTTCCCGCTGGAGTGCGTGCTGTCTGTGGACGAGGAGGAGTTCGGCGGCTATACCAAGGACGACACCGTAGAGCTGGCAAAGCTCATGGAGGGCGTCTGCGACATCTTCCATCTCCGCTCCGGCGACATGGACCCCCAGCATCCCCTGGGCTTCACCTCCACCGAGGACAAGCCTGCTCCCTACATTGATTCCATGAGCTATGTGTGCAAGCAGATCAAGGCCAAGGGCATCAACATGGTTGTGGCTGCTTCCGCAGGCTTCCAGATGCCTGAAATCGCCAACGACATGATTGCCGACGGCGGCGCCGACCTGATCTACATGGCAAGAAGCTGGATCAACAACCCCGATTACGGCCAGAAGGTCTACGAGGGGAGAAGCGAGGACATCGTTCCCTGTATCCGCTGCAACAAGTGCCATGTGCCCAACGGCCCCGATCTCTGGCGCTCCGTCTGCTCCGTGAACCCCATTCTGGGTATGGAGGATCGCATTGGCAAGATGATCGATCCCCCCACCGCCAAGCGGAAGGTTGCCGTTGTAGGCGGCGGCCCTGCCGGCATGGAGTTCGCCCGGGTCTGCGCGCAGCGGGGTCACGATGTCACCCTGTACGAGGCCTCCGATGAGCTGGGCGGTATGCTGAAGCATTCCAAGTACCCCGCCTTCAAGTGGCCCCTCCGTCAGTTCATGGAGTACATGATTAAAGAAATGGATCGTCTTGGCGTCAAGGTAAAGCTCTCCACCAAGGCTACCCGGGAGATGCTGGCCGCTGAGAACTATGAGGTTCTGGCTCTGGCGCTGGGTGCAACTCCCTCCTCCCTGCCCCTCCCCGGCAAGGACGGCGAGAACGTCTCCTATGCTGCCAATGTCTACGGCAACGAGGACAAGCTGGGCAAGAACGTCACCATCATTGGCGGCGGCGAGATTGGCGTTGAGACCGGCCTCTATCTGGCTGAGCTGGGTCATCTGGTCACTGTCCTGGAGATGCAGCACGACCTGATCCTGTAT
>JAQXMD010000105.1 GCA_029012465.1 Oscillospiraceae bacterium | reverse complement strand
AACAGAATCACCGCAGGTGTGTCGGATACTTTGTTCATGCCCAACAGAACCTGTACCCGGGCTGAGGCCGTGAGCTTCCTGTGGCGTTTCGCCGGAAGAAAGGAATCCTCCATCACGGAGAATCCCTTCACGGATGTTCGTGACAACGCATACTACTATGGCGCTGTCCTCTGGGGACTGGAGAATCATATTGTCTACGGAAAGTCAGAGACCAGCTTTGCTCCCGATGCAGTCTGCAACCGCGGGGAGATTGTCTCCTTTATCTATCGCTATGTGCAGAACAGAGAGACGGCTGATGCAAAGCCGGATGAAGACCCCGAAGAAAACCCCGGCGAGAATCCCGATGAAAAGCCGGACGAAACCCCAGATGAGAACCCCGATGAAACCCCCGACGAGAATCCGGATGAAACTCCCGATGAGAACCCTGACGGAAATCCGGATGAAACTCCGGATGAGACACCGGATGAGACCCCCGATGAGACCCCGGATGAAACCCCGGACGGCGCTTCTGATGATGACCTGACCGCGGGAAAAGAATGACCCGGGCAGTGAATGGTGTCCGGCGAAGAAAGCGGAACTGAAAATACAATCAGGAACAGCGATGTCGGCTTTGTCCGGCATCGCTGTTTTTTCGGGGCTTTTCCGAGACAGTCATGAACGGCTTTTTGTGGAAGAATGGTTCACAAATGGCACGATCTGATGCAAATTGCGCCGGGATTGCCAAAAAATATGGTGAAAAAACGGTTGAACCACGGGAACCTCTGTGATACAATACACTAAGAGTATTATGCCCCGGGACTCCTTCCCGAGGCAAAAGAAAATCTATATTAGAGGGAGTTTAGCAAATGGGTAAAGTTTCTTTGTTTATAGATGGTACCGAGGTTCTGGCCGAAGAGGGCATGAGCGTACTCGACGCAGCCCTGGCTGCGGACATCTATATTCCGCATCTGTGTTCCCATCCCGATCTGCCGGCTACCGGTGGATGTAAGATGTGTGTCGTGGAAATCGACGGTGAGGAAGCCCCGGTTTCTTCCTGCGTCACCGAGGTTAGGGAGGGCATGAAGGTCCATACCAAATCCGCACAGCTGACCCAGCTCCGCAAGATCGCTCTGGAGCTGATTATGGCTGGCCATCCCCATGACTGCACCGGCTGCCGCGCCTACGGCAACTGTGAGCTTCAGGCCATGTGGCAGTATCTGGGCGTTCTCCATGCCCGTATGAAGGATGAGTTCCCCGAGAAGGCAACTCTGAAGATCGGCACCGGCACCCCCATCATCATTCGCGAGAATGACCGCTGCATCCAGTGCGGCCGCTGCGTCCGGGCTTGTAACAACCTCCGTAAAGTCGGCGCTATCGACTATCAGAAGAAGGGACTTGAGACCTACATTTCCACTCCGGGCGATCTGCCTCTGAACGAGACCGATTGCCGGTTCTGCTCTGCATGTATCGAGGTCTGCCCCACCGGTGCTCTGGTGGATATGGAGGGCCTGTTCCGTGCCGACCTGCCCAGAGAGCAGGCTCTGGTGCCCTGCCGTGCCGAGTGTCCCGCACATACCGATATTCCCGCTTATCTGCGCCTGATTGCCGAGGGCAAGTACTCCGAGGCTGTGGGTGTCATCCGCGAGAAGCTGACCTTCCCCCACGCGCTGGGCTATGTCTGCAACAACCGCTGCGAAACCGGCTGTAAGCGCAAGATGCTGAACGATCCTCTCTCCATCCGCAACCTGAAGCGGTTTGCTGTGGAAAACGATCAGGAGCAGAGCTGGAAGGAAAAGTACACCACTCCCGTCAAGCCCCGCACCGGCAAGAAGGTTGCCGTCATCGGCGGCGGTGCAACGGGTATGACCGCTGCCTACTATCTCAACCGCTGCGGCCATGACGTGACTGTATTTGAAGCCAAGAAGATCGCCGGCGGCCACATGACCTCCGGTATGCCCGAGTACCGTATTCCCACCCAGGACGTTCTGGACGAGATTCAGGTGATCGTGGATTCCGGCGTCAAGCTGGTCTGCGACAGCCCCATCACCAACGCCGCAGAACTGAAGAAGGACTATGACGCAGTTCTGGTTGCCATCGGCACCAGCGTGGGCAAGAAGCTCATGTATCTGCCCGGCGCTACCTTCAAGCAGGTCTACAGCGCACTGGATATCCTGCAGGCACAGCGTCTGCATCTGGACATTGATCTGGGCCAGACCGTCAACATCATCGGCGGCGGCAACGTTGCATTCGACGTGGCCGGTACGCTGGTTCGTATGGGCAAGACCGTCAATGTGGTGTGCCTGGAGAAGGACGCCTCTCAGGCCAGCGCCGAGGAGCGTGATCTGGCTCTGGAGGAGGGCGCGAACCTCTTTGACAGCCACTCCAACGAGGCCATTCTGGGCACTGAGGATCAGGTTACCGGCCTGCAGGTCCACAAGATCAACTCCTTCTACTTCCATCCCGAGACCCGTGCTCTGGTGGAGGATGCCATTCCCGACAGCACCTATGTGATTCCCTGTGACGCCATCGTCTTTGCTGCCGGTCAGGTCACTGGCCTGACTGCCGACTTCGGCCTGGAGCTCAACCGCTTCGGCTATCCCATCGATCCCAAGACCGGAAAGAGCGAGTTCACCACCTCTGTTGAGGGTGTCTTTGCCGCAGGCGACGTCATCACCGGCACCAAGTTCGTCATCGACGCAATCGCTTCCGCCCGTGAGTGCGCATCCCTCATGGACAAGTATCTGGGCGGCGACGGCAACATCGACGAGGTTCTCGTGGACCGCACCCTGAACCCCGAGATCGGCACCATCGAGAACTTCTCCAAGCTGCCCCGTGAGGAGATGGAGCTGAAGCCTGTGGAGGAGCGCAAGGGCAACTTTGAGCCCATCTTCAAGGGCCTGACCTGTGAGCAGGGCCAGTGCGAGGCTTCCCGCTGCCTGCAGTGTGACCTCCGTGTGCCCATTCAGAAGGTTGAAAACTTCAACGCCTACAGCAAGAGATAAGGGAGGTTTCATCAGATGATTATCAAGGAATTGCTTGAAGAGAATAAAAAGAAGTGTCTGGAGCGCGCTGAGAAGCTCCCTGAGATCTCTGCTGCACAGGCTCCTGCTGAGAGCACCTGCCCTGTGAAATGGTGCCATGATATGGTGGTTGCTGCCCGGGCCGAGGCCTGCGGCAAGAGTGTCATGTGCCGTGACGGCCTGTGGCAGCTCCAGCTGATGCTGGAGGGCATCATGAACGGCCAGTCCAACTCCGAGGATCTGGAGGTCATGAAGGAAACTCTGGTCGCCATGAAGACCGTTGGCTGCCCCAACACTCAGAAGGTGGCCGAGCTGGTGCTGGCTTCTCTGGAGGCCAACGCTGCTGAGTGGGACAAGCATGTGCGCCGCCGTATGTGCTCTTCCCTGAACTGCTTCTACAGCCTGTACATCGATCCCGCTGTCTGTAAGGGTAATGGTGCTTGTCTGAAGAACTGCCCCGCAGGTGCTGTGGTTGGCGGTGAGGGCATGATCAGTGTCATCAAGGACGACAGCCAGCTGAAGAACGAGGCGTTCATCGCCTGCTGTCCCGCCGGTGCCATCAAGAAGTACGGCGGTCCTGTGAAGCCCAGAACTCCCGCAGACCCCGTTCCCGTTGGCTCCTTCGGCGCCGAGGGCGGTGCAGCTGCAGCCGGTGGCGGTCGTCGTCGCCGCAGAGGTTAATTTTTGAGAACTGCTGAGTCATGATGTCATAAATTCTGACGATTGAATTAGAGTTCTGCTACTGCTTATCATATTTGGGGAGGCCGGGGAATTCCCCGACCTCCTCTTTTTCTGAAAAGGAGGAGACCTATGGTCATCCTGAATGCTTATATTTATCCTGTTGTGGGAGAGCCTATCGAAAGGGGCTACCTGCGGTTTGACCGGCAGATTGAGGCCCTCGGCCCCATGGAGGAATACCTGCCCCGGGAAGGAGAGCAGCAGCTGGACGCGGAGGGCGCATGGCTGCTGCCGGGCTTTGTGGACATCCACACCCATCTGGGCCTGTTTGGGGACGGCGTGGGCTTTGAGGCAGAGGACTGCAACGAATCCACCGATCCCATTACCCCCCAGCTGCGAGTGATTGACGGCATCAACCCCATGGACCGCACCTTCCGGGAGACGCTGGAGGCGGGCGTGACCTCGGTGATCGTGGCTCCCGGCTCTGCAAACCCCATCGGCGGACAGCTGGCTGCCATTCGCACCCATGGCATCCGCGTTGACGACATGATTATCAAGGCTCCGGCGGGCATGAAATTTGCCCTTGGGGAGAATCCCAAGAGCACCTACAACGACCGGGATGAAACCCCTGTGACCCGCATGGCAACGGCGGCACTGATTCGTGAGAATCTGCTCAAAGCACAGGAATACATGCGGAAAAAGGATGCCGCGGAGGCTGACCCGGAGGGAGAGCCTCCGGAGTATGACATGAAGCTGGAGGCCCTGATTCCCGTGCTCCGGGGAGAGACCCAGGCCCATTTCCATGCCCACCGGTTGGACGATATTTTTACCGCCATGCGCATTGCAAAGGAGTTTTCTCTGGACTATGTCATCATCCACGGTACGGAGAGCTATCTGGCGGCGGAGATTCTGGCAGAGGAGGGGACGCCCGTGGTCACCGGGCCAAATCTGCTGGATCGCTGCAAGCCGGAGTTGAGCCATATGAGCTTTACCGGCCCGAGGGTACTGACAGAGGCGGGGGTGCTGTGCTCCATTTGCACGGATCATCCGGAAACGCCCCTGAAATACCTGACCCTCTGCGCCGGAGTGGCTGTGAAAAACGGCCTCAGCCGGGAGGATGCCATCCGATGCATCACCATCAATCCGGCGAGAATTGCCGGGCTTGACAGCCGGATCGGCAGTCTGGAGCCGGGCAAGGACGCGGATATGGTGCTGCTGTCCGGAGACCCCCTGGAGCTGAGCAGTCGTGTGAAATCCGTGTTCTCTTTGGGAAGGAGATGCTTTACTGATGCGTGAAATTACCTGCGATCAGATCACTGATCTGGTGGAAAAGCTCTGCGTGGAGGCTGCCACCATTCTGCCCGACGACCTGTGCCGGGTGATCTCAGCCGCCGGGGACCGGGAGGAAAGTCCTGTGGGCAGGGGAATCCTCAAGGATATTGAAGCAAACTTTGTGATGGCCCGGGAAAAGGGCGTGCCCATCTGTCAGGATACCGGTATGACCGTTGTATTTCTGGAGCTGGGACAGGAGGTCCATGTGACCGGCGGCAGTCTGGTGGAGGCCGTCAATCAAGGCGTCCGAAAGGGCTATGTGGACGGCAAGCTGCGGCTTTCCGTGGTGTCCGATCCTCTGCGCCGGGTAAACACCGGGGACAATACCCCTGCGGTGATCCATACCACCATTGTACCCGGAGACACCTTCCGGATCACCATTGCCCCCAAGGGCTTCGGCAGTGAGAATATGAGCGCCATGAAGATGTTTACCCCTGCGGCAAGCTGGGAAAACATTGCCGACTGGATCGTGTCCTGCGTTTCCACAGCCGGTTCCAATCCCTGTCCCCCTGTAGTGGTGGGCGTGGGTCTTGGCGGCACAGTGGAGCAGTGTGCTCTGGAGGCAAAAAAGGCCCTTTTGATGCCTATGGATACCCCCAATGAAGATCCCTTCTATGGAGAGAAGGAGGCATTCCTGCTGGAGAAGATCAACCGTCTGGGCATTGGCCCTCAGGGAATGGGCGGCAGAGTCACAGCACTGGCTGTGCACATTCGCCCCTACGCCACCCATATTGCGGGGCTTCCCTGTGTGGTGAATATGAGCTGTCATGCCACCCGCCACGCCTGCGGGGAGCTGTAATCGGCCGGCGGAAAGGTCAACGCCGTACAAGGACAGCGCCGCAGACATAATTGTGCGGTGTTGCCCCGAAAAAATAAAGGAAGCCAGGCACGCCATGCCCGGCTTCCTTTATGGGGGGAATATGGTATCAAACAAAACGATATCATAAAACACAGTATGCAAATGCAAAATGTCTAATTTGATACAATGGCATTATAGCATCTTTCAAATGTACGGACAAGTATAAAGCTGTTGTGGAAATGCATGAAATAAGGCGTTTTCTTTTGTGCAATGCGCAATGACATGCAGGGTTCAGGCATCTCAACCGCCGAATGTGCTGCATTCCAGACAGTTGCCATGGAAAATCAAAGGAAAATGACCGTGACCCATTGACAATTTTCCTACAAATTGCTACAATGATAAAACAGACAATGAAGGAATCAGTACTGCCGGAGCCGATTGCAGAGAGGAACCCATGCTGCTGAAAGGGTTCTATGAGGTATGGCGGGAACACCGGTCCTGAGTCGCTGCGGGGATAGGAACCCTTGAAACGCAGCCGTTTTCCGCGTTAAGGAGGAATGAGTGAAACCATAAGGTGGAACCGTGCACTGCACCCTTATGAGCCCTTGGGCTTATAGGGGTTTTATTTTATATATACGATCAAAGGAGATGTCACAATATGAAGGTTATTTACAATGACGGTCATGTGGGCGAGATTGAGAAGGAGCAGGAGCTCCATGTGATCCGCCACACCGCCGCCCACATTATGGCACAGGCCATTCAGCGGCTTCATCCCCAGGCGAAGTTTGCCTACGGTCCCGCCACGGAACGCGGCTTCTACTACGATGTGGATCTTGGGGAGGAGAAGCTCACCGATGAGGACCTGACTGCCATCGAAGCAGAGATGAAGAAGATTTGCAAGGAGAATCTGCCCATCAAGGCCTATGCACTGCCCCGGGAGGAGGCCATTGCACTCATGGAGTCCAGAGGAGAGGACTACAAGGTGGAGCATATCGGCGATCTGCCTGAGGATGCCACCATTACCTTCTATCAGCAGGGCGACTACATTGATATGTGCGTTGGTCCCCACCTGACCTACACCAAGACCCTGAAGGCCTTCAAGGTCACTCAGCAGTCCGGCGCCTATTGGAAGAACGACAAGAACAACAAGATGCTCACCCGTATCAACGGCATTGCATTCCGCTCTCAGGCAGAGCTGGACGAGTATCTGAAGCTTCAGGCTGAGGCTGAGAAGCGGGATCACCGCCGTCTGGGCAAGGAGATGCAGCTCTTCATGCTCTGCGACGAAGGCCCCGGCTTCCCCTTCTTCCTGCCCAAGGGCATGGCCCTGAAGAATGCGCTGGTGGATTACTGGCGTGAGATTCACAACCGGGAGAACTATGTGGAGGTTTCCACCCCCCTGATCATGAACCGGAAGCTCTGGGAGACCTCCGGTCACTGGGATCACTATAAGGACAACATGTATTCCACCCAGATCGACGGGGAGGACTACTGCATCAAGCCCATGAACTGCCCCGGCGGCGTCATGGTCTACCGGTCTCAGCCCCACAGCTACCGGGATCTGCCCATGCGGGTAGGCGAGCTGGGTATTGTCCACCGTCATGAGCTTCGGGGCGCCCTCCACGGCCTGTTCCGTGTCCGCTGCTTCACCCAGGACGACGCCCACATCTTCATGCGTCCCGACCAGATCGCTGATGAGATCAAGGGCGTTGTGCACCTGATCAATGAGGTCTATACCAAGTTCGGCTTTGAGTATTTCATGGAGCTTTCCACCCGTCCCGAGGATTCCATGGGTTCCGACGAGGATTGGGAGGCAGCTACCAACGGCCTGAAGGACGCTCTGGAGTCCCTTGGCCTTGACTATATCATCAACGAGGGCGACGGTGCTTTCTACGGCCCCAAGATCGACTTCCATCTCCGGGATTCTCTGGGCCGTACCTGGCAGTGCGGCACCATCCAGCTGGACTTCCAGATGCCCATCAACTTCGATCTGGAGTACACCGCTGAGGACGGCAGCAAGCAGAAGCCCATTATGATCCACCGGGTGTGCTTCGGCTCCATCGAGCGGTTCATCGGCATTCTCACCGAGCATTATGCCGGCAAGTTCCCCGTGTGGCTGGCCCCCACTCAGGTGAAGGTGCTGCCCGTGTCCGAGAAGAGCATGGATTATGCGAAGGAGGTCTACGCCGCCATTCGTGCCACCGGCATCCGCACCGAGCTGGACGAGCGCAACGAGAAGATCGGCTACAAGATCCGTGAGGCCCAGCAGGTGGAGCGCATCCCCTATATGCTGGTCATCGGCGCTCAGGAGGTGGAGGCCGGTACGGTCACAGTCCGGAACCGGGACACCGGCGCCAGCGAGACCATGACGCTGGATGCCTTCATTGCGAAGGTTCAGCAGGAGACCAGAGACCGCGTGTAATGACGAAAAATGGGTTCCGGAGGGAAAATTCTCCGGAACCCAAAACTTTTTTTGCGAAGCATACAACAAAACCGTATGCGCTGCGTCTATCTTAGCAAAGGAGGCGATTTCTTATGAAAAAGAAACTCATATTTTTTGTAATGACCATGGCGCTCCTGCTGACCGGCTGCGGCGGAGAAAAGGGCGGCTCTATTTCCGGAGAAATGGTGATCCCCACCAAGGCCGACGAGCTTGTGACAGCACAGCTCCAGTGTGTGGAGGTGCAGTCCGAAACCTCCATGCTGGCATTTTGCGACACCCGGGAGCCGAATCTCCATACAGGAGACTATGTGCTGCTGCTGGAGGATGCAAAGCTTCAGGATGCTGAGGGACAGGAACTGACCATTTCTGATTTTGCACCGGGCTGCTATGTTTCCATTCAGTGGAGCGGCGAGGTCATGGAGTCTGAGCCGGGACAGATCGCTGTGGAGGTGCTGACTTTGGAGCAGCAGCCCACGGGAGCAGATGACAGCGCCGAAACAGCCGATGGGGGCGAGATTGGCGAGCTGGAGAAGCCTGCTGCGGACTACTATGTGGACATTCCGGAAATGCGGGTGGAATATGCCACCGACATCGCAGCTGTCAAGGTCATGATCCCCTGCAACGGCCCCTATTCGTGGAGTTGGGTAGATCCCGCCACCGGAGAGGGGCAGGACATGGAGGCGTCCGCGGACGCTGTCAATCCCATCGGCTGGGAGCCGGACGAAAGTCATGTGATCCACGCCGAGGGCGTTGAGAACATGACCCTGTACGGAGTGCCGGAGTGCTCTGCTATTACGGTTCGCGCCTGTGACCGTCTTGGTGAGACGGAAGTCTGGACAGACGTGACTCTGGAGGCGGACAGCAGCTTCCAGCCCCTCCAGGGAGAGTATGTGTACTGGATTCATGCTCAGTGGGACGGGGCAGAAAACAACGGCTCCGGCGACTACTGGGTGCTCATTACAGCATAAGCAAGGGTATTGAAAAACGAATGCCGAAGGGACGATGTGTTCCCTTCGGCGGTTTTTATTCTTTTGCAATGTATACGATTCCATAGGCACCGGGGCCAATGTGGGCGCCGATGATGGGGCCAATACAGATTTGGTTTTCCGGTGTAAACTGGATTCCCAGCTTTTCTGACAGCTCCTGCAGGTTGTCGGAAGAACCTGCGTAGATGCCGAAAATGGAATAGTCGGGGTCAGGAGGATTCTTTTTCAGCAGTTCGGCCACCTCCTTCATGGCCCGAGCCTTGCCAATGGCCTTACCCACCACACTGACGCTGCCATCGGAAGAAAGGGTCACAACGGGCTTGATTCTCGCCAGCGTACCAATGGAGGCTGCAGCGCCGGACAGACGGCCGCCCCGGCTTAGATATTCCAGCGTATCCAGTCCGGCGAACAGACGGATGCGCTTTTTCAGGGCTTCCAGCGCCAGAACGATCTCCGGGGCAGACTTGCCCTCAGACCGGAGCCGGACGGCCTCCAGCACCAGCAGTTTTTGTCCCAGAGTGGCGGAGCAGCTGTCCACAATGTAGACATTGTCATACTCACCCATACCCTTCACCACATTGGCGGTCTGGTTGGTGCCGCTGAGCACTCCGGCTATGGAAATAAAGATCATGGTGTCGCCTTTTTGACGAACATCCTCGAAGATTGCTTCAAAATCAGCAGGAGCAGGCTGAGAAGTGGTGGGGAACACGTCGGAGGCCTCAAGAAGCCGGAAAAAATCCACTTTATTGAACCGCTGATCTGCTGCATAGCTGCGGCCACCCACCGTAAGGGTCAGGGGGATCAGCTCAACCCCCAGCGCGGCATAGTCCTGGGGTTCCAGATCGGCGGCAGAGTCAGTGAGAATTCGGATACTCATGATAGTCCTTTCTGCCGCAGACCCTGCGGCAATAGATACTTCAAAAATTTTAGCAAATAAACTATAACGGATTTTCATTGGATTGTCAAGGAAAACAGCGTTTTCAGACAGAGCGCTTCCTTCTTTTCGGGAAACCAAATGCAATTCCCGCAAAACAAACATATTGAATTCGCATTTTGATAAGAATAGTTGTATTTTGAGAATTGCATCGTTGGCAGTTTGAATCTACTATATAAGTATCAATTGAAAAGGAGGATTATTTCATGAAAAAGAATTTTCTGCCCCTGTTGCTGGTCCTGGCAATGATGATTTCCCTGCTGGCCGGCTGCGGAAGCACTGCTTCTACTGCCCAGGAAAGCACAACGGCTCCCGACTCTGCTTCTGTGGCAGAAGCTCCCGAAGAGGAAGCTGAAGAAGCTCCCGAATCCGATGAGGCTGAGGAAGTAGTTGAAGAGGATGCAACGTCCGCTGAGGACGTGGAAGAGGTTGTGGATGACCGGGAACCCATTACCTATCCTCTGGTTGACGAGCCCACCACCCTGACCTACTGGCAGGCATGGCCTCCCTTCCTGTCCGCCATTTCTGAGCCTCAGGACGCGGCTATGTTCGCAAAGCTGGAAGAGGCCACCGGCGTGAAGCTGGAGATCACCGCCGTTTCCACCGAGACCTCCGGGGATGATTTCATGCTCCGCTGCGCCTCCAATGATCTGACCGACCTGGTTCAGAAGGCTGCCGAAAACTACACCGGCGGCGGCACCAAGGCCATCGAGGATGAGATCATTGTGGATCTGCTTCCCCTGCTGGAGGAGTATTCCTACAACTACTGGAACATTATGATGGAGGATCCCAACTTCTACAAGAACGTTGTCAATGACGAGGGTATGGTTCCCTCCCTCATCGGCATGTATGCGGATGATTACTACACCGATCAGGGCTTCTGGATTCGTCAGGACCTGCTGGATAAGACCGGCAAGGAAATCCCCACCACCATTGACGAGCTGGACGAGGTCCTTGCAGCCTTCAAGGATCTGGGGCTCACCGACGGTCTGGTGGTTCTGTCCCAGGGCAACTTTGATCTGCTGGCCCGTGCCTATGACGCCAACGACAAGATGGTTGACGGCAAGTATGAATCCCGTGCCCTCAGCGACAACATGAAGGACTATCTGAAGAAGATGAACGAATACTACGAGGCCGGCTACATCAATGCTGACTTTGTCACCTACAACTGGTCCGACACCAAGCCTCCCGAGGATGTCATTTACAATGACATGGGCGGTATCTTCAACGAGGACGTGGCTTCCATCGCCGGTTACTATCTGTCCACCACCAACCCCGAGTTTGAGGTTGCTCCTCTGGCGCAGATCCGCCTGAAGGAAGGCGACATTCTGGACACCGGCTTTATCGGCGTAAAGGCTGCTGACAAGTACACCCTGTCCATGTCCACCCAGTGCGAGGAAGAGCAGCTGGCCATTCAGTTTATGGATTATCTGTTCTCCGAGGAGGGCTTTGTTCTGGCCAATTACGGCATCGAGGGCGACACTTACACCGTTGAGAACGGCGAGTACAAGTTCACCGATCTGATCCTCAACAACCCCCAGGGCTTTGACTGGCAGCTTTGCCAGAGCCTGTACATCAACCCCGGCTTCCCCTGCCTGACGGATCTGCACGTTCAGGAAATGACCTACAACGATGCTCAGAAGGCAGCTGTTCCCACCTGGGTTGGCGCATACGACAGCTGCGAGGGCACAACCCCCAACGGCAACTGGCTGTCCTACACCGTTGAGGAGTCTGAGCGCCGTGCTGACCTCCAGACCGATATCGAGACCTATCAGGAGGAGATGCGTCTGAAGTTCATCACCGGTCAGGCTGACATTGACGCCACTTGGGATGAGTACTGCAACACCCTGAAGGAAATGGGTATTGAAGAGCTGTGGGAGATCGAGGCTGCTGCCATCGACCGCTACAACAACAAGTAATTACTGCTCCTTCCATACAATCGGAGCGCCTCTCGACTGAGGGGCGCTTCGATTTTCGTCAGAACATAGGCAATTATCTATGAAGCACATAATCTGCATTGTGTCTTACGATTGGACATTTTCGGATGCTTCTGGTATGATAATGACGAATCATTCCGAATCTACCAGGAGGTAAACAAAAATGAACAAGAAAATCCTTGCACTGCTTCTGGCGCTTGCCATGGTGCTGGGACTTGGTGCCTGCGGCAGCAGTGGGTCAGCTGCCGCAGAAAGCGCCGCGTCCGCACCCGTGTCTGCGGAAGAAGCTGCACCGTTGAGTGCACAGGAGCCTGAAGCTCCCGCTGCGGAAGAAACGGAAGCCCCTGCATCTGCCCCTGAGGCAGCGGAAGCCCCCACTGAGGAGCCTGCTGCTGAGGAGTCTGTGGAGCAGCTGGCTGAGACCACCGTTTACATTGACATAGCTGCTTCTCTGGAGGCTGTTTTTGTGGATGTAATCATCCCCGCCTACAAGGAGCTTCAGCCCAATGTGACCATTGAGTACAACACCGGCTCCTCCAGTAAGCTGCTCACTGGCATTGAAGAGGCTGGCGGCATCGGACACGATCTGTTCTTCTCCGCCGGAGCTGCTCAGGTGAAGACCCTGGATGAGACCGATGGCCTGATGGTGGCGGATTCCCGTGTTAATCTGCTGTCCAACCAGCTGTGTCTGGTAAAGGGCAATGACATCGAGATCGCTGTCACCGGCTGGGACAACATCGCGGAAGCAAAGTCTGCTGCCATTTGCGGCGGCAGTGTTCCTGTGGGCAAGTATACCCGCATTGCGCTGATGAACCTTGGCATTCTGGAGCAGTCTGACAGCCCGGCGGACTACACCACAGAGGACATTGCGGCGGCTCTGGGCGGCATGGAGATTGACGAGGCCGATGATGTGGAGGTTGCTGCGGCCAAGGCTGTGGAAGGCAGCGTGGAGATCGCAACCATCTACTATTCCGACTACTACAATCATCAGAATGATCTGACCATCCTTGCACAGGATGACGGTACCCTTACCGGAGTCATCACCTATCCTGTCTGCCTGGTGGAAAACGCCGAGGCGGATGATGCGGAAAAGGCTGCCGCCGCTGATTTTCTGGCATTCCTGCAGACAGACCTCTGTCTGGAAGCCTATGCACAGTACTGCTTTGTAGTAACGGCTGAGGGCAGTTGATTTTTGGGGCAGATGAACCTTCGTTCAGTCTGCCTCATTTTTCCTTGCGTAAGAAAGGTATGCTGTGATACAGTATAGGAAAACCGTAGAAACCCGTATGAGAGGGATGAAATCATGGAACAAATCCTTACCCTTGCAGCCAGCTTTGACTGGAGCCCCTTCTGGATTTCTCTGAAAACGGGCATTGTGGCCACGATCATCTGCTTTTTTCTGGGCCTGTGGGCTGCCAGACAGGTCTTGAAGCTGGGGCCGAAGGCCCGGGCGGCGGTGGACGGTGTGCTGACCCTGCCCATGGTCATGGCTCCCACGGTGGCGGGCTTTTTCCTGCTGCTGCTGTTTTCTCTGCGGCGGCCTGTGGGTGCGTTCCTCTATGAGGAAATGGGCATCAAGGTGGTACAGACCTGGCTGGGCTGCATCATTGCCGCGTCGGTGATTGCCTTTCCCCTGATGTACCGGAATGCCCGGGCAGCCTTTGAGCAGGTGGATCCTGATCTCATCTATGCGGCAAGAACTTTGGGCATGCCGGAGCGAAAGATTTTCTGGAAAGTGGTGCTGCCGGTGGCAGGTCCCGGGGTAGCCTCCGGAACGGTGCTGACCTTTGCCCGGGCGTTGGGAGAGTACGGCGCCACCTCCATGCTGGCGGGGAACATTGCGGGAAAAACCGGAACCATTTCGCAGAAGATCGCAAATGTCATCAAGGATGGGGACTACGCCACAGCCGGTGTCTGGGTGGTTATCATGCTGGTCATTGCCCTTGTGATTATTATGGCGATCAACTATATCTCCGGCGGCAAAAACCGCAGACAGAATCGGTGGTGAACCTATGGCCATTGAAGTGAATATCAAAAAGAATCTGGGTTCCTTCACCCTGGACGTGCAGTTTTCCGCGGAAAACACCGTTCTGGCCCTGTTGGGCGGCTCAGGCTGTGGAAAAAGCCTGACCCTCCGGTGCATTGCGGGCATTGAAAGGCCGGATTCCGGAAAAATCGTCATTGACGGTGTGACGGTGTTTGATTCCGATCAAAGAATTGACCTGCCGCCCCAGCAGCGGCAGGTGGGATTGCTGTTCCAGAACTACGCCCTGTTCCCCAACATGACTGTGGAGGAAAACATTGCCTGCGGCCTTCGGGAAAAGCTGCCCAAGGGGGAGAAACACAGCAGGGTAGCCCAGCTTGTCCGGCGTTTTCATCTGGAGGGACTGGAAAAGCATCTGCCCTCCCAGCTTTCCGGAGGACAGAAGCAGCGGGCGGCACTGGCGCGGATGCTCATCGGGGAACCGAAGCTCATTATGCTGGACGAGCCGTTTTCCGCGCTGGATTCCTACCTGCGGTGGGAGCTGGAGCGGGAGCTGCTGCGAACCCTGTCGGAGTTCCCCGGTACAGTGCTGTTCGTGTCCCATGACCGGGATGAGGTATACCGAATCTGCGATGAAATCGCTGTCTACAAGAACGGAACCATTGATGTGATGGGCGACAAGTGGACGGTGTTCAGGCACCCGGAAACCTGCACCGCTGCAATACTCACGGGCTGCAAAAACGTTGCCCCGGCGGAATTCCGGGATGGCGTGGTGCTGGTGCCTGATTGGGGGCTTCAGCTGCCGGCACAGCCGGATCTGGACAGTCCCACCCATCTGGGCATCCGGGCCAGAAAGCTTCGCCCAGCTGTTGCTGAAGGGCCTCGGACAGTTGCCTACACCGTAGTGGAAGAGATTGACGGGGCCTTTTCGGACATTCTCATGATCTCCCTGAGGGAGGGAAAAGCACTTCTCCGGTGGGAACTGACGAAAGAAGCCCATTGGGCCATGAAAGACGGCCCACAGCTGGTGGAGATCCCGGAGGATGCGGTGGTATATTTGCGGGACTGAAGAACTGAATAAACGAAAAGGGCTGCTCCGATTTGGAGCAGCCCTCAAGTTGTTTATGGGTATTACAGCGCGGTAATTTCCTCCTCGGTCACAAGCTCGATGCCGTTGGAGGTGAGAACTCGGATGGCTTCGTCGTTGTCCGCCACACGGAGCACCACATAGGCGCTGGTGCCGGGAACGGAAACAAAGGCGTAGAGATATTCCACATTGATCTGATTGTCAGCCAGCAGTGTCAGAACGCTGCTGAGGCCGCCGGGGCTGTCGGGAACCTTCACGCCCACCACATCGGTGATGGAATAGATGGTGCCGGAGTCAGAGAGCATGGACTTGGCCTTGTCGATGTTGTCCACAATCAGACGGAGAATGCCGAAGCCCTGGGTGTCGGCAACGCTTAGAGCGCGGATGTCAACGCCGCCCTCGCCCAGTGCGCGGATAACGTCCAGAATGCCGCCGGTGCGGTTTTCTGCAAAAACGGAAACCTGCTTGATGGTCATGAGAGTACCTCCTTCTTGGTTACAATCAGTTCTGATAGAGATTTCTGCGGTCAATGACACGGACAGCCTTGCCCTCGCTGCGGACAATGCTCTTGGGCTCCACGATCTTCACCGTTGCATAGATGCCCAGAACGCTCTTGAGCTCAGAGACGATCTCCTTCTCCTTGGCGGAGAGCTGGGACAGGGAGTCGGAGAAGAACTCGGGCGTCATCTCCACCCGAACCTCGATGGTATCGGAGTGCTTTTCACGATCCACGATGATCTGGTAGTTGGAGGTGAGGCCGTTCTTCAGCAGAACCATCTCGATCTGAGAGGGGAATACGTTGACACCCTTGACAATGAGCATATCATCGCTGCGGCCCATGGGCTTGGACATCTTCACATGGGTACGGCCGCAGGAGCACTTCTTCCGGGACAGCACGCAGATGTCCTTGGTGCGGTAGCGGATCAGGGGGAATGCCTCCTTGTCCAGAGAGGTGAACACCAGCTCACCCTTTTCACCCTCGGGGAGCACCTCGCCAGTGATGGGGTTGATGATCTCCGCAATGAAATGATCCTCGTTGATGTGCATGCCGGTCTGCTCGGAGCACTCGAAGGAAACGCCGGGGCCGGAAATTTCCGTGAGTCCATAGATATCGTATGCCTTAATGCCCAGCTTTTCCTCAATATCGTGACGCATTTCCTCGGTCCATGCCTCGGCGCCGAAGATACCGGCCTTTAGCTTGATCTGGTCCCGGAGGCCCCGCTCATGGATGCTTTCGGCCAGGTAAGCGGCGTAGGAGGGGGTGCAGCAGAGAATGGTAGCGCCCAAATCGGTCATGAACATCAGCTGACGGTCGGTGTTGCCGGAGGACATGGGCAGGGTCAGACAGCCAACCTTGTGGCTGCCGCCGTTGAGGCCGGGACCGCCGGTGAACAGGCCGTAGCCATAGCAGACCTGGCAGACGTCCTCATTGGTGCCCCCTGCTGCCACGATGGCACGGGCGCAGCAATCCTCCCAGAGGTCAATGTCGTTCTGGGTGTAGAAGGCAACCACACGCTTGCCGGTGGTGCCGGAGGTGGACTGGATGCGAACGCAGTCCTTGAGGTCTGTTGCCAGAAGACCGTAGGGATAAGCCTCCCGGAGGTCGTCCTTGGTCAGGAAGGGCAGCTTGTGGAGATCGTCGATGGACTTGATGTCCTCGGGGGTGACGCCCTTTTCATCCATCTTTGCCTTGTAGTAGGGAACGTTTTCGTAAACACGCTTAACGGTTTTTACGAGCTTTTCGTTCTGAATGGCAATGATTTCCTCACGGGATGCGGTTTCAATTTCCTTCTGATAGTAGTTTGCCAATGGGATCATCTCCTTATGTTGATCTTGGATGGGGTTATGCACCATAGCCCAGAGCAAAGGCCTTCTTGTTCAACTCCACAAATTTGGGAGCCACGGTATTCTCAATGGCAGCGATCCATCTGTCATAGGGAATGTCAAAATGCTTTGCAACACGGCCCATGAGGACAATGTTGGCTGCCTTGGAGGAACCGGCCTCCTCGGCCAGAGACAGTGCGTCCAGAGCGTCGATTTTTGCGCCGGCTTCGGTCATCTCCTCCAGAACCCCGGTGGGGTACTGGGCAGCGCCGATGATGACTGGCATGGGGTCGATCTGCTGGGTGTTCACCACAATGACGCCGTCGGGCTTCAGATCGGGCAGCCAGCGGGCTGCTTCGATCTTCTCAAAGGACACGATGAGGTCGGCCTCTCCTGTGTCGATGATGGGGGAATATACTTTATCGCCGAAGCGGACCTAGGTGACGACACTGCCGCCCCGCTGGCTCATACCGTGAACCTCGGAGACCTTCACGTCATAGCCCTCGTCCACCAGCAGACGGCCCAGCAGCTTGCTGGCCAGCAAGCTGCCCTGCCCGCCAACGCCTACGATCATAATGCTTTTTGTTTCCATGATTAAGCCTCCTCCTCAAATGCGCCAAAGGGGCAGACCTGCGTGCAGACACCACAGCCTACGCAGAGGGTGGGGTCAATGGCGGCCTTATTCCCGTGCATGGCAATGGCGGGACAGCCGAAGCTCATGCACTTCTTGCAGCTGCGGCAGGTGTCGGGGTTCACATGGAGGGGCTTTTTGGCCTTCACATATTTCAGCAGCACGCAGGGGCGGCGGGAAATGATAACGGAGGGCTCCTCAACGGCCAGCTCTTCCTTCAGAACGGTGTCGCACTGCTTCAAATCGTAGGGGTCCACCACCCGGACACGGTTTATTCCGATGGAGCGGCAGAGGCTTTCCAGATCGATCTTTCCGGCGGGGTCGCCCTTGATGTTGTAGCCGGTGGTGGGGTTTTGCTGATGGCCGGTCATGCCGGTGATGGAGTTGTCCAGAATGATGACCGTGGAATTGGAGCCGTTGTAGGCGATGTTGATGAGGCCCGTAACGCCGGAATGAATGAAGGTGGAATCACCGATGACACCGACGGTTTTGGTGGCCTCGCCCATGCCCTTGTTGAAGCCGTGGAGGCCGGAAACGGAAGCACCCATGCAGAGGGTGGTATCCACGGAGGAAAGGGGAGCCTGTGCGCCCAGGGTGTAGCAGCCAATGTCACCGATGACGGTGCACTTGTTCTTTGCCAGGGTGTAGTACATGCCCCGGTGAGGACATCCGGCACACATCATGGGAGGACGGGCGGGGATGGGTGTTTCAATGGACAGCGTGGGCTTTTCGGGGCAGCCGAACACCTCTGCCACGGTTTTCTGGGAATACTCTCCCAGAGGGGAGAAGAGGTTCTTGCCCTCCACCGTAAGGCCAAGGGCCTTGCAGTGGTTCTCAATGATGCCGTCCAGCTCCTCCACCACCACCAGACGGTCTACCTTGGCGGCGAAGTCCCGGATCAGCTGCTCGGGCATGGGATTCACAAGACCCAGCTTCAGGACACTGACGGAATCCCCCAGAACCTCCTTCACATACTGATAGCAGGTGCCGGAGGTGATGATGCCGATTTCGATGCCGCCCATTTCCACCCGGTTGAAGGGACAGTCCTCACCCAGCGCAATGAGCTTCCGGGTGCGCTCCTCCACAATGGGATGACGGCGGATGGCATTTGCGGGCATCATGACATACTTTGCAACGTCCTTCACATAGGGCTTTCGCTGGGGAACCTCACGCGCACCAGTTTCGATGATGCTCTGAGAGTGGGCAATGCGGGTGCACATGCGCAGAAGAACGGGGGTGTCATATTCCTCGGACAGCTGAAAAGCGGCCTTGGTGAACTCCAGAGCCTCCTGAGAGTCCGAAGGCTCCAGCATGGGAACCTTGGAGGCGATGGCGTGATGCCGGGAATCCTGCTCGTTCTGAGAGGAGTGCATACCAGGGTCGTCGGCCACACAGATGACGAGACCTGCGTTGACGCCGGTGTAGGACATGGTAAACAGGGGGTCAGCGGCCACATTCAGGCCCACATGCTTCATGGCGCAGCAGCTGCGGACGCCAGACAGGGAAGCGCCAAAGGCGGTTTCCATGGCGACCTTTTCGTTGGGGGCCCATTCGGCATAGATTTCGGGATACTTGGCAGCCTCTTCCGTGATCTCCGTGGAGGGGGTGCCGGGATAACTGGAGATCACCTGACATCCGGCCTCGTAAAGACCACGGCTGACAGCGGCGTTGCCGATGTACAGTTCTTTCACTTGTTTCATCCTTTCGAGTGCGTGCGAAGCACTTTATGATGTTAAATCAATTACAGTGCAAGTATAACTGAAATCTGCAAGAAAAGCAACCATTACAGAGGAAACTGGCGAAAAATAATGGCAGGACCCGGAAAGAGTCCTGCCCAAAATGCAAAATTAGAAATCCGCGTTGCCCACGGTGCGGGGATGGGGGATCACATCCCGGATGTTGCTGATGCCCGTGAGGTACATGACCAGACGCTCAAAGCCCAGACCGAAGCCTGCGTGATGGGTGGAGCCGTAGCGGCGGAGGTCCAGATACCACCAGTAATCCTCGGGGCTCAGGCCCAGCTCCTTCATGCGGTTTTCCAGAACCTCAAGACGCTCCTCACGCTGGCTGCCGCCGATGATCTCGCCAATGCCGGGGACCAGACAGTCTGCGGCGGCAACAGTCTTGCCGTCGTCATTGAGGCGCATATAGAAGGCCTTGATATCCTTGGGATAGTCGGTGACGAAAACGGGCTTCTGGAACAGCTGCTCGGTGAGATAACGCTCGTGCTCGGTCTGAAGATCGCAGCCCCAGGACACGGGGTAATCAAACTTGGCACCGGATTTCTCCAGCAGCTCCACAGCCTCGGTGTAGCTGACCCGGACGAAGTCGCTGTTTCTCACATGCTCCAGACGCTCCAGCAGGCCCTTGTCCATGAACTGGTTGAAGAAGGCCATCTCCTGGGGGCATTTCTTGAGAACCTCGGCGATGACGAACTTAATCATGGCCTCGGCAGTGTCCATATAGTCGCTGAGATCGGCGAAGGCCATCTCCGGCTCGATCATCCAGAATTCAGCGGCGTGACGCTGGGTGTTGGAGTTCTCAGCCCGGAAGGTGGGGCCAAAGGTGTAGACATTGCCAAAGGCCTGGGCAAAGGACTCGGCGTTCAGCTGACCGGAAACGGTGAGGTTTGCGCTCTTGCCGAAGAAGTCCTGGGAATAGTCCACCTGTCCGTCCTCGGTCTTGGGGACGTTGTCCATATCCAGGGTGGTAACACGGAACATCTCGCCTGCCCCTTCGCAGTCGGATGCGGTGATCAGGGGGGTGTGCACATAGACAAAGCCCCGCTCCTGGAAGAACTGGTGAATGGCGAAGGCCGCCACAGAGCGAACGCGGAACACTGCGGAGAAGGTGTTGGTACGGGGACGAAGATGGGCCACGGTACGCAGATACTCCATGGTGTGGCGCTTTTTCTGCATGGGGTAGTCAGGGGTGGAGGGGCCTTCCACAGTGATGACGGAAGCCTTCAGCTCACAGGGCTGCTTTGCATCGGGAGTGTAGACCAGTGTGCCGCTGACCACCAGGGCGGCGCCCACATTCTGCTTGGAAATCTCGGCATAGTTCTCCAGAATGTCGGCCTCAAAGACCACCTGAAGGCTCTTGAAGTAGCTGCCGTCGTTGAGCTCGATGAAGCCGAAGGCCTTCTGGGCACGCATGGTGCGAATCCAGCCGCCTACAGTGACCTGAACCTTGTCGAAGGCCTTGGGATCGGCGTAAATTTCAGAAATCAGTGTACGTTCCATATTGTTCTCTCCAAACATCGGTAAATCAAAGGGTGCGCCGAAGAATCATTCTCAGGCACACCCTTCATTTTATACTAATTTTTACTGCGCGTCAAGGATATGATATCCAATGTCGCTGCGGAAGTGCATTTTTTCAAAGGAAATGGGCTGCGCGGCGGCGTAGGCCTTGTCAACAGCAGCCCGAAGGTCAGGAGCCACAGCGGTAACGCCCAGCACACGGCCGCCATTGGTGTAGAATTTCCCGTTTTCCTTTTTGGTGCCCGCGTGGAATACCACAGCATCGGAAACAGCGTCCAGACCGGTGATCTCCTTGCCCTTTTCGTAGGCAACGGGATAGCCGCCGGAGGCCAGCACCAGACAGCAGCTGGCAGCATCCTTCCAAGCAACGTTCAGGTCGCCCAATGTGCCGTCCACACAGGCCTCCAGAATGTCCATGAGATCGGTTTCCAGCAGGGAGAGCACAGCCTGACACTCCGGGTCGCCGAAGCGGGCGTTGTACTCCACCACCTTGGGGCCCTTGGGGGTCAGCATCATGCCGAAGTAGATGACACCCTTGAAGGTGCGGCCTTCGGCGTTCAGAGCGTTGACCGTGGGCAGGAAGATGGTCTCCATGCAGGTCTTTGCATGGTCAGAGGTGTAGTTGGGGCAGGGAGAGATGGCACCCATACCGCCGGTATTGGGGCCCTGATCGTTGTCGAAGGCCCGCTTGTGATCCTGAGAGGAGGGCATGGGCACGATGGTTTTGCCATCGGTGAAGGCCAAAACCGTGACCTCCGGGCCGGTCATGCACTCCTCGATGACCACCTTGGCACCGGCTTCACCAAAGGCCTTGTTCTCCATCATGTTGCGGACAGCCTCTTTGGCCTCTTCCGCAGTCTGGGCCACCACGACACCCTTGCCCAGAGCCAGACCGTCACACTTGACCACGATGGGAGCACCCTGCTCCTCCACATACCGGAGGGCTGCTTCCATGTCGGTGAAAATCTCATAGGCGGCGGTGGGAATGCCGTATTTCTTCATAAGCTCCTTGGAGAAGGCCTTGCTGCCCTCTACAATGGCGGCGTTTGCCCGGGGGCCAAAGGCCCGGATGCCGGCGGCCTCCATGGCGTCCACCATGCCCATGGCAAGGGGATCATCCGGGGCAACCATGACGAAATCCATGTTGTTTTCTCTGGCCCATGCCACCATGCCGTCAATGTCGGTTGCCTTGACATCCACACAGGTGGCGATTTCGCTGATACCGCCGTTGCCGGGGGCACAGAAAAGCTCCGTGACCTTGGGGGATTTTTTCAGCGCCCAGCAGATGGCGTGTTCCCGCCCGCCGGAGCCGACTACTAAAACTCTCATATTGTACTTCCTTTCAGTTTGAGGGAGATTCAGGGGCTTCCCGCTGGGTCAGCTCCCGCTGCATTTTCCTGGTGAGCTTTGAGAATACCAGCGCATATGACCGGTCGCACAGATCCCGGAGCACATCCTCCGGCACTGCGCCGTCCAAAAACACAGAGATCCAGTGACGCTTATCGCTGTAAAAGCCCGGGATGATGTCCGGGAACTCTGCCCGAAGCAGCTCAGACATGCCGGGGTCGCATTTGAGGTTTACCAGCTCCCGGCAGTCATAGCCCTGATACTGGGGGCCGGGCTGACAGGTGGCGGCAAAGAGCTTGCCGCCCACCCGGTAACGCCACCATTCCCATTCTGCCTTGAAATCCTTCTCCGCACCGGGCTTGGACAGCAGATAGGCGTCCAGCCATTCATAGCGGTTCATAAGCGCCCTTACTCCTTAATGATGGAACAGACGATTGCCCGTGAAGCACAGCACCATGCCGTACTTATTGCAGGCCTCGATGACATTGTCGTCCCGGATGGAGCCGCCGGGCTCGGCAATATAGGAAACGCCGGACTTTCTGGCACGCTCCACATTGTCACCGAAGGGGAAGAACGCATCGGAGCCGCAGGACACGCCGGTCTGCTGGGCGATCCATGCCTTCTTTTCCTCCAGGGTGAGAACCTCGGGCTTCACCTTGAAGGTCTCCTGCCAGACGCCCTCGGCCAGCACGTCCTCGTACTCGTCGGAGATATACACGTCAATGGCATTGTCCCGGTTGGGGCGGCGAATGGTGTCCACGAACTGGAGACCCAGCACCTTGGGATGCTGGCGGAGCAGCCAGTTGTCGGCCTTGTTGCCTGCCAGACGGGTGCAGTGGATGCGGCTCTGCTGACCTGCGCCCACGCCGATGGTCTGACCGTTCTTCACATAGCAGACGGAGTTGGACTGGGTGTATTTCAGGGTGATGAGGGCAGTCAGCAGGTCAATTTTTGCGCTTTCGGGCAGCTCCTTGTTGTCAGAGACAATGTTCTGGAGCTGGCTTTCGTCGATTTTCAAATCGTTGCGGCCCTGCTCAAAGGTGACGCCGAAGATTCTGCGGCGCTCCAGCGGCTGGGGAACGTAATTCTCGTCGATCTGGATAACGTTGTAGCCGCCCTTTTTCTTGGTTTTGAGGATTTCCAGAGCCTCGTCGGTGTAGCCGGGAGCGATGATGCCATCGGAAACCTCGGCCTTCAGGTAGGTGGCGGTGGCAGCGTCGCACACATCGGAGAGAGCCGCCCAGTCGCCGTAGGAGCACAGACGGTCAGCGCCTCTGGCCCGGATGTAGGCGCAGGCAATGGGGGTCAGCTCCTGATCCGGCTCCACAAAATAAATCTGCTTTTCCACATCGCTGAGGGGCAGACCCACGGCAGCGCCGGCAGGGGAAACGTGCTTAAAGGAGGCTGCGGCGGGGAGACCCGTGGCGGCCTTCAGCTCCTTCACCAGCTGATAGCTGTTGAAGGCATCCATGAAATTGATATAGCCGGGACGGCCGTTGAGCACGGTAACAGGCAGCTCGGTGCCATCCTCCATATAGATGCGGCTGGGCTTCTGGTTGGGGTTGCAGCCGTATTTCAGTGCAAGTTCGTTCATAATCTGATCCTTTCCGGTGTTACACCTTCTCAAATTTGTTTACGATCACATCATCGGTCTTGCCGGTGTCAAGGTCAATATAGCGGACAAACAGGGAGACCTTGTTGTCCTCATTCAGGTTCTCCCAAAGCTCTTTTGCAAGCGCTTTTGCGTCGGGGGCGGAAATGGCAACCCGGCGGGGCTCTCCCTCAAAGGAGGGCAGGGGATTCTCATTGGCCTGATAGGTGTGGATGAAACGGCCCTCACCGGCAAGGGGAGCGTCATAGCCGTAGAAATAGCGGTTGTTGCAGTCAGGGTTGCCATCTGCACTCTTGAGAATGGACAGGGCAAAGCTGCCGTCCGGATGGACAAGGCCGGAAATTCTGGGGGTGTAGTTGGGGGGATCGGGCTCAAAGCACCGCTGTCTCAGGGACTGGGCAAAGGCCTTGCCCTCCAGAATGCCGTCCCGGACGGTGTCGGTCTGGTCGCCGTTGGTGACAACGGTATCACCGGTGGAGGCCACATACCGAACGGGGTGGTAGATAATCAGGCTGGGGTCCTCCAGCTTTGCGGGATCGGCGGCCTCGGTCTGGATGCCCTTGTCCTCAGCCACCGGGGTAAAGACACGGTTGCGGCTGTTGGCGCTGCGGCCCATGATGAAGTAGGCGATGACTGCGCTTTTGTTGTCAGCGCTGCGGCCCAGAAGGATGCCGCGGCCGGGATAGGCGTGATCCCGGAGGTAGGCGTTCATGTCAATGATGTTCATAAGCGTTCTCCTTTTTCGGGTGATTTATGCGAAAAAATGTATTAACCCGGGGATAGACAGCAAAAAAGCCGAACTCATCCCAGGCAGCGCCCAGACGGTCGGCATTTCAAGGCCATACTCCATGTGGTTCTTCCACTTCCGTCAGTTGTATGGCTGATACTATCATACTGGTTTTCGGGGGATTTGTCAAGGAAATTGGAAAGAAAGGAAACGGAAGGCGATGAAGGTAAAGAAAAATCACCATAACTCAATTTAGATTATTATTTCAATAAAATCTGGAAATATTGCGTCGGTTTTTCTTGACTTAACGGGGAAGAAGCAGTATAATCTTCTTAAAAGGTAATTATTTGTTACATATAACAGAAAGAAAGGTGAACAAATTGAGGATAAAACAGGAAAGAGAATGGAAGCTCGGGAAACGCGTAACGGTGGGACTGTGCCTGATGGTACTGGGATTACTGGTACTGGGTGCTGGAGTACTGTTTTTTGACATGGAGCTGGGTATTCCGAGACTGATCTGGTTGGGGCTGCTTGGCGGCCTGATTCTGGGCGGCATCATGTGTATGTTCATGGGAGCAGAGGGCATCCTGTATGGCTTCGGGTTTGTGCTTCTGGTGCTGATGCCCTATATTGCTGACTATCTTCCGGAGCCCCTTGACCGCTACTATATTGTGGTGTATGTGCTTGCACTGATTGGCTTCATGGTTCTCCACCGGAAAAAAGACGAAAAAGAGGCGCAGGAACTGGAGCGGGAACTGGAGGAAGAGCTGGAAGAGCTCCAAAAGGAACTGGATGAGGCTGGAGAAACCTATGATGAGCCTATGGACTTTCCGCTGATCATTGGCCTTCAGAACAGCACCGGCCGGGCCTATCAGGTGATCCGGGCAACCGGAGAGCTGCGGTTTTACCGCTGTGGCGGTGAGCTGAAAGGTCCCGATCTGGACTCCATCCAGAACAGCCGGAACAGCCTGAGACCTCTGGGGGACAAGGACTTTGCAATTCCGCTGGACAGCATTCAGCGTATTACCTGCAAGGAGCTTGAGGGCAATATGTATGGGTGCTCCGCCAAGGTGAAAAGCACGAAAAAAAGCATTACCCTAGTGCCCTTTTTCCTGACAGAGGAACAGGAGTTCATGGATTTTTGGAATGGACTCGTGCCCGGAGAGGTCAGTTCCAGACCAAAGAAGGACGAAAGCGGGATCCTGCCGGAACCGGACCCCAAACGGAAGAGAATTCTGAAAAAGGTTCGGACGGGCATGTACATCTATCTGGTTGCAACCATCGTTCCCTGGATGTTCCTGAATGTGCCCTATATGCTGTTCTCGGTGCTGAACCTGCTGGTGATGCCCGTGGTTCTGGTGCTTGCAGCACTGTTCCCCGGGGAGATCACCCTCAGTGAATCCCGAAAGAACGGGGAGAAGAGAGTTGCATTTTACTATCCGCTGCTTGCGTCCATATTTGCGCCGGTACTTCGGAGCCTCTTTGATTTTAACATTCTGGGCTGGATTCGTGTGCTGGTGATTTCGGCAGCTTTGGCTGTGGCGCTATTCGTGATCTTTATGCTCTGCACGAAGGAATGGAAGGTCTGGAAAAGTGTTTTGGGGATGGTTGCATTGGCATTGGTATTCTACTGTCCCGGTGCCGTGATGCAGGTCAACTGGTGCTTTGACTTCTCCGAACCCACGCTGGAGATCGCGGAACTGACGGATAAGCATATCAGCACCGGATCGAAAACCCCGGACAGCTATATGCTGAATGTGCAGCTGCCCGACGGCGGGGAACTGGAGCTGCAAACAGATGAGATCGCCTACGAGATTCTGGAGGTGGGCGACCCTGTGGAGGTCTATACATGGAAGGGCCTTCTGGGAATTCCCTATGCCGAGGCATATGAAACAGAGTAAATCCCCTGGGAGCCATTCCGTCATTGAGAAACGTGTCAGACGAAAGGAGAGACTTCCATGGTAATTGGCGCAATTATCGCCACACTGGTCATCACCTATCTGGTGGCCCTGATTGACCCCTTCTGGGGGGGGTGTGGCTGCTGTCTGTGTTATGGGCGGCATTATCCTGAAACGAGTGGAGGAGCTGGAGGAGAAGCTTGCCGGCATTCAGAATCCGGAACCAGCGGAGGAAACAGAGGAAGCAGATACAACAGAAGATGCATGAAACACAGGCGCGGCCAGAAAGATGGCCGCGCCTGAACGTTAGGTTTACTTCTCCCTGTGTTCCCGAAAGAATGTGGCACGGAGCTTGTGGATGTATAGGAATTTCCGCTCTATTACGATCACATTTGTCCATTGCCCACAGCCCTCACAGAGTTCCAGTTCATTTGAAAGAATGAACCTACGAGCCGGGACGTTGCAACGATTGAGTTTATTCCAGCA
>JAQXMD010000104.1 GCA_029012465.1 Oscillospiraceae bacterium | reverse complement strand
CTTGCCAATGCCCTGTTCACCCTCACCGGCAGCGACGGCAGCAAGCAGACCATCGGCACCGGCGGTGACGGAAAGGTGTTCTTTGAAAACCTCGTCTACGGTGTCACCTACACATGGGAGGAGACAAAAGCACCCCATGGCTACCAGCTTTCTGAGAACAACACCGGTACATGGACGGTAGGCAAGCATGATGATTCCATCACCATCACCTGTGAAAACCAGCGGAGGCCCGGCAGTATTTCTGTGCTGAAGCAGGACTCTGACGGGAATCCCCTTTCCGGCTGTACCTTCCTGCTGGAGTACTACAATGGCTCCGTCTGGAAGCCCGTGGTCTCCCGGTCAGATGGGGTGATTACCAAGGGGTACACCACCACACCCGGCGTAACGGATGGATGCCTGACCACAGGAGCCATTGGCACCGTGACCTTTGAAGGACTGTATGCAGACGATGAAACCAAGTATCGTCTGACAGAGATAGCCACCCCGGATGGGTATGAGCTGCTTGGAAAGCCCGTGTTTGAGGGGACGCTTCCTGTGGAGGCCGATGCATCCACTGTCACGGGAACCCCGGATGAGGTGGTTGGCGAGACGGCCTACTTCTACACCCTGCCCATTACTGTTCGCAATGGCAAATCCTATGTGCTGCCCATGACAGGCGGTGATGATTTCCCGTTCTTTCCGATTGCACTTCTAATCATGACAGCAGGAATTGCAATCTACGCATATTCTGCTCGGCGTGATCTCTGCCGCCGGGCAAAGCATCTCATCAAAAAACTATACTAATTGGAGGAACTCAATATGAAAAAGTTCAATTTCAAGCGCATTGCCGCTCTGGCACTTGGCCTGTCCCTGATGGTCAGCACCCTGATTCCCGGTGTTTCTGCCGCCAATGAGGCTGAGGCCATTGTGGATTCCAGCAAGCCCGCATCCCTGACCCTCTACAAATATGACACCACAACCGCTGAAAGCGACGGTGCATGGGACGTGGGCAGCTATGTTTCCACCGGCATCTATGATTCCAGTGTAAATTCCGCCCTGAACAAGTACGCCCTTCAAGGTGTTGAGTTCAGCTTCGTAAAGCTGGCACGGCTGGCGATCTACAAAGGCGCATCCAAGAATGGTCATCAGGAGGTCATTCCCCTTTACGGCTTTACGGAGAACACCAGAACCGGCAGTAAGGAGACCATCGACTTTTTGTCTGCCCTTGGCCTTACCACCAACGATGCCTACCGCACCGACCACGATTCCAACCAGAACCGTGTCTGGTATTTTGAATCTGACACCCTGATTAACGCTCTGGCAACTTCCCTGAACGGCAATTCCACCGTCACCAAGACCGCGCTGGAGCAGTATATGCGCGAAAACAATGGCATTGCGCTTCCCGAAACCGATGGAAACGGAAAGACAGGGGCTTCCAACTTGGAGCAGGGGCTGTATCTGGTCATTGAAACCCGCGTCCCCGAAAATGTAACCTCCACCACCGATCCCTTCCTTGTTTCTCTCCCCATGACCACCATTGACGGTAGCGGTTGGAACTATGATGTAACTGTGTAAGCGTCGATACAATAAGCGGAATGTAGGTAAGCAACATCGTGATTGAGAAGAGAGCCTTCGCAAAGATGACGATACTGCAACCGCTACTACACGGAGGGCAGCCACAGCTACGGGCATTATTTCTACGCCTCCACCATTGCCTACCATGCAGTAAACGGCGAGCGTTGTTATAGGGCCGCTGACCGGACAGCACCTCGTCGTAGAAGCTCTGCTTCCAGTCGATGTAGCTGACGCAGTCCTCCAGCTCCTGAATGGAAGCCCGCAGGGCTTCCTGCTTTTTCTCCAGCAGCACCTTCCGCTGGGGAATGGTGGATGGTCCCTGAAGGCACAGGGCCAGATATTCCTTCATCTCCTGAATGCTCATGCCGCACTTTTTCAGGCAGGTCAGGTCCTTGATCCACTTGATGTCCCGCTCGTCAAAAAAACCGGCGGTTGTTGCTGTCCCGCTTCACGTTGGGCACCAGACCCTCGTTGCAGTAGTATTTCAGCGCCTGATAGGTCATATTGGTCTCCCGGCAGGCCTGCATCATGGTATACATCATCGCTGTCCCCTCGTTTTTCAAAAAAGATTTCAGAAAATGCGCCAAACCCCTTGATCGGTTGCAGCAACCGGTTTCTATAATCGGTTGTATCAATCGGATTAGGGGGATCATATCATTTCAGCCCGGGGACTTCTAAATTTTCACGATCTCATTGCCCCGGATTCCGGAAATTACCCGCTTGACGGCATCCCGGGCGTTTTCTGGGCAGATGCAGACAATCTCCGCATGGGCCTCCGGAAAGGGTACATCCCAGTAGCGCAGGTGCGCGGCATCGTGGCCTTCGATGACCTTGGTCAAAAGGGCAAAGCCCTCGCCCAGCTCCAGCCGTACCATCAGGGTGCTGATGTCCGGACAGAACACCGCCCGGCGATAGGGAATTTTTCGGCCCCATTGCTCCACGCCCTCCAGCAAGTTCTCGTTGGGGAGAACCAGTTGGGTATACTGGGCAAGATCCTCCAGCGCAATCTCCCTGCGCTGGGCCAGCGGGTGTCGGGCCGAGTAGACCACCTGAAACTGTTTCCGCTGCAAAACTGTGGTCTGCACACCGGGCCACAGCTCCCAGTCGTTGGAGGTGGTCACGCAGAAATCCAGCTTGTTGTCCAGCAAGCTGTTCCGCAGGGCAATAAAGTCCATAAGCTGAATCTCCAGCTCCAGCTCAGGATAGCCTTTAATCAGGTAATCTGTCACCGGCAGGATGATGTCCTTCCGGGACAGGGCAGAGAGAAAGCCCACCCGCAGCAGCGCCTTACCGGAGGCGTCCAGTTCCCGGGCCCGGCGGATGCTGTCACCGATCTGCCGGTTGATCTGGGTGAAGTCGTTCCGGAGAATGCTGCCGGCAGGGGTCAGAGCCACCTGCCGGGTGGTGCGGTAGAACAGTCTGACTCCCAATTCCCGCTCCAGAGCGGCGATCTGTCTGGTCACTGCCTGCTGGCTGATATACAGATTACTGGCCGCCTGAGAAAAGCTCAGGCAGTTGGCTACCTCCAGAAAGGTTCGGATACGCTGGTACAGCATGGGTCATACTCCTTTCGAATTCCCAGTGTTTCTCTATGATAAACAACAGAAAAGATGTGGATTTCTCTCAAAATCATTATATATTCACAACAACAATTTGTAAATAGCCGCAGCAGTTGTTTCTCTTGGGCGCGAAACCCCGTTATAATGGAAATATCCAAAGAAAACGAAGCGGGAGGAATATATCATGATTCATCTTGGAAAAGACGTAAAACTGAACATCTGTCCCATTCTGGTGACGCTGCACCACGACTATGTGTTTGAAGGCCCCTGCCGCATGGGCAAGGATTTTGAGCTGACGAAGGAATTCGACGATATGGCCAATGCCCAGCTCATCAAGGGTGCCCGGGAGGAGATCGCCGAAAACCTGACGGGTCCCCATTTCCACGTGACGGAACCCATCTGGATCGACCGGAACGAGGAGTTCCTTGTGACCCCGGGCATTCTTGACCAGATGCTTCAGGGCCGGGAGAATGTGGACATCTATCTGGTTGGCCCCATGGGACGGCTCAGCGATCTGATCATTGACTTTGTCCAGAAAGCCAAAAAGCCCATCATCACCATTCCCGGCCCCCAGTGCATGCAGACCATTTTGATTGCGTCCACCCGGGCCAGAGGTCTGGAGAGCTATGCCTACCGTACATGGAAGGAAACCGTGGACTTTCTGGAGGTCCTGCGGGTGGCAAAAATGCTGCGGCAAACCCGGGTTCTCTGCGCCGCCCGGTTCGGTACTGCCCGTTCCGTCAGCGACATGGGCAATTTTGTGAATCTGGAGCAGGTCACGGATGTACTTGGCACCCAGTTCACCTTTGTGAACCTTCATGAGCTGCTGGATCAGACCCACATTGGCGACTCCGGCAAGAACTACACCCTGCCCGGCCGGGCTGCCCTGAATCCCACGGAGGAGGATGTGGCAGAGATGGAGGCTCTGGCAGACGACCTGATGGGCAATGCTGTGGAGTGCGACATGACCCGGGAGGAGGTCCTGAACTCTGAGCGGTTCTATATCACCGTCAGGAAGATGCTGGACTACTACGGCTGCAATGCCTTCTCCGCTCCCTGCCCCGACGCCTGCGCCACCCGTCGGCTCAATGAGGAGCATATGACCTTCTGCCTGACCCACTCCCTGTTGGGTGAGATGGGTGTCCCCTCCGCCTGTGAATATGACATTCCCGCCTGCCTGTCCATTGCCATTCTGTCCTGTCTGGCGGACAAGCCCGCCTATATGGGCAATACCACCCATGACGCAAAGGCCATCGCCACGGGCCGCTATGGTCTGTCTCCCTTCTTCCATACGGACATCAACGACCAGTGTCTGGACGTGGTCAAGGCCGACCCGGACAATGTGATCCTGACCTGGCATGCGGTGCCCCGCCGGAACATGCAGGGCTGGGATGCTCCCAAGGCCCCCTATGCCATCCGGCCCTTTGCTGCCAGCGGCTTCGGCGTGACCCTCCGCTATGACTTCAACCGGGATGTGGGCCAGACCATCACCATGTGCCGTATCTCCCCGGACTGCAAAACGCTCTTCGTTGCCAAAGGCGAGATCGTCGGCGGCGTGGGCTTCGGCGATTACTCCTGCTCCGAGGGCGTGTTCTTCCGGGTGAAGGACGGAGACGACTTCTTCCAGAAGCAGCTGGAGGTGGGCAATCATGTGCCTCTGGTCTATGGGGACTGCTTTGACCAGGTCTGCGCTCTGGGCCACCACCTGGGGCTGGGCGTCATCACCGCCTGATGGAATCCAGAGAAGAAATTCGGGCAAGACTCCGGGCCGCATCGGATAATCTGACCCGGTACGCAACCGCGTACCGGGCCTTGGAGCATCGTGACTTTGACACGGTCTACCCCCTGGTCATGGGCTACATCCGGGACCGGTTTCTGCTGACAAAGGAGATGTGCCGGAGCGACAGGCTGCTGGATCTGGCGGACGTGAGTTTACGGTACATGCTGGAACTGAAGCGCATGGGCATCGACCCGGGAGAGATCTCCCGCTCCTGCTCCGGGGCCTCGTCGGTCATCACGAAAAAGGTGCTGCTGATGAAGGCCGTGCAGGAGGTCTTTGATGTAACCATGACCCCCGAGGAGTTTGCAAACCTCACTACGGTAACGGAACTGACAAACTTCATCTGCGCCCAGGCATCCCGCCGCCGGGAAACGCAAAGGGTGTCAGCAAGCCCGAAGCAGGAACAGTCCTTCGATGTGGACGCAGTCCGGGCAGACTTTCCTGCTCTGGGGGAGCAGATCCACGGGCATCCACTGGTCTATCTGGACAATGCCGCCACTGCCCAGGTGCCCAAGGCTGTTCTGGAAGCAGTTGCTGAGATCGAAGGCTGCCGGGGAAACGTCCACCGGGGCATCCACAGCCTCGGCAGCCGCTGCACAGAGGCCTATGAGCAGGCACGGCGTGTCTGTGCGGAGTTTCTGGGAGCGGAACCGGGACAGATTACCTTCACCTCCGGAACCACCGACGGCATCAACCGGGTGGCCATGGCCTTTTCCCGGCAAAAGGGCGGCATCGTCACCACAGTTCTGGAGCATCATTCAAATTTTGTTCCTTGGCAGCAGCTTTGCCGCAGTCAGGGGCGTCCTTTCCGGGTCTGTCCCATGGTGCCGGATGGAGGGCTGGATTTGGCAGCTCTGGACAAGCTTCTTACCGGAGACATTGGCCTGCTGGCGGTGACCCACTGCTCCAACGTGCTGGGCACCGTGACACCCATCCGGGAAATCGTCAGTCTTGCCCACAGCCGGGGCATCCGGGTGTTGGTGGACGGAGCACAGTCCGTCTGCCACCGGGACATTGACTTACAGGCTCTGGACTGCGACTACTTTGTGTGCTCCGGTCACAAGCTGAGCGGCCCCTTTGGGGTAGGGCTGCTGTACTGCAAGGAGCCTCTGCCGCCTATGATCTTCGGTGGCGGTATGGTGGATGTGGTCACGGAGAATGAAACCACCTTTCTTCCAACTCTGGAAGCCGGGACCCCCAATGTGTCCGGTGCGGTGGGACTGGCGGCAGCCATCATATACCGTCAAAATCTTCCGGAGGGTTGGCAGGCCCACGAGGCGGCATTGCTCCGGCGGACTGAAACGCTGCTGGAGGAGATTCCCGGTGTCCGCATATTTGGCAGCAGTCCCCGGGAGGGATGTGTGGCCTTCACGGTGGAGGGGCTGGAGCCCTTTGACGCCGTAGCTCTGCTGGATCAGCTGGGTATTGCCCTGCGTTCCGGAAACCACTGCGCCCAACCCCTGCATCTTGCGCTGGGAATGCCCTATACGGTCCGGGTGTCTCCGGCCTTCTACAACACCTTTGAGGAAATTGACGCACTGGCTCAGGGCCTGCGTCGGATCATCGGGTCATAAGGATACAGAAAAAGCCTGCGGTTTTCGTTCCGCAGGCTTTTTTATCGGGCAGTTATCCATGCTAAAGCAACTACAATCACCGGTCAGACCATTATCATTGACGGCGGAGCCTCCGTCGTAGGTCACTGACCCGTTCCCCCTTTACAAAGGCCCGGGAATCCCAAATGGATTTCCGGGCCTTTGCGTGCTTGTGAACGGGAGCGTTTTGGATAATAACCGGCCAAGAGCAGGTGTGCATCTTGCACTGTAGCGAGGCATGAGGGAGTCAGGAAAAACCTTCTGGCTTCCCATATTGATACTTCTGCGGGTTTCAAAATGGGGCTCTAATACTGATAAGAATAAGACTGAGCAAATCAAGATCAATCTTATCTATCGAATCAAGGATGATGGGAAGAGGACGGTTTGCGGTTCATTTCATTTTCTGCGGGCATTTACAAATTGTTCATGCCACAAACACCGGTGTTTATTATCTCTGGGTTTCCCGGAAGGCCACCACATCCTCCAGCCAACCTTCAACTTCGGGCCCTGTCCCAAGACCAAAGCCGTGGAGGCCTATGAAAAATACACGGATATGCCGGAGAAGATGGCTGTCATCCATGGCCGGACCGGCGCCCATTGAATGGACCCTGACCAAGGATGGGGGCACATATTCTGCTGTCTCCCACCGGGGCGCGGATATCCACGGGAATCCGCCGGTGGATACCCTCTGTACCGTCACGAAAATATTTGAGAAAAATCTGCAGGCCGTGGGGGATTTCTCTGCGGTCTGCCTCTCATTTCCATCAACACAGCATCCCACAGATAAAAGCTTCTGCATTTTGGGGAATCCCTCCGATTTTCTTGCGCTTTTTGCCCCTGTTCGGTATAATCAAAAACAACACAGAAAACAGGAGGTGTCCTGGCCATGAACATCCGTGAAAAATACGATGCTTTTATCACCCAGACCGTTCGGGAAGCGCTGCTCCATCGGCTGCTGTTGGGCAAAGCCAGAGAGGTCGAGGGATTGCCGGAGCTCCTGTCGGAGTTCGGACTGACGTTTTCCTCAGAGCAGTTTGCCCTGTTGGGGCTGCGGCTGTGCGGCGCCTGCCGTGCCGTAGGGGAATGGACCCCGCCGCCGGAGCCGAACATTCATGGGCTGGCCACCGAATTCCTCCGGGACATACCGGGCTGGGATTCCTGGGAGCTATTTCAGGATGATGTATTCTTTGCGGTATTGTGTCGAAATGGGACGGATGGGGGTTCCCCTCTGGAGCTTGGTCAGGCGCTGGTGGAGCGGATTGCGCCGCTACACCCGGTTTCCGTGGCGGTCAGTCAGGAGAAAACAGGAATGGGCGGTCTCAATGATTGCTACTACGAGGTGTTGGAGGTGCTGGGCATCATCGATATGCAGGATCTCCGCAATACCGCCCTGTCCTATACCCAGCTGGATGCAGCCACCTACCGAAATATGGACACCACCTTTGAGCGGGATCGGCGGCTCATAGGCTGCGTGCTGGAGGGCGACCGGAAGGGCACGCTGGAGGCTCTGTCCCAGCGGGCAGCCTCCGGCGCGCTGGACAGCAGAAATACACTGATGCTGGAAAAACGCCGCCTTCTGGGGGTGGTGAATCAGATGACTGCTGAGATCACCTCCGACGGAGACACAGAGTTTATGGCAGAGCTGGACGCTTTCCGGAAGATCATGGACGCACCCGCCGCAGAGCAGCTTTCTGCAACCTTTCATTCTGTTGCGATGGGGCTGTGCGACTACTTTTCCCATGCTCAGGCGGATCTGGGCGCCAGCCGTGCTCTGCGGGTTGCGGACTATGTGGACCGGCACTATGCAGACCCGGATCTCAGCATTGACGCCCTGTCCGGTATCTTCAAAATCAGCCCCTCCTATCTGTCCCGCATCTTCAAGCGGGAGAAGGGCACCAGTGTACTGCTCTATTT
>JAQXMD010000103.1 GCA_029012465.1 Oscillospiraceae bacterium | reverse complement strand
CAGAAGCTTTTGAAGCTGGTGGAGGACAAGGACTATTTTGTGCTCACAACCAATGTTGACCATTGCTTTCAGAAGGCGGGCTTTGACAAAAAACGGTTATTCTACACCCAGGGAGATTACGGCCTGTTCCAGTGCTCCGATCCTTGCTGCCAGGAGACCTTTGACAACCGGCAGCTTATTTTGGAAATGGTGGGGCAGCAGCGGGATATGCGCATTCCCTCAGAGTTGCTGCCGGTCTGTCCCCATTGCGGGAAACCCCTGACCATGAATCTGCGGTCAGATGACCGTTTCGTGGAGGACGAGGGATGGCATGAAGCTGCGCAGCGCTATGAGAGCTTTCTGCGCACAAGGGGAAATCAGCGAATTCTGTTCCTGGAGCTGGGCGTCGGTTACAATACGCCGGGTATTATCAAGTATCCCTTCTGGCGGATGACGATGCGCAGTCCCGGGAGCACCTATGCCTGCATCAATGCCGGGCAGGCAGACTGCCCGTGGGAACTGAAGGCACAGTCGATCTGCATAGAGGCTGACATTGGCGCGGTCCTTGACGCGATGGGGTGATACGGTCTGCCCGGTGAATCAATAAAGGGGCTGTAAAACAGTCCCCAGTAAAAGGCAGGCTGTGCCGGAAGGTGCAGCCTGCAAGATATTTGTAGGAAAAAGGCTGGTTCAGTGGAAGAACCAGCCCTTTGGTGATATAATGGATCTGTGAGAAAACATAATAACACAGTAGACTATTCTACACCAATCCAACTGAAATTACCAGTGGATTTAGAAAGAATTATCAAAATAAATGATGCGGTATATTCTTTCAGTGAAGTTATTCTCTCCTGGAAAGCAATCAGTTTGAGCTGGCTTTTGTACGCATCTTTGGAGAACCGCCGGAGCAGTATGACTGCATTGAGCTTTGCCGTGACAGCTTTGTGGCCGTCTTACCAAAATCCCACCCATTGGCAGGTCTTTCTTCCCTCCCGTTATCTTTTTTGAAAAGAGAAGTATGCGAATCCAATGGCATTGCGGATAGGACCCTCAGGAGAACACCCGGGATACCCAAAATGAGATTTGTACATTTTTCACATATAGAATTGGTGAAAATACCAAATTAGGTGTCATTTATTGACAATCGCCCTGTGCCGTGCTATCATGAGAATACGAAAGGATGCCCACTGTTTTTGCAAAGAAAGGAGCACTATTAACATGAGAATTACCACACTTTTGAAATCCGCCCTCTTTGGCAAGGAAGGCGAGACTCTGTCCCCTGTTAATCTTCCCCATACCTGGAACGCCTTTGACGGCCAGGACGGCGGCAATGACTACTGGCGCGGCATCGGCACCTATGTCATCGATCTGCCCAACCCCACCGAGGGCAAGAAGCAGTACATCGAGTTCCAGGGCGCCAACCATGTTGCCACCGTTTACTGCAACGGCCGGGAACTGGGCACCCACAAGGGAGGCTTCTCCACCTTCCGGTATGACCTCACCAGGGCCATGAAGAAAGAGGGCAACAAGCTGACGGTCACCGTCTCCAACGCTCCCTCCGACATCTACCCCCAGAACGCGGACTTCACCTTCTACGGCGGACTGTACCGCGACGTGAACTTCATCGAAGTCAGCGAAGCCCATTTCGACCTGCTGCTGGACGGCACCTCCGGTGTCTTTGTCACCCCCCACAATGTGGGCAGCACCCGGGTTGATCTGTTCCCTGTGAACGCCGAGGGCTGCGAAATCAAGGTGGAGCTGAAGGATGCCGAGGGCAATGTGGTGGGTACCGGCGTAACCGCCGCTGCGGAGCATGCCCATGTTCTCATCGGTGTGAAGGAGCCCCACCTGTGGAACGGTTTGGCTGATCCCTACTGCTACCAGTGCGTCGCCTCCATCGTCAGAGGCGAGGAGGTTCTGGACACCGTCACCGTTACTTACGGCTACCGCTCCTTCCATGTCAATCCCGACAACGGCTTCTACCTCAACGGCAAGAGCCTGCCTCTGCGGGGCGTTGCCCGTCACCAGGACCGTCTGAACAAGGGCTGGGCCATCTCCAAGGAAGATCATGCCGAAGATGTCGCCCTGATCAAGGAGCTGGGCGCCAACACTATCCGTCTGGCCCACTACCAGCACGACCAGTATTTCTACGACCTGTGCGACAAGACCGGCTTCGTGCTGTGG
>JAQXMD010000102.1 GCA_029012465.1 Oscillospiraceae bacterium | reverse complement strand
CACTGGCAAATGCTGTCCGGCAATTCGAGGCAGCTACGCCTGCCAGTTATGAAAAAAGGGCGTAAAAAGGGCGTAGAAGCCTTTAGAAAACACCGAAAAACACTGAAAATAAAGGAGATGTATATAAATATGAAATTAGGTATCGTCGGCCTTCCCAATGTGGGCAAGAGCACCCTGTTTAACGCAATCACCAACGCCGGAGCAGAAGCCGCAAACTATCCCTTCTGCACCATTGATCCCAATGTGGGCATGGTCACTGTCCCCGATGAGCGGCTTGAGGGCCTCCGGGACATGTACAATCCGAAGAAGTTCACCCCTGCTGTTATCGAATTCGTCGACATTGCAGGCCTTGTAAAGGGCGCCTCCAAGGGCGAGGGTCTCGGGAACAAGTTCCTCAGCAACATCCGCTCCACCGACGCCATTGTCCATGTGGTTCGCTGCTTTGAGGACAGCAACATCACCCATGTGGAGGGCAGCACCGATCCCCTCCGGGACATTGACATCATCAATCTGGAGCTGGTCATGGCCGATATTGAGATGGTGGAGCGCCGCATTGACAAGGCAAAGAAGGCCGCCAAGGGCGACAAGAAGTATCTGGCCGAGGCTGAGATTTTCGAGGGTCTTCTGGAGCATCTGAACGAAGGCAAAACCGCCCGCACCTATGCGTGCTCCGAGGATGAACTGGCTGTCCTGCAAACCTCTGACCTTCTGAGCCTGAAGCGTGTGATCTACGCCGCCAATCTGGACGAGGACAGCGTCGCAACCCCCACCGAGAACAGATATTTCAATCAGGTGGCTGACCTTGCCGCCTCCGAGGGCGCTCAGGTGCTTCCCATATGTGCCAAGCTGGAGGCCGACATTGCCGAGCTGGACGATCCCGAGGAAAAGGCCATGTTTATGGAGGAGCTGGGCATTGAGGAATCGGGGCTTGACAAGCTGATCAAGTGCTCCTATGCTCTGCTGGGCCTCATCTCCTTCCTGACCGCCGGCAGCGACGAGTGCCGTGCATGGACCATCAGGAAGGGCACCAAGGCTCCCCAGGCAGCCGGAAAGATCCACTCCGATTTTGAGCGGGGCTTCATCCGTGCCGAGGTCATCGCCTATCAGGACCTCAAGGAGCAGGGCACCCTTGCCAACGCCCGCGCAAAGGGTCTGGTTCGCTCCGAGGGCAAGGAATACGTCATGCAGGACGGCGATGTGGTAAACTTCCTCTTCAACGTGTAATTTTCAGAATAAGCTTCAAGGGCTGTCTCACCGGATCATGTGAGGCAGCCCTGTTTTCTCTATTGCGGAAATCTGTTCCACTTGACAAATTACGATTTGGTGTTATAATGGTATCAAATAGTTACAAAATGATCTCATTTTTCTATTTACATTTCACACCTCAGGAGGTACATACCATGACCCGCGACAAAAGGCGCACAGGACGTCTGACAGCCAGCATTGTCCTGCTGCTGGCTATGGCCATGATGATTACCGCATACTTCGGAATCAGAAATATCACCGGTGTTACATATACCATTCGGGACGGTGAGGAAACCATCGTCTATCAGACGAAAACGGCTGATGTTTCCGCGGCTCTGTCCGAGGCCGGCATTGTACTGGGCACCCACGACAGCATCACCACCACCGGCTCCGGCTCTGAGATTCAGGTTTTGATCCGGAGAAGCCAGCATGTCACCGTGAACTTCGGCGGCGCCAGCTTTTCCGCCGATACCTTCGGCACCAATGTGGGTCAGCTTCTCAGCGACATGTCTCTGACACTGGAAAAGGGTGACACCATCACCATGGACGGCAAGGCCGTGAGCCTCAGCGATGATACCTTTGACGGCATGTCTCTGAAAATCGGCCGCTCCACCACGGAAACCTCCTCCTCCATCGTGGCCATTCCCTACGAAAGTAAAACCTATCTGGACCCCACGCTGGACGAAGGCACCACCGTTGTCCAAACCGCAGGCGTCAACGGCAAGGCCGAGATTCAGTACACCATGACCTATGTAAACGGTATACTGACTGACACCGTTGCCACTGGCAACACTGTGATTTCTCCCGCCGTGGATGAAGTCATTCTGGTTGGCGGCAAGCCCAGACTGACCGAATCCGAAATCGCCATTGAAATCTATGAGCCGGAACCCGAGCCGGAACCCGAGCCGGAACCCGAGCCGGAGCCGGAGCCGGAACCCGAACCGGAGCCTGAGCCGGAACCCAAACCCGAGCCGGAGCCTGAGCCGGAATATGACGATTACGACGATTATGATGACTACGAAGACTATGACGATGAGGATGAGGAGTATTACACTCCCTCCAGCAGCAATCAGGGCACAACTGCCGACGGTGAATCCTTCTCCTACTCCAAGGTCATGACCATGGAAGCAACCGCCTATTCCGGCGGCGGTCTGACTGCCACCGGTACAAACGCCCGCTACGGTGCCATTGCCGTTGACCCCACTGTGATTCCCTATGGCACCAGAATGTACATCGTATCCGAAGACGGCCAATGGATCTACGGCTATGCCACCGCAGAGGACTGCGGCGGTGCCATCAAGGGCAACATCATTGACCTGTACTTTGACTCCGAGAGCACCTGCATCCAGTTTGGACGCAGAAATGTGATCGTGTACATCCTCGACTGATATAAAAGTGCTGTCTCACCCACGTGAGGCAGCACTTTTTTGCCATGATGGAATTGATTATTCCTTGATTTTCAACTGCATGGACGCATAGTGGTAGGCCTTTTTGAAGTCCTCCATCTCCCGATAGCACTGCTCCAGCATGGCATACAGAGAGGACATGAAGTAGCTGCTGCCGGTTCCTCTGGCCAGCTGCTCCGCCTTTTCCAGCTGCTTTGCGGCCTGGGTATACTGGTTATCCTCCAGCTCCATGCGTCCCTGTAGCATCAGGTAGGCAGGTTTTGTGGCCTCAGACAACCGGGCAATGCTGTCCATTTCGCTGCGAGCCTTTTCCAGATCTCCCTGATCGATGTAGTATTCCGCCATGGTAAGGCGGTAGAATTCTCCCAGGCCCTGATCCTGATAGGCAGCCTGATAATCATCCATGGCCTTATCGAAGTCGCCCCCCAGCTCCATGGTGCAGCGGGCCACCAGCAGAAGTGCCTCAGTCCGAAACGCCGCGGAACGGTAAATGGTATCATCATTGTGGGCAAGGGCCTCCTTCGCAAGGCGGATGGCCTCCTCATTTCTGCCCGCAGCCATGGCCTGCTTGGAGAGGCTGATTTTTGAACGGGCCAGCAGCAGAAGCGCCTCATCCCGGTAGCCTCCCTCCAGATCCATGGAGGACAGCACCTGAACACAGCCCTCATATTCTCCCTCCCGGAAGTGTGCCCGGGCACTGGACATTCCCCCGGGGGTAAACTCGTCTCCCCCGGATTCAGACATAAAGTAGCCCGCAGGCAGCCCCAGAGCGCTGGCCAGATATTCCAGCGTTTTCACGGAAGGGGTTGCGCTGCCGTTTTCGATTTTGGAAAGCATGTTTCTGGTGATATAATCACCCACCACATCCTTTTGGGTCATATGCCGTTCAAGCCGGGCGTTTTTAATCTTTTCGCCGAGTGTCATAACAGTCCCTCCTCAGGACGAGCAAAAAGCGCCAATGAATTCGTAATTTTTATTTACTACAGTATATCACATTGATACACATTTTTCAACCTCACATTGTAAAAAAACAGAACGCCCGTTCCACCCGGATGTGTACATGCCCAAAATAAACGCCCTGCGCCGTCACAGCGCAGAGCAAATGACAGGAAACCCGTTGGCAAAGCCCCCGACCTTGCCAACGGGTTATATTCATCCACCAATTGCAGGAAAGAACTCTGTCCCGAACAGGATCACTTCCTTCAGCGCATTGATATTCACAAGGGTTAGCACCAGAATCAGCAGTCCCAGAACTAAGATCTTCACCGCGGGAACCCGGTCAAAAATCTGAACCACCAGCTGAAACACCATTGTGGTATAGGCCCAGCCAAAATAAAGGGTGTAGAGCATCAGCCCATTGTCAATGGTTCCCCAGCCCACAATACCCAGAAGCAGCAGGGAAAACGCCATCCATCCGGCACATATCCAGGAAAACCTTTCTCTGGGTTTGCACAGGACTCCAAGGATCGCCCCGCAGATGAAGAGAATCCCCAGAGGATTCCAGTCGGTAACGGGAAGCATCTGCCAGGATACATGGGAATAGGTATCAAAGTCGATGTGGGAAGCCGGTGCCACAAGACAGGCCCCCACAAAGTTCACAAACTGCATGAGCTTGCTGAGGGGCGCCACATCGGCTCCGCTGTAGACCTTATAATCTGCCAGCCGCTGTCCAAAATCCAGAAACACCGTCAATTTTCCACAGAGAATCACCACTGCGAAGAAGCAGAGGCACAGCTTCAGAGAATCCAGGAAAAACTTTGAAAACTTCCTGTCCCCCGTGACAGCCGGGAACAGCGCCCCGGTGGTAAGCAGGGAGCCGGTGGCTGCAATGAATCCCACACGCTTGCCCACAGGGTCCTTTTCAAGATACAGCATCATAATCAGGTAGAATACCGCCATCAGATACTGCTCCGCAGTCAGGACAAAAATGAGCACCGGATAGGTCACGCAGTGGAACGCAAAATAAAGAGCCTTTACCATTCCCTCCAGCTTCATTATTCGCCCCAGCATGACCACTGCGGTGAGATACAGGAGCATCTGTACGATCTGAGAGAGAATCACATAGCCGTTGGGCAGGAAGAACAGAATTTTGGAGGCAATCCACGCCAGCTGGCAGAAGGGCATGGCAAACAATCCGTAAAGGGGCTGCCGCAGATCGTTTTCTGATGCGCCGACCATCCGGTAAACATCTGTATGGACCAGATATCCCGAATCGGCGGAGTATACCAGATCAAAATTATACCAATAACCGTTGAGTCGGGCGCCGTAAAAGGCCTGGGTACAGGCATAGGTGAAGCCGATCAGCATCGCAAACAGCATTCCCGCCGCAAACAGGAACATCCGATCCACATAATCGGAATCCGCCCAGAACTTTTTCCCGAATCCCCACATAAAATGGACAAACCAGCCCACATACAGGAACATCATGGGCAGCGCCGCAGCAGCCACGGCCCAGGGAGCCACTCTCGCCAGAATATCCGGCAGTCCCAGCCTTCCAAGCACCTTGAGGCACCATCCGCCGCAGGTGGCATAGAACGTGGATTTTCCCGCGTACACCGAAGTCAGGGAGATGAGCGCCGTAAAAAAGTATTCCAGTCTGGTTCGCTTTTCCAGCAGCACCCCGAGAAAGCAGGTCTTCAGCAGCAAAACCGTCAGCAGGATCGCCGACAGCACCGTCGTCAGGAGGAAACTCACCTTGGAATTGGTACCGATCATCAGGACCGTACAGGCCACACCTGAAATCAGTGCCACCGGATACTGAACCCATCCCAGTTTCTTTATCAAGCTTCCTCCCCCCTTTCGGCTCTTTCGGAAAATATTACGGAATATCTCCGGAAATGCTCCTCAGTACACACCATTATAATTGCTCCTTCAGAAAATGTCCACAGAATTATCACAAAACCTTCAGAAATTCCCAAGGTATCATAATGTGCCCGTTGTGGTTGGTTTGTCGCAAATTCGTTGACACGGATTTTCCAGTCCTGTAAAATCAGAATAACATCTTCAGTTCCCATCTATTTTGTCAATGGAGGTACACATTATGAAATACCGTCACCTGCTCTCTCCCCTGCCCCTGGGAAATATCACTCTGAAAAACCGCATTTCCTCTCCGGATGCCAGTCTCCATCTGCTTCAGGGACCCGAAACCTTCCCTGCTGACGGCTATCGGGCCTATGTGATTCAGATGGCCAAGAGCTGCGCCTATATGGTCATGTCCCCCTGGTCCAACCCAACCCAGCGTACCATCGGTATGGCAGACAGTGTCCGCATGCAGAATTTCGATATGGACGATCCCAGCGTGTCCAATTACTTCTCCAAAATGTGCGACGATCTCCATTTCTACGGCTCGAAAATTCTCATCAGCACCATTCCCTTCCGTCTGCCCTGGCCCGAGGGCTACAATCTGGATGGTCAGGGAGGCATGTTCCTGCCCGGACAGCCTGTGGAGCCGAAGCAGATGCTTCCCGCTGATCGGATGCAGGAGCTGGTCGATCATTATGTAAACTATGTTGCCAACTACCAGTCCTTTGGCTACGATGGCGTTTCCCTGAACATCTCTATGCTCATCGGCAAAAATCACAATCACCGCACCGACGAATTCGGCTGCGATACCCCCGCCAATGCCGCAAGGCTGCCCAAACTGCTGTTCGGCGCCATCAAGGAGCGTCTTGGCCGGGACTTCATCACCGAAGCCTATGTCTACGGCATGATGGACAACATCTATTCCAAGGAGTTTATGGCTGCCGTGGTGAAGGAGCTGGAGGACGTGGTGGACATCGTCTCCATCAAGGAGAAGGATGCCGCCACCAACCATCCCACAGGCTTTCAGTTCCAGAAGGGCCAGCACACCTGCTTTGAATACGCAAAGGCCATCCGGGATACCGGCGCCAATGTGCTCATCGGCGTCAACGGCGGTTTTCAGGACCCGGAGGAGCTGGATGCCTACATCGAATCCGGCGCCTGTGATTTGATTGCCATGGCTCGGGGCATTTTCGCCGACGAGGACTACATGGAGAAGTGCCTTTCCGGTCGTGGCGAGGACATTACTCCCTGCATCTGGTGCAACAAGTGCCACGGCACCATGACGCCGCCCTGGATCTCCTTCTGCTCCGTGAACCCCAGACTGGGCATTGACCCCATGCTTTTGAAGGCCATTCCCGATCATCCCCAGCCCAGAAAGCTGGCTGTCATCGGCGGCGGTCCCATCGGCATGCGTGCCGCACTGATGGCGGCAGAGAAGGGCCACAGGGTCACGCTCTTTGAAAAGACCGGATATCTGGGCGGTCAGCTGTATCACAGCGACTATGTGTCCTTCAAGTGGCCCCTGCGGGACTACAAGGACTGGCTGGTGGCACAAATCAAAAAGGCCGGCGTTGAAATTCGTCTGAACACCAAGGCAACGCCTCAGCTCATCGAGGCAGAGGGCTTTGAAGCCGTCATTGCCGCCACCGGTGCTGTGCCGAACATTCCGAAATTCGCCCAGGATGAAACTGGCAAGCTGAAGGAGGGTCTGCGGAACTGTCTGGATGTCTTCGGAAACGAGGATCAGCTGGGCCACCGAGTAGTCATTGTGGGCGGCAGCGAAACCGGCGTGGAAACCGGTATGCATCTGTGCGAAAAGGGCCATGAGGTCACTGTCCTCACCCGCCAGTTTGAGATCGCCCATGACGCCTCCCACCTCCATGCCATCACCATGGCCATTGTCACCTATGATCCCGTGGATCAGCATGAGATCATCAAAGCCGCATGGGAGAAATACCCGAACTTCCATTCCATCGTCAACGCCAATACCACTGAGGTCACTGCATCCACAGTTACCTATACGGACAAGGACGGAAATGCACACACCATCGAAGCGGATTCCGTGGTGATCTGCGGCGGCATGAAGTCCCAGCGGGACGAGGCCCTCAGCTTCTATGGCGCTGCTCCCAGATTTTTCATGACCGGCGACTGCGAAAAGGTGGCCAACCTTCAGGCAGGCAACCGCAGCGCCATGGGGAAAGTGGCGCAGGTCTGAGGCACATGTCCAACGGAACCGAAACGCAGAAAAGTTTGATTCCACAACATTCGACCGCTATATACCACTTTTTCTCACGTTTTTTGCGTGGAAACAGAATATTTACAGTCATCTTCACAATTCCTTTATATTTCTAACGTAAAATTCATATCGTTCAATGATTTCTTTGTGGAGGTGGTTTCATGGCTGGCGGCATCATCGCATCCTTTCAGCGGTATGAGCTCAAGTATTTTCTGACGCCGGAGCAGCGTGAAGCCATCTGGCCGGTTCTCATGGAGCATTTCCGTGTGGACAGCTATGGCAAGCACACCATCAGCAACATCTATTATGACACAGATCAATATGACATCATCCGGGAATCCATTGAAAAGCCTGTCTATAAGGAAAAGCTGCGGCTGCGGGCCTACGGCGTCCCGAACCTGGAAACCGGCCAGGTATTTCTGGAGCTGAAAAAGAAATACGACCATGTGGTCTATAAACGCCGCATTGCCATTCCTGTGTCGGAGGCCTATGTGTTTCTCTCCGGCGGCCCCGCTCCCCCCCATTCCGATCCTCAGATTACCAGCGAGATCGGGCATTTTCTGGATATGCACCACCCCAAGCCCAAGGTTTTCCTGTCCTATGACCGCATAGCCATGGCAGGCATTGAAAACAGCGATCTCCGGATCACCATGGACAGCCGGCTCCTCTGGCGTACCCACGAGGTAGATCTGTGTCTTGGCGCCTACGGCAATCCTCTGCTGCCTGAAGACATCACCCTCATGGAGATCAAGGTGCCCGGTGCCATGCCCCTGTGGCTGGCCCATCTCCTCAGTGAAAATCAGATTTTCAATACCTCGTTTTCCAAAATTGGTACCTGCTACAAGCAGTTTATTCTCCCGCAAATTTTTAAGGAAGGGACGGAACCTGCTCATGTTTAATTCCCTGATTGATAGTACACTTACCCCAGAAGGCTTTTTCCTCTGCACCGCAGCCGCTTTGATCCTCGGCCTGCTGACTGCCCTGTGTTTTTCCTTCCGGGCCCGGTTCAGTAAGAGCTTTATCCTGACGCTTGCCATACTGCCTGCCATTGTTCAGGTCATTATCATGATGGTCTCCGGCAGCATCGGCGCAGGCGTGGCTGTGGCCGGAACCTTTAGTCTGGTTCGTTTCCGTTCCGAAGCGGGCACGGCGCAGCAGATTTCCGCCGTATTCCTTTCCGTGGCTTTGGGCATCATTCTGGGTATGGGCTATATCCTTGTGGCAGTGATCTTCTTCGTAATCATCGCCCTGTTCTTCCTGCTGCTGACCTTTGTGGGCATTGGCGAAAATAAGAGCGTCCAGCGGGATCTCCGCATCACCATTCCCGAAAGCCTTGACTATGAGGGCGTGTTTGACGATCTCTTCAATACCTATACCGTCAGCCATCGGCTGGATCGGGTGAAAACCACCAACATGGGCACCCTTTATGAGCTTCGCTATACCATCGTTCTGAAAAACGAGGCATCCATCAAGGAATTTCTTGACGCGCTCCGTACCCGCAACGGCAATCTGACCATCATCTGCGGCCGGGTCGGTACGGAAAGCAACCTGTAACAAATCCTTTTGTGCCTTCCCTGCGCAAACCAGTGCAGGGAAGGCGCTTTTTGAGTTTTGGAAATATGATAAATGATATTGTGAGTTTGGAAAATGACATTTGTTGATGGCTTCAGAATGTGCTATGATGAATTCACAATTATGTAATTTGGAGGGACTTTGAATGAAGCAACTGCAATGTGATGTGCTTGTCATTGGCGGCGGCGGAAGCGGCCTGATCGCCGGCTGCCGTGCGGCAACTCTTGGCAAGTCCGTAATCGTTTTGGAAAAGGATAAAAATCTGGGCGGCGGCATGAACATGGCCTCCACCATGCGCACCTTCGGCAGCAAATGGCAGAAGGAGCGAAACCTCCCCGACACCACCGCCCTGTACATGCGCAACCGGATGGACGAGACCTTCTGGCGGCTGGACCGGAAGCTGGCAAAATCCGTGATTCAGGGCACCGGCAAGTTCTTTGACTGGTTCTGCGAGCTGGCTCCCGAGGAGATTCCCCAGTTCCGTGTGGGCCGGTATGTATTTGACGACGAGTCCGACGGTCCTCTGGGCCCCCAGAGCGGCGGTCATGGTCCCGGCATGGGCAAGGGCTCAGGCCGGATCTTTGTGGAGACCTGTGCCGCGAAGCTCCGGGAAATGGGGGGCGCCATTTTCACCGAGACCATTACCGACGAGATTCTCATGGAAAACGGCGCTGTCCGGGGTGTAAAGGCCCACAATGCAGAGGGTGACATGGAGATCTCCTGCAAGAAGGTCATTCTCTCCTGCGGTGCCTGGATTCGTGATCCCGAGTTCGTTGCAAAGCACTATCCCAAGCTGGCAGACGCAATCCCCTACATGGGTGAAAGCCCTCACATGAACCGCATGTACACCGGCGACGGTCTCCGTCTGGCTGCCGCTGTGGGTGCCAGGATGGACACCACAAATCTGACCATCCGCATGATGGGCCCCATGACCATGTGCCGCAGCCGGGTCATGAGCGACATGGCAAACTCCGCATATTCCATCTATGTGAACAGGAACGGCGAGCGTTTTGTCTGCGAAGGCTCCCAGCTCCGCATGGGTGTGTTCAATTCCGGCTCCGTTCAGGTGGAGCAGCCCGAGGGCATGGTCTATGTGATCTTTGACCAGAAGGCCCTCCGTTCCACCATTGAGAACCCCGACATTCATCCCAAGCCCCAGACGGCGATGCCCTTCGGCCAGAGCAAGTTCCCCGACACCATGGAGGAGGCTATGGCAGACATTACCCCTGCACTTGAAAACGGTGGTGACACCCTGTTTGTGGCCGATTCTCTGGAGGAGCTGGCCGGTAAGCTGGGCATCCCCGCTGACAAGCTTTGCGCTACCGTGTCCGCCTACAACGAGGCCGCCGAAACCGGCATGGACTGGGATTGCTACAAGCCCGCAGAGTGGCTACAGCCCATGGACGAGGCTCCCTACTACGCAGTGAAGGCATCCCTGGGCACCGACGGCGCCTTCGGCGGCGTGGAGATCAACGAGAACATGCAGGTGAAGGCTGAGGACGGCTCCATCATCCCCGGTCTGTACGCCACCGGCGACCTGTGCTCCGGCCGCTTTGTGAACATGGCCCGCATCAAGGTGCAGTATCTCAACGATATGTCTTTTGCTGTTTCCAGCGGCTATCTTGCGGGTACGCATGCAGGAGAAAATTAATCCGATTTGAAATTCGCCGCCAGGTTTTCCCGGCGGCGGATTTTTCTTGCCTTTTGATGGGTTTTCCAGTATGATATACTGTGCAAAAGGAGGCGATTTCCCATGAAAAAGCGGTTATTAGCTGTGTTTCTTACAGCTGTCATGATATGCTCTGCCATGCCCACGGTGTTTGCCGGTGACGTTCTTCCGGAACGGGACCACGGCAGCGTGTCCTACGAGGAGCTTCGGGCAATGGAATATGACCATCAGGCCTTTCTTGAGCTTGCCGATGAGATCAAAACCCGCTCTGCTGATTCCGCAAACAAAGACACCCTTTCCGGTTCTCTCTCGGAGCTGCGGGAGGCATTCCTTCTCTGTGATACCATCTCCACCATCCGGTATCTGGACACCTACCGGGATGTAACCGATATGGACGCAAATGAAGCCTATATTCAGTCCACGGATCAGTATTACGAGGCCTCCGAGGTCTTCAGTGATACCCTGCAAACGGTGTATCTCAGCCCCTGTAGCGATGCGCTGGATACCAATGACGATGTGTTTTCCGCATTTCTCTGGGCAGATTACGGTGATGAGGGCGGTGTGGACGAGACCTTTATCCGGGAACAAAACCTGATTGACTCCTACTATGCCAAGATCAACGAGGATGTTTCCGTGGAATATCAGGGGGAAACCCACTGGTTTTATGATCTGGACTATGCGTATAGCCAGGGGCTCATCAACTGGGTTGACTATTCCTACCTGTATGACGTCATGACAAAGCTCCGGAACGAAAAGGTCGTGGATGATTATCTGGAGCTTGTCTCCATCCGGAAGGAATACGCCCAGGAGGCCGGATGTAACAGCGTTGCCGATTACTATGACAGCTACTGCTATTACCGGGACTGTTACAGCACAGAGCGGGAAGATTTCTATGGAGCTGTAAAAAGTCAAATCGTCCCTCTGGCAGGGCTGCTGTATGACGCCCTCTGCGATATGCCGGAGGACTACTCCATGACGCCCATGGACTCGGAGGAGGTTCTTTCCACCCTTCGTACAGGACTTGAAAATCTCTCTCCGGAGCTGCTGCCTGCGCTGGATTATATGACGGAATATGGGTATTATGATATGGAGGCCTCCGATAAAAAGGCCAGCACCGGCTTCACCACCCTGCTCTCCTATACCAACAGCCCTTATATTTTCAACTGTCCCACCGGAACCATCTCCGATTTTTCCGACACAGTCCATGAATTTGGCCATTACACCGCCTACTTCTGTGCCAGCAGCATGTACGATGTGAACCTTGATCTGTCCGAGGTGCACTCTCAGGGGCTTGAGCTTCTGATGCTGAGCCAGTATGAAACCCTGCTGGGGGAAAAGGCCAGCTGGGCGGAGCTTAATACCGTCTACAACATGCTGATCTCCATGATTGACGGCTGTCTCTACGACGAGCTGGAGCAATACGCATACGCCGAGGACAACCTTACCGCAGAGAAGATGAACCGAAAATACATGTCTCTCCTGAAGGAATACGGCTACAAGGATGCAGATGACCCCGACGAAGAGGCCTATGACTGGACAGAGATCCCCCACCTGTTTGAACAGCCCTTCTACTACATCAGCTATGGCATTTCCGCCGCCGCCGCTTTCTCCATCTGGGAAACCGCTCAGGGAGATCTGGATGCGGGTGTGGATCAATACCTGCGGCTGGTTTCCCAGGGCGAATCCGGTTATTTCACCTCCACCCTCCATCACGTTGGAATCGACGATCCCCTGTCCGAAACCCACATGATGCAGCTTGCGCTGGAGCTGACCGCCGCCTATGGCATGGGCACTGAGAACGCTTTCAGCCTTGGCAATATGCAGGATATCATTGAGGATGTTTCCGTCATCCTCTACGGTGGCTATTTTGCCGCAATGGTGATCTCCGGACTGGCTGTGCTGATCTTCCTGAGAAAACACAAAAAAGAAATGAGGAACTACCGTGACAAAACTGGAAACTGATTTTACTCTGGCCCTGATTCAGAGCATTCAGGAGGCCGAAGCCCTTACCGGCGTTGCTGAATCCCGTCTCCTCCGTTCCGCGCAGGAGCAGGGCGGCGCTGCCGCCGTAAGGCAGATGCTCTCCCGGGGGCAGATGACCCGTCAGTTCGAGCCGCTGAAAAAGCTCGGCAGACTGGACCGGTCCCCGGAGGCCCTTGTGATTCAGGGGAAATACGCCGCCCTGTTCACAGATGAGGAGGTCAATCAGTGCCTTGCCGCCCTTCTGGAGGCAGGTATGTTTTCAGGCAGATCAGGGACATAATCTATTCAGGCTTTGTTCAAATAACGTTTGGACTATGGCCATACTTTCGTCACAATTTTCCATTACTATAGCCCCATAAACAAATCCGACATAAAGGAGCGGAAACAAAATGAGTATCAACAACGATAACGAGATGGATTATTCCCCCGACACCGAAAACAAGCAGGAGGAAACTTCCGGACTATACCACTACACCAGCCAGACCGTTCCCACCCAATCTCAGGAGACGGTTCATGAGCCTGCGCCCGGCGCTGCCAGACAGTCTGCCCAGCAGCCCCAGCAGCCCTATGATCCTCAGCCCACGGGAAATATGGATTATTCCGCATACAGCTATCCCGGTGCGGCACAGAATCAGTCCTCCGGCCGCCCCGGCTATACCCCCGGATATAACGGTGCTTATCCCGGCAGCTACAACGCTCCGCCTGTCTATACCGGCGCTACCCCGCAGAAGCCCCCCAAGCGGAAGTATTCCGGCAGAAAGGTCGCACTGATCGCTCTGGCCCTTGTCATTGCACTGGCCGGCGGCGCAGTGGGCGGCGGTCTTATTGTCGGCGCTGTCATGCATTCCTCTGACAACACCACCCAGGAGCAGGATGACTCGCAGGCTTCTGAGCAGAGTGTCACCGAATTTGGTGCCAACGACGATCAGACCGATACCGCTGACCGCAGCGCCATCACCTCCAGAACCATTGAGGTCACTACCAATTCCCCCGACACAGAGATGACCCCCCAGTCTGTTTATGAGAACTATGTAAACGCCGTGGTCGCCATCTCCAACGAAGGCACCACCACCAATGTGTTCGGTCAGATCTCCGCAACGGCTTCCTCCGGCAGCGGCATGATTATCTCCAAGGATGGCTATATTCTCACCAATAACCACGTCACAGAAAATGCCCAGACCCTGACTGTCACCATGACTGACGGCAGCAAATACCCCGCCGAGATCATCGGCGCGGACAGTGAAAACGATGTGGCGCTCATCAAGATCGATGCCACGGACCTTCCCACCGTATCCATCGGCAATTCCGATGACATCACCGTAGGCGAGCAGGTCTGCGCCATCGGCAACCCCCTCGGTGAGCTGACCAACACCCTGACTGTAGGCTATGTCTCCGCGCTGGATCGTGAAATCTACGAGCGCAACTCCACTGTCATCAGCATGTTCCAGACCGACTGCGCCATCAACAGCGGCAACTCCGGCGGCCCCATCTTTGACATGAATGGCAATGTCATTGGCATCACCACCGCCAAGTACTCCACCTCCTCCATGATGTCCAGCGCCTCCATTGAGGGCATTGGCTTCTGCATTCCCATCAACGACGCCATGGACATTGTCAACGACCTGCTGGAGTACGGCTATGTCCGGGGCAGAGCTTCTCTGGGCATCACCTGCATGAACATCTCCTCCACCGTCACCCAGTATTACAATCTACCCACCGGCGTCTATGTTTCCAGCGTCAATCCCGGCTCCGCGGCAGAAAAGGCCGGCCTTAAGGAGGGCGACATCATCCTCTCTCTGGACGGACAGGAGACCCAGACCGTCAGCAGTCTGAAGATGCTTCTGAAGAACTACACACCCGGCGATACCCTTTCCATGGAAGTTTACCGGGGTGAAACCGGTCAGACCGAAACCATGACCATCACACTGGATGAATCCGGCAGCACCACCACTGCCGCGCAGATTCCCACCAACGGTCAGGGCTAATCCCTCAATAATCCCCACCTCCGGCAGCAGAGATTCCTCTGCTGCCGGGATTTTTATAACCTCAGGTTATAGTCAATAGACAATGGGTATTTGCCTGTGGATGATACTATATATATAATGGTGCTATAATCGTTGAAAGGAGTCATGATATGCTTTCTACTCTTGAGCTTACGGAACGGTTTGAAGACCGCCGCGAGATGAAAAATGTCATGGGCAAGTATGTGGAATCATGCCTGCTCAACCGTGAGAACACGCTGGTTGATACGCTTTTCGCAAACCGCGATGATATCTCCGTGGGTTTCAACAATGGCTACTACGTCGGCCGGGAGGCTGTGAAGGAATACTTCGACGCTGTCTGCGAAGCCACCATGAAGAAGTCCAAGTGCCTCCAGAAGATTTTCCCCGAGCAGCTGGGCAAGCTCTCCGATGAAGCGCTCTACGGCGTTGGCCCCTTCAAGGCCGAACCCCTCAACAGCTGCTACATTCAGATTGCTGACGACATGCAAACCGGCAAGGCAGTCTGGATGATCGAAGGCTCCATCACCGACATCACCACCAAGGGTCCCATCACCAACTGGGCCTGGGGCTATTACTGCGCCGACTTCATCAAGGAGGACGGTCAGATGAAGCTGTGGCATGTGCTCCGTCTGGAGGACACCCACTGCCCCAACGGCATCGACTGGAGTATGCCCGAGAACCCCTATCCCGAGCTGCCCGAGTTCGCAGAGCTGGCCGAGATCAAGATTCCCGAACCCAACCATCCCGCTCAGGTTTATGAGCACTACTCTGCCGGCCGCAAGAACATGACCGCCAGAATTCCCGTACCCTACAAGACCTTTGCTGATACCTTCAGCTACGGTGTTTGAGAAGGAGGTAAGATAAATGGCTATTGATTGGTCTTCCAAGAAAGCACCCGCCTGGTTTGAACACAACATTCCCAAGCGGTATCCCCTGCCCCGCAAGAACGATGCCGACCTGATCCAGATGGTCACGGACATCGAAGAGGTTCGCGACCTCATGAGCCTCCGCTCCTACTATCAGGCCGCCGACCTCCGTCAGAAGGAGCTGGACGAGCTGTGGGTTTCTGAGCCTCTCCATGCCGCAAAGGCTTCCTATGGCTCCAACTACGGCTACTACTACGGTAAGAGCGAAGTAAAGCGCTGGTATGTGGACGAGTTCACCGCAAAGCGCAAGGCTCAGCTGAAGGTTTACTGCGAAAAGAACGGCATTCCCGAGGACGAAAGCCTCATGGGCGCCGGCTCCATGTACATGTGCCCCATGTCCACCTCCATCGTCCGCATTGCTGCCGACGGTCAGAGCGCAAAGGGCATCTGGTACTCCATCGGCCAGGAATCTGACCTGCAGCCCGACGGCACCGCAAAGGGTCTGTGGATGTATTGCAAGATCTGCGCCGACTTCATCAAGGAGGACGGCAAGTTCAAGATCTATCACATCGTCTGCACCAACGATCAGAACTACTACGCCGGCACCAGATACGATGCTGACACTTATCTCAAGGACGAGGACGATCCCATGAAGCTGGAGTTCGGCAACCCCACCATTCCCATGAACGTCCACGACAACACCTACAACTGGGCGGACAACTATCCTCCCATGCCCGAGCCCTATGATTCCCTGACCCTTGAAAACAGCTACGGCCCCGAGGGTCATCCCATGCTGAAAGGAGGCAACCTGTAATGAATAAGAATCTTCCTTTAAGCCAGAGAATTTTCAACGCTGCCGCAACTCAGGAGGCAGAGTTTGTACATGCCACCCATACCTATTTCCACGCCCGTGCAAATGCCACCGAGGAGTGGAGCCAGATCTGGTCTCAGTGTGACGACGTGTCCTGGGCCCATGCATTTGGCCGTATGCGGGGCTTCAAGTCCGTATGGAACGGCTCCGTAACTCTGTATGATGTACAGGCTACCCAGCGTTTCCAGGGTGCTTATGAGGCCATGCCCGAGATTGGCGGCTTTGACATCCGCCCCCTGATGGAGCTGTCTCTCCACACCCTCGCAACGGATATTGTTGAGGTTGCCGATGACGGCAAGACTTCCCGCGCCTTCTTCCTGACCCCCGGCCTGATTTCCAGCGCAGTGGGCGCAAATGGCAAGCGCCGCTGCTCCGGTCTGTGGGAGCGTTACGGCGCAGACTTCATCTTTGAAGACGGCTGCTGGCTGTTCCTCCATGAGCAGGTTTGCCCCGACATGGGCATTGGCTGCGACGCCGGCAACCCCGGTATGGAGAACTATGAGCGCATGAAGGGCGGCGGAGCAGGCGGCCCCGGTGGCCCCGGTGGTGGCCCCGGTGGTCCTGGCGGTCCTGGTGGTCCCGGCGGCAAGGGTGGCCCCGGTGGTCCCGGCGGCCCTGCACCCGGCGGCCTGAGAACTCGTCCCGACTGCGAAGATCCCGGCCCCCTGCACTCCAACTGGAGTGTTGTCCAGACCGTACAGAACACGGTGCCCTGGCCCGAGCCCTACGCAACCATGGACAACGACAACACCTATACCAAGAAGCTGTAATGATAGCACTAAGCCCGGAGGCGGTCGCCTCCGGGCTTTCATATCTCCATTTTCTATCTGACAACAGGGCTATTTGAGGAATATGTACCGCTATACCACATACGGTCGCCGTTCAATCCACGCTCCAGTGAAAGAGTTCTTTGAGGTCGTTATAGCAGTCGTCGCAAATCCAATGATAGTGGTCATCCGTGGTATAACCCTCACGCAAATCCTGCTCCCCATACTCGCTGAACGTTGCCCAGCAGAATTCGCAATGATCGTGTGTCCATATGTCCGATGGTGCTTGATAGGTCATCCTTTGAAGATGTTCATTCGCCAAAAAACACTCTTGGCCACGGTTTCGCCAATCATCTGCCCACGCAGCTTCTGAAATCATGATGTACCCATTTCCTTCCGTTTCATAATGAAGCATTTTATGGAATGCTTGCCTTACCGGTACAAACCCCGCCTTCCGTTCATATTTCCGTATCCACCATCACCCGGAATTCCGGATGGGATTCATACTGAAGATAGACCGGCCGGGCAGACTTTCTCAGGTACACGGAAAACCGGGCAGCATAGGCCGGGTGCTTTATCATCTCCAGCGCCTTTTCCTCCGATACCCACACCGCCGTTTCGGTTTCATCGGAGCCACGAAGCTCGCCGCTGATATACCGGCACACATAGTCTGTTACCACCTTGGTGGGAACGGTTTTCACCCCTCCATAGCCCGGATGGGAGGAAGTATTGGAACTCAGGCAGAACAGTCGGACAGGCTCCGCTTCAATGCCGCTTTCCTCCCGGATTTCCCGCCTCAGGGCCTCCGGGATGCTCTCTCCCGGCTCCACAATGCCGCCGGGAAATTCCCAGCCCCGGCGCCGGTTCTTCACCAGAAGGACTTTTCCGGTTTCATTCACGACCACTCCTGCCGCACCCACAATATGGGTGGAGAGTTTTTTCTCTTCCATAGCGTTTATACCTGCCCAAACACCTGACCGATGGGCTCCCGGATCACCAGATCGGCGCTGCTGTCATAGGGGGTTTCATCCCGGTTGATGAGCACAAGACGTTTTCCCCGGTAATAGCGGATCAGACCGGACGCGGGATACACCGTCAGAGAGGTGCCGCCCACAATCAGCATATCCGCCTTGGAAATGGCATCCACCGCCCCGTTGATGCAGTCCTCATCCAGCCCCTCTTCATAGAGCACCACGTCCGGCTTGATGATGCCGCCGCAGTCGCAGAGGGGCACACCCTTGGCATGGCGAATCACGTTGGCACCCTCTATGCCGTCAAACCGTTTGCCACAGCGGACACAGCGGTTCCGATAGATGGAGCCGTGGAGGTTGTAAATTCGCTTGCTGCCGGCCTTTTCATGGAGGCCGTCCACATTCTGGGTGACCACTGCCCGGAGCTTTCCCTCCCGTTCCAGCTCTGCCAGCCGGAGATGGGCGGTGTTGGGCTGAATGTCATCGGGGGGCATCAGCTGATTCCGGTAGAAATCATAGAATTCCTCCGTATGGGACTTGTAAAAGCTATGGGACAGCATGGTCTCCGGGGGATACTTGAACTTCATGTGGTACAGACCGTCCACACTGCGGAAATCCTTGATGCCGGACTCCGTGGAGACACCCGCTCCGCCGAAAAATACAATGTTATCGGATTCCTCAATCCATGTTTTCAGAGTTTTGATGGCTTCGTTCATTGCAATATTCCTCCCATTCTGCTTCCAGCTCGGCTACAAATTTCTTTTCTGCCCTTGTTTTGTGGGGCAGTTCAATTTTTTCCGCCAGATCAGGCCGGCGCTCCCGAGTGCGGAACACAGACTGCTTTTTCCGCCACCGTTCCACCATCTGGTGGTTGCCGGACAGCAGCACTGCCGGCACCTTCATGCCGTGCCACTCCTCCGGGCGGGAATACTGGGGGTATTCCAGCAGACCGTTCCAGTGGCTTTCATCCTCATAGCAGGCAGATTCACTGAGCACTCCGGGCACCAGACGGCAAACCGCATCTGTCACCACCATGGCCGCCAGCTCTCCGCCGGTGAGCACGAAATCCCCAATGGAGATTTCCTCGTCCACGCACTCGTCAATAAACCGCTGGTCAATGCCCTCATAGTGGCCGCAGACCAGAATCAGGTTGTCCATCTTACTCAGCCGCTTGGCGTCCTCTTCGGTAAAGGTTTTCCCGCAGGGAGACATATAAATGGTGTGGGCATGACCGCCGATCTCGTCCTGAACCCCTGTCCAGCAGCGATAGAGGGGGTCCGCCTGCATAATGGCTCCCTGTCCCCCGCCGTAGGGATAATCGTCCACCTGATTCTGCCGGTTGGTGGTATAGTCCCGGATCTGGTGGGCATGGAGGCTCAGCACCCCCTTTTTCTGGGCCCGCCCCAGAATGCTCTCCCCAAAAATGGCGTTCATGGTATCCGGGAACAGGGTCAGCACATCAACTCTCATCGGTGGCCATTCCCTCCAAAAGCTTCACCTTGATATATCCCTCGTCCACGTTCACATCCTCCAGAAACTCGGACACGGCGGGAATCATATACTCATGGTCTCCCTTGACGATATACACATCGTTGGCAGGGCCGGAGAG
>JAQXMD010000101.1 GCA_029012465.1 Oscillospiraceae bacterium | reverse complement strand
GTCTGCTGTGTGGGCACCATCTTCACCTATGGCTACAACGCGGTCTGCGCCATTCTCCGGGGCATGGGCGAAAGCAAGCTGCCCATGATTTTTATCGGCGTGGCAGCCATTCTGAATCTGCTTCTGGACTTCCTGTTCGTAGCAGGACTTCACATGGGTGCAGCCGGCGCCGCACTGGCTACCATCGCCTCTCAGGCCGTGTCTTTTCTTTCCGCTCTGGTTTATCTGGTGAAGAACAAGGAGCATTTTGGCTTTGACTTCAAGCTCCGGAGCTTCAAGCCCAGCATGCGGCATCTGAAGCCCATCTCCAAGCTGGGCATCCCCTACATCATTCAGTGTCTGATGATTACCTGCTCCATGATGTATGTAAACTCTCAGGTGAATCTCTCCGGTGTTGCAGCCTCTGCCGCCGACAGCATTGGCAACAAGCTCAATTCCGTCATAAACATTGTGATCGGCGCCATCTCCGTTTCCGGCGCCACCATGGTGGGTCAGTGCTTTGGTGCCAGAAAGATGGATCGGGTGAAGCAGTGCTATCGGGCCTGCAACGCTGTCTGTATGATTTTCTTTGTGATCGTTGCCATTTTCTATCTGCTCTTCCCCAGACAAATCTTCTCTCTGTTCAGCGATGATCCCGAGGTGCTGGCCATCGCGCCCCAGTATATGAAGATCGCAGTACTTTGGGTGCTGTCCATGTGTACCATGACCGCCCCCTATGCGGTGGTGGATGGCGTAGGTGCAGCCATGCTGGGTCTGGTGATCTCCATGATGGACGGTGTTGTTGCCAGAATCGGTCTGACCATCCTTCTGGGCAGCTTCTGGGGCCTCAGCGGCTACTGGATGGGCAACGCCCTGGCGGGATTTGTCACCACCATCATGGCCGGTGTTTACTATTACTCCGGTCTGTGGAAAAAGCGTCAGCCCCTTCTGAAGCAGGAATAACGACTCACAGCGGCGGTACAAAGCATCGTACCGCCGCTGCTAGTTTATACCGGATAATGACCGAACGCGGACAGCAGAAGCTGTCCGCGTTCATCGGAATTCTGAAAAAAGGATTAGGAGTGTTCCCACACTTGCCCAGCAACGGCCCCCTGGCAAGGGCCGGCTGCTGTGGCGGATGAGCGGTTCTGGCGCCGCCATCCAAAAAAGAAGGAGATATGAAGGTGTGGCTCAGTGGCACTGGCATACCACTTTCGTTCGGACGTATCACTTGTTCGATACATCTTAACCACAGTGCCATATTAGCACACTTGTACGGATGTGTCAATACATCTCCTTCGAAAATATTTACAAAACCGTCTTTTTTTCGACTTCTTTTTATGGCGATTTTGACGACTTTTCACTGTTTTCCCGCCCTCAGGCACATTTCTCCGAAAACTGTCCATTGTCAGCGCACACCCGTAAAAACGGCACATACTTCTTGCAGTTCCGAAGTATGCGCCGTTATATATCCTTGAATCAGAGTCTCCCGCCGTAGTCCACCACCAGGTCCTGTCCGTTGATGCCGCTGGCCTCGTCGCTGGCCAGAAACAGAATTGCATAGGCCTGTTCATAGGGTGAGAGCATATGGTCAATGGTGCGCACATGGGTTCTGGCCGTCAGGGCCAGCATCTCCTCATCCACACCCTTGAAGTTTTCCGGGGAGAACAGGGGCGTATCCGTGGAGCCGGGAGAAACGGAGTTCACCCGGATACCGGTGCCATAATACTGGATCGCAAGGTTTTTGGTGAGGCTCAGCACACCGGCCTTAGCCGCGGAGTAAGCCGCACCGGCACAGCTGTACACACCGCCAATGGATGCAATGTTGACGATAGCGCCCTTGTTTGCAGGCACCATGTACTTCAGAGCAGCCCGGCAGCAGCGCATGACGCCCTTCAGGTCCACATCCTGAATCTGATCCCAGAACTCGTCCTCCATTTTTGCTGTGGGCTTGTGGCAATCGCCGATGCCGGCATTGTTCACCAGAATATCGATTCTGCCAAAGAGCTCCACGGTCCTGTCCATGACGTTGTTCACATCCTCCGTGACGGTCACATCACCGGGTATGTACACGCACTTGCCGCCTTCGGCGGTGATCTCATCCTGCACCCGTCTCAGCTCTGCCTCCCGGCGGGCGGTAATAACCACCGTGGCCCCCTCTCTGGCAAAGAGCTTCGCGGTTGCCTCTCCAATGCCGGAGTTGCCGCCGGTGATGACGGCGATCTTGTTTTCCAGTCTCATGGTTCTTCTCTCCCTTTCTGTTTTATTCCACAGGGGGCAGCTTCATGGGCTTCAGCGCCCCGGAAATTTGCAGCTTCGCGTCTGTGTTTTCGCAGATGATCCGAACAGCAGTGTCCCGATCTCCCAATTCAGGGTTGTACTCTGTGAGCACCAGTCCCTCAGGGGTCACAACCATCACCGCCAGCTCTGTGACAATCATATCCACCACCCTGCAGCCTGTCAGGGGCAGGGTGCATTTTTCCACGATCTTGGACTTGCCCCCCTGGGTGTGGATCATGGCAAGGATCACCGTTTTGGCGCCGTTCACCAGGTCCATGGCGCCGCCCATGCCGGTCATTTTCTTTCCGGGGATCAGCCAGTTGCCAAAGCTGCCCTCGGCGTCAGCCTCCAGCGCGCCCAGTACGCAGGCATCCACATGTCCGCCCCGAATCAGGCCAAAGTTGGTGGCGGAATCCACGATCACCGCCCCGGGAATCATGGTCGCCGCATTGCCGCTGGCATCCACCAGATGCATCCGGTCGGCCTGCTCCGGTGTGGGCGCAGGCCCCTGCCCCACCAGTCCCAGCTCCGCATGGAGCACAATATCAATTCCCTCGGGGAAAAACCGGGCACATTGGGTGGGAATACCGATTCCCAGATTGACCACATAGCCGTCTTTCAGCTCCTGGGCGCAGCGGCAGGCAATGATGTCCTTGGCTCTCTGCTTATCCATGGTAATCCTCCTCCCGAACGACGATGTAGTCCACCAGAATGCCGGGAGTCACCACGTTCTCCGGCTCGATCTCCCCCACTTCCACCAGATGTTCCGCTTCCACAATGACAGTATCCGCCGCCATGGCCATCAGGGGACTGAAATTCCGGGTGGTGCCCTTGTACCAGATGTTGCCCCGCTTGTCCACCTTGTAGCCGGAGATCAGAGCAAAATCCGCCCGCAGGGGCTTCATCAGCAGATAGTCCTTCCCGCCGATTTCCAGTTTCCGATCCACCCAGGGGCTTTCCTCCACCAGAGTTCCGATGCCGGTGGGGGTCAGAATACCGGGAATGCCCATGCCCCCGGCCCGAATCATCTCCGCCAGAGACCCCTGGGGCACCAGCTCCAGCTCCAGCTCCCCCCTGGCCCATCTCTCGCTGGCATCGGGGTTGGAGCCCACATGGGTTCCGATGTATTTTTTGATTTTTCCGGAGTGGATCAGTCTGGCCCAGGCGTAGTAAGGGGAGCCGTCGGGGCCATTCACAATGGAACCGTCGTCAAAGACGCCCTCAATGTTTTCCACATCCGTTTCATCCAAAGCCTTGATGATGGCATGGGCAGCGCCGCAGCCAATAAAGCCGCCGAACATGACCCGGCTGCCCGAGGGGATCAGGGCCGCCGCCTCCCGGGCCGTAATGATTTTTGGTTTCATAGGGACACCTCTTTTATGCCAAGTTTTCAACAATCTTCTACGTTATTTCCCCATATTTAAGGTTCATTTGCTTCTCATCCTGTCAGAGGCATTTTATGTAAATCTGGCACGGGTTTTTCTCATCCCAATAATCCGGAAACATTCAAATTCTTCAAATCCCATTGCGCAATAAAATTTGTTTGTTTTGTCGTAGGACTCCCATGCGCCTTTTCTACATGTTTTCACTTGCAAATAATGATAACCGTTCGTTTTCGCATAGCATTGCAATGCACTCAAAAGCTCTTTTCCAATTCCCTGACGATGATACTTTGGCAGAACTCCCATTACATAGATTTCTGCTGTTACTGGGCTGGTTTGGTTCAATGCAATGAAGCCACGACATATATTATGATCTATGTCTGCCCACACAGGTCTGCTCTTGCAGCCATCAACATATTCATTCGTGCTTTCGGGAACTCCAAACCATTCTGGAAGTTGGTATAGGATTCCTTTTGCAATTTGACTTTTCAGTTCATTTTCTTCTATTATCTGAATCATGTTTTCTCCTATGTAGGGGCGCACCCATGTGTGCGCCCTTAACGCAGTAATTCATGTCTTTGCACCCATTTTGCAGGGTTATTCTCTATGTAATTCCATATTTCACAATAATCATCCTTACATCGAATTACATGTTCATAATAATTTCGCTGCCAAATATGTTTTTCAAATGGTGGGAACACACCTGTATTCACATTACGGATGTATTCATTCGTTGTTTGTGTTTTAAACCACTTAATCACTTCTGCTAATGGCGATACCGAATTATCGGATGATACTCGGATGATAAAATGTACGTGATCCGGCATAATAATGTATTTATCTATCGTCGTTTTCGGGTATTTCTCACCGATCTTCTCTATCCATTTCCGAATCATTACCCCCTGCGCAGACGGGCGCACACATGGGTGCGCCCCTACGTCATCACAGCAGACTTTTCCGAATAACGCAGCACGACCATACGTACAAATTGTCACAAAATATGCTCCGTTCTGACCATAATCAAATTCCTTCAGGTGTATCTGTTTTCGTTTTGGAAAGTCCATACATCCTCCGTTTTTCTGCACAAACAGACAGTATTCATCTTCTCTGCGGTATCGTTCCAAAAAAGGGGTGCGGCTTTGCCGCACCCCAGAAGATTCGATCAGAAGCTTAGCACTTCTCGAAAATGGTAGCAACGCCCATGCCGCCGCCGATGCACAGAGTAGCCAGGCCAAGCTTGGCGTCCTCTCTCTTCTGCATCTCGTGGAGCAGGGTGACAATGATACGAGCGCCGGAAGCGCCAACAGGATGGCCGATGGAGATTGCGCCGCCGTTGACGTTGACCTTGCTCATGTCGAAGTGCAGCTCACGGGCTACAGCGATGGACTGAGCAGCGAATGCCTCGTTGGCCTCGATCAGGTCGATGTCGTCGATGGTCAGGCCAGCCTTTGCCAGAGCCTGACGGGAAGCGGGGATGGGGCCGGTGCCCATGATCTTGGGATCAACGCCGCCCTGGCCGTAGGAGATCAGCTTGGCCATGGGCTTCAGGCCGTACTTCTCAACAGCCTCAGCGGAAGCCAGAACGATAGCAGCAGCGCCGTCGTTGATGCCGGAAGCGTTACCAGCGGTAACACGCTGGGTGCCAGCGTCAGCAGCGGGTCCCTTGATCTCGGTAGCGTCGAAGGTCAGGGTGATGGGGCCCTCAGCGTTCTTGTCGCCGGCAGCGATCTTCTTGCCCTGCTCCTGAATGGCAGCGGACTCAGGGCCTACGGGGAAAGCGCCCTTCAGCTTGCCCAGAGCCTCAACGGTGGACAGACGGGGGAACTCGTCAACCTTGAAGTCAACAACCTGCTTCTTGACCTTCACGGGAACGGGAACGATCTCGTCCTCGAAACGGCCGGACTTGATGGCAGCGTCAGCCTTCGCCTGGGAGGAAGCTGCGAACTCGTCCAGATCCTGACGGGTGATGCCCCACAGGTCGCAGATGTTCTCAGCGGTGGTGCCCATGTGGTAGCCGTTGAATGCGTCCCACAGGCCATCGTTGACCATGGTGTCCACCATGTTGGTGTTGAACATACGGGCGCCGCCACGAGCGGTAGGTACAGAGTAGGGAGCTGCGGTCATGTTCTCCTGACCACCGGCAACAACGATGTCAGCCTCGCCGGCAGCGATGGCGCGGAAGCCCTCGATGACGGACTTCATGCCGGAGCCGCAGACCATGCCCACAGTGTAAGCGGGAACGGAGTAGGGCAGGCCGGCGTTCAGGCAAGCCTGACGAGCGGGGTTCTGGCCCAGACCACCGGTGAGGATGTTACCAAACATAACCTCATCTACGTTCTCAGGAGCAATGTTAGCTCTCTTCAGAGCTTCCTTGATGACGATGCCGCCCATAACGGGAGCGGGAACGTTGGACAGGGAGCCCTGGAACTTGCCGACCGCAGTACGGCAGCAGCTAACAACATAAATGTCTTTCATTGGAATCTACCTCCATATTAGATTACCCACAGGGTGGGCGATTTTATGGTTTTACCGAAGTATATTATAAGACACAATTTTCCCTGCGTCAACCTTTCCTGCAAAAAGGAGTAACGAATTTCTGCAAAAGGGGCCGCTGCAGATGACGCTGCAGCGGCCCGGTATTGCAAATTATTCCGTCCAGGACGGTGTTCTCATGTGATAATTGGTTGCCCTGCAGAAGCGATACAGGAACGAAACAACCTGTGCTCTGGTGCATTGCTGGTTGGGGGCAAAATGGGTGGAATCTATTCCGTATGCAATGCCTTCATGGACGGCCCAGAGGATCGGATTGTAACCATAGGAATCCCTCTTTACATCAACAAAGGGGTTGTCACCCATGCTATGGACGTCCACCATGCGATACAGGAATGTAATAAGCTCCTGACGGGTGATAATTCGATCAGGCGCAAATTTGTCGTAGGATACACCACGGGCGATTCCTTTCTCATTGGCCCAAAGCACCGCTTTGTAATAATAGCTGTCCGGCGATACATCCACAAACGTCGTGTATTGGGTCATTGGCTCTGGTCTGCCAGCCATCCGCCAGAGAAATGCCACAACCTGTGCTCTGGTGCAGCTTGCGTTCGGCGCAAAACGATCTGCGGAAATACCGCTGACAATTCCACGCTGGTATGCCCACAATGTGGGAACTGCATAGTATTGGCTGTCCGCAACATCCCCAAAAGGAAGATCATCCTCCGTATTCAGCTGAACAAAGTCGTAGCCGTTGGAGCTTGCGTATTTGTCCGCAGTGGTGCCCCGATACCCATAAAACGTGATCTCCTGATCCAGCTTCTGGGCGGGCGTGCCGCCGTAGCCAAAGGCATCGGTCTTGATTATCAGGAGCATTGGTCTCACAACAACCGTTTTCAGTGCAGTACAATCCGCAAATGCCATGGATTTGAGCATGTTCAGGCTTGGAGGAAGTTCGATCTCCTCCAGGGCACTGCAACCCATGAATGCTCCCCATTCGATGTTCTTTACTCCATTGCCAAGCTGTATTGATTTCAGGCTGGTACAGTTCACAAATGCTTGACTATCAATGGTTTCCAACATGTCGGAAAAAGCAACTTCCTCCAGGCTCTTACATCCCCGGAATGCATCCATTTTCACCTTTTGCAATTGGGACATATCAAAGGATTTCAGGCTCTTGCAGCCGGAAAAAGCGCTTTCACCAATCAACGTGCATTGTTGCATTTCAACAGATTCCAACGCCGTACAGCCGAAAAACATGCCCTTACTGACCTCAGCTACACTTGCGGAATACTTCACAGACTTTAGGGAACTACAGCCACAGAAAATGTACTCCTGAACATATTTCAGGCTGTCAGGAAACTCAACTGATTCCAGTGCCGTACAGCCGGTAAAGGCTCTCTCCCAAATAATCGTCAGCCCCTCGTGAAATGTCACACTTTTCAGTGACGTGCAGTCGGCAAAGGCATAGGTCTTGATCGCTGAAACCGTTCCGGGAATATCTATGGATTCCAGACCCGAACCCTTAAACGCGCTTTCGCCGATTCCGGAAAATTTCTCCGGAAGGGTAATGGACTTGAGATTCGCACAGCCCGAGAAGCATTTGTCGCCGAAATACCGAACCGAATCCGAAAGAGAAACCGATTCCAGCGCTTTGCAGTCCATCATTGCTTTTGCGCCAAGGCCCTTGACGCCCTCCTCCAGAACAAGCTGTCTGATCTCGGACTTATAGCTGCTCCACGGCATATCATAGCCGGACTCGCCGGTTCCGGAAATGGTCAATGTGCCATCCTGATAGGTCCATGTGTAATCTCCATAGGTGCCGCTGATCGGGTCCGCGGCCAACGCAGTCACTGTAACCGCACAGCAAAGCAGAACAAGCGTCAGCAGGATGCCAAGGAAACGATGTTTCATATTTCTTTCTCCTCTCTATCTTTTTGAGTTAGCATAGCATATTCTACCAAACCTGTCAACAACGATCCTCGGATCAGGCAGCCGTCTCAAAAGGGAGGCCGCCCCGTTTTGGTTTATGCAATGGCCTCGATCATGAAGGTGACAGGTCTCAGCCCGTCAGTGCAGCAGGTGAAGTGGGGCTTCAGTGTCGAGATGTCATCGTTGGGCGCAAAGCCCGCCCGGTCGCACACCAACAGGCAGTCCTTCCAGATGTCCGCCCAAGCCCAGTCGCAGAAGCCCTCTGGCTTACAGTTCTCAAAGGGGTTCAGGGTCACTTCAAACACCATGCCCTCCTTGAAAAAGTTGCATGGCTCCACGGCTCCCTCCGGTGCCCCGGGCCGAACCTGATTGTATTTCTCAGCCAGATCGGTGTAGCAGGCCACCTTTACCACCGTAATGCGGACGGTATGTCCCACAAAGGTCAGATTTCCCATGTTTCTGCATCCTCCTTCTGTCAACGGTCCAACTGGATGTCCAGCCCCTCAAACTGCATATTGAAATACCGGGCATAGGTGCCGCCCTTTTCCATCAGCTCCTGATGGCTGCCCTGCTCCTGAACGCCGCCCTCATCAATGACGATGATCTTTTCCGCACCCCGGATGGTGGAAAGCCGGTGGGCAATGACCACTGTGGTGCGTCCCACGCTGAGCCGGTCCAGCGCCTCCTGAATGTGCTTCTCAGACTCGTTGTCCAGGGCAGAGGTGGCCTCGTCCAGAATCAGAATGGGCGGGTTTTTCAAAAATACCCGGGCAATGGCAATCCGCTGCTTCTGACCGCCGGAGAGACGGGTGCCCCGTTCCCCCACATAGGTGTCATAGCCCTCATCCAGAGACAGAATAAAATCATGGATGTTGGCATTTTTCGCGGCGGTCTCGATCTCCTCCTGGGTTGCGTCCTTTTTGCCATAGGCGATGTTTTCCCGGATGGAACCGGCAAAAATGTACACGTCCTGCTGGACAATGCCGATGGCCTCCCGGAGGGATTTCAGCTCCAGCTCCCTGACGTCGTGGCCGTCCACCAGCACGCTGCCGGAATCCACCTCGTAGAACCGGGGCAGCAGAGAGCAGATGGTGGTTTTTCCGCCGCCGGAGGGGCCCACCAGCGCACAGGTCTCCCCGGCGGGAATGGAGATGTTCAGGTGGGACAGCACCTGCTCCTTCTCGTTGTAGGAGAAGGTCACGTCCCGGAATTCCAGATCACCCTTCACGTTGGTCAGAGGCAGGGCGTTGGGCTTTTCCTGAATCTCCGGCTGGGTCTCCATGATCTCATGGAACCGCTTGAAGCCCGCATAGCCCTTCTGGAGCATTTCCGTAAAGTCCATCAGCTGACCGATGGGGGTGATGAAAATGCCGATATAAAGGGCATAGATGGCCAGGTCTGTGTAGCTGAGGCTGCCATGGGCAATGAAGAAGCCTCCGGAAACAATGATCGCCACATACAGCATGCCCTGAATGAAGTTGCTGCCTCCATGGAAGATGCCCATGGCCATGTAGCTTCTCTCCTTGGACTTCCGGTAACGCCCATTGGAGGTGTGGAAGTTCTCCTCCTCACCCGCTTCACAGGCGAAAGTTTTCACCACCCGGATACCGGCCAGAGAGTTCTGGACGCCCGCGTTGACCTCAGCGATCCGCTGCCGGTTTTCGGTGAAGATGGACTGCATCTTAGTCTGGCGGAGTACGGTAAACACCACCAGAACCCCCGTCACTGCCAGAAGGATCAGGGTCATGGGGACGTTGATCCGCAGTAGCAGCACAAAGCTGCCGATGATTTTCAGACTGCACAGCAGCAGGTTCTCCGGGCCGTGATGGGCCAGCTCACTGATGTCAAACAGGTCCGTCACTAGACGGGACATCATCTCGCCGGTGTTGTTTTTATCATAATAGGAGAAGGACATCCGCATATACTGATTAAACAGATCCTGCCGCATATCCGTCTCCATACGGGTTCCCATAATGTGTCCGAAGGAGGTCACGAAAAACTGGCACAGAGCCCGGACCAGATACATCCCCAGCAGTGCCGGGAACAGCCATTTCAGTGCCGACAGAATGGACTCCGCAGAGCCGGAAAACAGTCCCTCCGGCAGCCAGCGGAGAATCTGGGGAAAGCTCAGGTCAATGACCGACAGCACCACCGCGCAGAAAATATCCATCAGGAAAAAGGCCATATAGGGCCTGTAGTAGCTGACAAAACGTTTCAGTATAGACATAGTTGTATCTCTCTTCCTCAAATTTTGCTCTTATTGTACCAAATCCGCCCCCACGCTTCAAGTGAAATTCACCTTAGCGAACAATCGCCATGGCAAGGGTGCCAAACAGAATCAGTCCAAGACCCACAAGACCCCGGCGGGAAAGCTTTTCATGGAATACGATCCGGGAAAAAACAATGGAAACCAGAATACTCAGCTTATCAATGGGCACCACTATGCTGACAATGCCCTGAGAGATGGCGCTGTAGTAGCACAGCCAGGAGGCCCCGGTGGCAACGCCGGAAAGGCCGATGAACATCAGCTCCCGTTTCCCCACCTGCCGCACCTGGGAGAGCTTTCCCCGGCCAATGACGATGGCCCATGCCATCACCAGCACCACGCAGGTCCGGATGGCAGTGGCCAGATTGGACTCCACGCCCTCAATGCCGATCTTGGCCAGCACGGAGGTCAGGGCAGCGAACACTGCCGATCCAACCGCAAACAGCAGCCATGGTCCGGAGCTTTCTCCGTCGGAGTCCTTCCGCTGGATCATCAGAAATGTACCGATGCCGATGAGAATGGTGCCTCCGATCCGAACGATCAGGTTCTCCGTTTCTCCCAGAATCACAATGGCAAAGAGCACCGTCAAAATGGTGCTGGATTTGTCAATGGGAACCACCTTATTTACATCGCCCATGGAAAGGGCCCGAAAATAGCACAGCCAGGAAGCGCCAGTTGCCGCGCCGGACAGCAGCAGGAACGCAAGACTTTTCCCGCTGATCTCGGTGATTCCGCCAATAGAGCCTACCACCAGCACCATGATCCAGGAAAACACCAGTACCACCAGGGTCCGCAGAGCAGTTACCACATCAGAATCCGTATTTTTGATGCCGCATTTTGCCAGGATGGACGTCAGCCCCGCAAAAAGCGCCGACAGACAGGCAAGAATGATCCACATATCTGTTTTGCTCCTCTCTTATCTTTACCGAGAGTATTATAGTACACTTCTCCCGGAGGGACAACCCTTCCACCTTTTCTTCCGGAAAATTTTAAGAATCTTTACAATCTAACAGTGGTAAAGACAGGCAAAATATGATATAATGTGTGTTGTATGCATTGCAGTTTGGAGGATATTACATGAAGAAGCGCCTTCTTTGTATTTTGCTCGTTGTGGGCATGCTTCTGGCCTTCCCGGCAAATGTGCTTGCCGCCGGACCGGAGGAGATGACCGACATCTCCGGCCATTGGGCGGAGGAATCCATTGTCTGGGTCATGGAGCAGAACCTGTTTTACGGAACCACCGATACCACCTTTACCCCCAACGGCACCATGACCCGCGGAATGTTTGTGACAGTGCTGGGCCGGATGGCGGGCATTGATCCCGCGAACTACAAAACCTGGTATGTGGAGTATCTTTTCAGTGACGTGAATCCCGATCTCTATTACGCTCCCTACATCAACTGGGCTGTTCGCATGGGCATTGCCTCCGGCATGGGCGGCGGGAAATTCGCGCCCGACACCCCCGTTACCAGAGAGCAGATCGCCGCATTCCTGGTGCGCTATGCCTCCATCTATAACTACGAAATGATCGGCTATACGGAAGGTGTGGATGCTTTCTCAGATCAGGCTGCCATCTCTTCCTATGCAGTGGCTGCTGTGGACACCATGCGCCAGCTGGGCCTTCTTCAGGGCCGTCCCGCCTCTGACGGCAGCTATTTGTTTGACCCCAAAGCCAACGCCACCCGCGCCGAATGCGCCGCCGTGTTCAGACGCCTGTCCGGCTGCCTGCTCCCCTACACCGGCCGGGAGCTGATCGATCCGGAAGGCCTTACGCTGACACCGGAGGAGGCAACCCTCTATCCCGGTCAGTCCATGAGCCTTGTGACCACCATATACCCCGAGGATGCCACCAACAAGACCATCACATGGTTCTCCACAAACCCTGATGTGATCTCCGTGGAGCCGGGCGGACGGATCACCGCCCACACCGAGGGCACTGCCAATGTTTACGCCATAACCTGGAATGGCTACAGCTGCTGTACAAAGGTCACCAGCCGCAGAAATCCCGCCTATACATACGCCGGTCAAAGCTACGAAGAAAAGTGCCTGCAAATCTTCGGCGAAGTGGTCTCCGACCCCCGCCGGTATTATCAGAGTGCTGTGGAGGCCCAGTCCCATATGGTGGAGATCGCCGTGAAGTGCTGGGATTACTCCAGCGGCGTTGGCTCCAATAAGGTCACTGTAACCCGGTATCTGACGGTGCATGAGAACATCGCCGCCACCGTCTCCGCAATTTTTGAGGAGATTTACAACGGCAGCGAGAAGTTTCCCATTCACGCGGTGGGCTGCTACCGCTGGGAACCCGGCTCCGAGCACATGCCCGGGCTGGCCATTGACATCAATCCTGATTCCAATTACTTCTGCTACCCCGATGGCTCTGCCATCGTCGGCAGCCACTGGGACCCGGAAAATGACCCCTATTCCATCCCCCTGGACGGCGATGTTGTAACCGCCTTCAGCCGCTATGGCTTTACCCGCGGCATTTACTGGAGGAATGGCACCAAGGATTACATGCACTTCAGCCTCTTTGGCACTTAATCTCACTCCAACAGGGGCGCCGCACTGCGGCGCCCCTCGATTGTTACACCCCAGAAAGGATTTTTCCATGAAAAGCCGTAAAAAAACAGGTACTGTCTCCATTCAGAAAGCCCTTGGCTCCAAGGTGCCTGTCTGCAGCCCTTCTCCGGCTGTAGGTTTGGATGATAACGCTGTCCATCTGCGGACGGTCAGCGGTCTCAGAAATGTGGCGGTGGAGTCTCCGACAAAAACCGAAAAACAGATCATCCGTGAAAACTGTCTGACATTCTTTAATCTGATCTTCATCATACTGGCCCTGTGTCTCCTGCTGGTGGGCAGCTTCGGGGACATGCTCTTTCTGGGCGTAGCCGTTGCCAACACCGCCATTGGTATTTTTCAGGAGATTCGCTCCAAGCGCACCATTGACCGGCTCACCCTGATGAACGCCCGGAAGGTCCCCGTGATCCGCAATGGAAAGCGGGTGCAGATTCCCTCGGACAAGCTGGTCCGGGACGACATTGTGGAGTTTGCTCCCGGCGACCAGATCTGCGCCGACGCGGTGGTTCGCCTTGGCAACCTTCAGGTCAATGAATCCCTGATTACCGGCGAGGAAGACGCCATCAGCAAGCGCCCCGGGGATGTGCTGCTCTCCGGCAGCTTTGTGGTTTCCGGCCGCTGCAAGGCCCAGTTGACCCGGGTAGGCGCCGAGTCCTACGCCTCTGTGCTGACTCTGGAGGCAAAAAAAGATGTGAAAGTCGGAAACTCCGAGATGATGCGGGCTTTGGACCGGGTCATCCGGGTCATCGGCATTCTGATGGTGCCTCTGGGCATCGGTCTGTTCCTGAAGGAATATCTGGTGCTGGAGCTGGGGCTTCAGGACTCTGTCCGGGCAACCGTCGCCGCCCTGATCGGCATGATTCCCGAGGGTCTGTATCTTCTGACCAGTGTGGCGCTGGCTGTCAGCGTCCTGCGTCTTGCCCAGAAGAAGGTTCTGACTCAGGACATGAACTGCATTGAGAATCTTGCCCGGGTGGATGTGCTCTGCGTGGACAAAACCGGAACCATTACCGAATCCGTTATGGAGCCGGCGGAGCCGGTGCTGCTGGACGACAGCACAAGCTACACGGAAGTCTGCACAATTCTCTCCGAAATCTACGGTGCCTCCCCGCCTGACAACGACACCGGACGGGCCATGGCGGAAAAATTCTGTATGAATCCCCAGTGGCGTGCCGCCAAAGTAATTCCCTTCTCCTCAGATACCAAGTGGACCGGCGTGATCTTTGAAGGCCACGGAGGCTATCTGGTAGGCGCTCCGGAATTCATCATGGGGGCCAGATACAATGAAGTCGGCCCCCATGTGCTGGACTGGTCCCAGCGGGGCTATCGGGTCCTGCTGCTGGCGGCCTACGACGGCATTCCGGAACCGGGGAACCTGATGAAGGAGGCCATCACACCGCTGGCTTTGATTCCCCTGACCAATCGCATCCGCCCCGAGGCTCCGGAGACCTTCCGGTATTTTGCCCGGCAGGGCGTTGCCATCCGGGTGATCTCCGGTGACAATCCCTCCACCGTATCCGAGGTGGCCCGTCAGGCTGGCATTGCCGACGCGGACCTTTATGTGGATGCCACCACCCTGAAAACCGAGGAGGATATTCAGGAGGCCGTCGAATACTATGCGGTTTTCGGTCGTGTCACCCCTGACCAGAAGCGGAAGCTGATCCGTGCCATGCAGGCCGCAGGCCACACCGTTGCCATGACCGGCGACGGCGTCAACGATGTTCTGGCCCTGAAGGATGCGGACTGCGGCATTGCCATGGCCTCCGGCGCCGAGGCCGCCTGTCAGGTGGCCCAGCTGGTGCTGATGGACTCCGACTTTTCCCATATGCCCGATGTGGTAAACGAGGGCCGCCGGGTCATCAACAACATCCAGCGTGCCGCGGCCCTATTTTTTGTGAAAAACATTTTCTCCTTCCTGATTACGGTGATCTCTCTGTTTGTGGATATGCCTTACCCCCTGCTTCCCCTGCACCTGTCGGTGATTTCCGGTCTCACCATCGGCATTCCCGCCTTCTTCCTGGCTCTGGAGCCAAACCACGACCGAATCAAGGGCAAATTTATCACCAACGTTCTCCTGAAGGCGCTGCCGGGCGGCCTCACCGATGTGACGCTGATCCTGCTGATCGAGGGATTTTTCGCCGTTTTCCAATTTCCTCAGGAGCAGCTCTATACCATGAGCACCGTGGTCATGGCTGTGATTGGCCTGCGGGTGCTGTATCAGGCCGCAGAGCCGGTGGACTGGAAACGCGCCCTTCTGATTGCGCTGACCGCTCTGGCACTGATCGTCTGCTTTGTACCCCTCAGAGACATTTTTGACTTTACCGTTCCCACCATGGAAACCGGGCTTGTGCTGCTGGTGCTGATCCTTGTCTCCTTCCAGATCATGCGCTGTGTCCTGATGCTTTTTGAGAAAGCCGGTCAACTGATTCAAACCATTCGGGAAAAGCGGCAGAAATCCATTTGGTATTCCTGACAGATTTTCCGTTTTTTCAAACAAACCAGTTCCTCAGGGGAAATCCAGTCCCCGGAAAGAGTTGCCCTATGAAATTACACCGAACACCAGCTTTGCCCCTGCTGTTGGCAGGCGCCATGCTTCTGAATCTCGCCGCCTGCGGGAAGGATCAGGCTTCCTCCGGCTTTTCCCCTCCGGAGCAGATCGATTCCGCAGCCGATTTTGGTGAGACGCTCCCGGACTCCCCCTTTGGCGAGGCGGACTATGGATATATCAACACACCCTTTCTGTCCGATTTGAAGCTGTCCGGAATTACCGGAGGGGAATTCCGCGGCGGACAGCTGTTCCTGTTTGGCGAAACCGCCGGCGATCGAAAGCCCATTCTGCTCCGTTTTTCTCCGGAAAGCAGCCAAATGGAAACCATTCCTCTTCCGGAGGTCTCCGGCGCAGCCGGTTCCTATGTCATGTCTGCTGCCATCTCCCCGGACGGCCAGAGCTACTGGAGCCTTGTCAGCTCCGGCTCTCCGGCAGATTCCACTTCCGAACCAACAGACTACAGTCTCCTTCGCTGCGATATGCAGGGAAATCAGCTGGACATGATCCGGCTGAATGACTTCACTTCGTCCCTTCCCCGGTTTTCTCCGCAGGCCCTGCATATGGAGCAGGATGGCTCCCTGCTGGTTTCCGGCGACACTGCCATTCTTCGTTTCAGCCCGGAGGGTTCCCTGCTGGCCACCATGGATGGGGGCAGCAAAACCATTTTGTCTCTGATGACCGGCCCAGACGGAACCGTCTATGTGCTGTACTTTGACACAGAGCGCAAAACCACAGAGCTGGCCATTCTTGCGGACAGCAGCATTTCTGATCCTCTGGAGCTTGGCGGCTTGCAGCTTGCAGACGCCGAACTCTTCTCCGATCCAGACGGAAATCTGTTGATATACACGGAGGAGGGGCTCTATCAGCTGGAATCCGAAACCGGTACTCTGACGCTTATCACCACCTGGGTGGACTGTGATGTGAACCCAAACTACATCCAGTGCATCATTTCCGGGCAGGACAACGAGCTTTTCGTTCCCCAGATACGCCCGTCTGGCAGTTCTCAGGCATCCGCCTTTGAAATCAGCACTCTGACCAGAGTTTCAGGAGAGCATATGCCCAAACGTGAGGTCCTGACCTTCGGGTCCGTAGCTCTGGATAACCGCACCCGGGATCAGATCATCTTCTTCAACCGCAGCAACGACCAATACCGCATCATTTTTCTGAACTATGGGAATTACAACACCGATACGGACTCCAGTCTGGGTGCTCAGCGTCTGCTGGGCGACGTGCTTGCGGGAAACAGCCCTGATCTGTTTGCGATTCCCGATGGAGAGGCTGCCGAAAGGCTGATTGCCGCAGGCGCCCTTGCGGATCTATGGCCGCTGATACAGGCGGATGATTCCATCGCCAGAGAGGATCTGCTCTCTGCGCCGCTGCAAAATTTCAGCAGAGGGGATGCCCTTTACGCCATGCCTCTGGGCTTCACGCTGGAGGTTCTCTGTGCCAGCACGGCTCTGACAGAGGGGAAGCGCTCATGGACCATATCAGAAATGGCCAAAATTGTCTCCGAGCTTCGTGACACACCGGTGATGCAGCATTGCAGCAGTATGGAATTCCTGCAAATGATGCTGCCCGGCATGCTTCCCGGTTTTGTGGACTACGGACACGGCTCCTGTGACTTTGATTCCGATGATTTCCGCAGTCTGTTGGAAATTGCGGCCGCCCTTCCCGCCGATGGTGCAGCCCTCATGGCAGAGGACAGCATGCCCTCCGATGAGATTCAGCTGCTTTCCGACGGACAGCTGCTTCTGCTGGCTCCCGCCTCCATCACCGATTACCAGAGCATCCGCACCTTCTACAGCATTTTCAACACCGATGGAATTACGCCCATAGGCTTTCCAAACGCCGGTGGTCAGCTGGGGATTTCCGTGGATACAGCCTATGCCGTCAGCTCCGAAAGCACCCATCCGGATGTGGCCTGGAGCTTTATCCGAAGCCTGCTTGCAGAAAGCACCGGAGAAAAGCAGCTTCCCGTGTCCTTGTCTGCTCTGGAAGATGTCCTCAGTGACGCCATGGGAAACAGCACGGATGACCCGGCGGTGCGCCGGGAGGCTTCCTACTGGTCAGGTATCACCGAATACATCCTGGAGCCCATTACACCGGAGCAGGCCGAGGATTTTTTGGCACGTTGCAGCAGTGCAGTCCCCTCCGGTCTCCGGGACGATGGGATTATGAACATCGTGACAGAGCTTGCCGAAGGCTTCCTGAACGGAAGCGAATCCCCGGAAACGGTCTCCACCCGGATTCAGGAAAGGGTCTCCCAATATCTTTCCGTTCAAAACGAATGACCGCATCCATTATTTGACCTTGCATAACCGCTGTCGCCTATGCTATAATGGAAGAAGTGACAAATTGTAATCTTTTATGTGCGAAGAAAGGATCGATCATGTTAAAACGACATCTACCTCTGCTTCTGGTTCTTGTGCTCCTTCTACAGCTTGTCGGTACTACGGTATTTGCTGCCGACAGCGCCGAAAACCTACCGGACCCCGAGCTCTCCTTTGAGGAAACCGCTCCCTTTGACGACCCGGAATACTACAGAAATATGGCCTCACAGGAAGAGGTCAGCCTTCAGAGCACCTTCTCGGATTTCTCCCCCAGACCCCTTGCCCCCAGCGAAGCGCTCCGCAAGGGCGTGGATGTATCCTATTACCAGAACACCATCGACTGGAAGGCAGTCCGTGCCGACGGAATCGACTTTGCCATTATCCGGGTTGGCTATCGTGGCTACGGCTCCGGGCAGCTGGTACAGGACCCCCGTTTTGATGAGTATATGCAGAAAGCCCTTGCCGCCGGACTCCGGGTGGGCGTGTACATCTATTCTCAGGCCATTACGCCCGCCGAAGCCGCCGAAGAGGCCCGGTTTATCCTTGACCGGATCAAAGGCTACAACGTTCAGCTTCCACTGGTCATCGATTTTGAATTTGCCGAGTCCTCTGGTGGTTATACCGGCAGACTTTACAACGCAAAGCTCACCAAGGCACAGGCCACCGACGTATGCAATGCTTTCATTAAAACTGTAACGTCAGCCGGCTATCGGGGCATGACCTATGCGAATAAATTCATGCTGGACAAGCACCTGAATCCCGGTTCCCTGAAAGGCTCCCTGTGGCTGGCCCAGTACCGCAGCAGCCCCACCTACACCGGCTCCTATGAATTCTGGCAGTGCGACAGCAACGGTGAAGTTGACGGAATCAAAGGGAGCGCCGACATCGATTTCTGGTTTGAAAACATCAGCGCAATGCCCTTCCTGGATGTCAGCCCCAGTCGATGGAGCTACAACAGCATTCTGACCGCCTGGGAAAAGGGTCTGATTTTCGGCATTACGGAAACCCAGTTTTCCCCCACCGCCACCACCACCCGGGGACAGCTGGTCAGCATGCTCTACCGCATGAGCGGTTCCCCTGCCGTAACCGGCACCTGTCCCTTCACAGATTTAACCATGGACTACTACAAGCCCGCCATCACCTGGGCCTATCAGCAGGGAATCGTATCCGGCACTTCGGAAACCACCTTTTCCCCCAACGATCCCATCACCCGGCAGGATCTGGTCAGTATCCTGTACCGCATGAAAAAGCCCGGCAGTGTCAGCGGCTCTCTCAGCGGCTACACGGATGCCTCCAGCGTTTCCGGCTATGCCACCAATGCCATGATTTGGGGCATATCCACCGGACTCCTCAGCGGCTACGAGGACAACACCCTTCAGCCCAAGGGGCTTGCCACCCGTGAGCAGGCCGCTGCATTCATGGTCAGATATATGAACCTGAAATAAGCCAAAAAACCCCCCTGAATCAGACTTTTCCTTGGTCTGATTCAGGGGGATATCATTATGACTGGATTCCTGTCCGATTACTTTTTCTTCTTTTTCACGATGATTACAACAGCGATTACCACCACGAGCAGCACCAGGACTACGACAATGATGGGAACCATATTGCTGGTCTCCGCATCCGATTCTGCTTTCTCCGGAGTGTCCACGGAGCCGCTGATTTCGCCGGACTCCTCTGCCTTTTCAGGAATGTCCACGGAGCCGCTGAGCTCGCCGGACTCTTCTGCCTTTTCAGGGATATCTACAGCACCGCTGAGCTCGCCGGACTCCTCTGCCTTTTCGGGAACGTCCACGGAACCACCGAGTTCTCCGGAGGCAGGTGCGTCGTCGTCATCATGCCATCTGGAATCCTCATAAACAGTGCCGTCGGGAGAGGTGGGCACATAGTCCAGATTTACATAATCCTCCACGTTGGTGTCAAAGGTATACTCACCATCGCCCACGGTGCCAACACCGGGAACATACTCATAGGCTGTGTGATCCTCTTCGGCATAGGTGCCGGTTACAGTAATGGTGTACTGGCTGTCGCCCTTCACATACTCAGTGCCGTCGGCGCCCACAATGGAAACGATCTTGTCCTGATCGTCCTCAATCTCAGCGCCGCCATTGTAGAAGTCACGGACGATACTGTCGCCGGTAACGGTCCACTCAGAGGTTGCGTCCATGTACAGGTCGCAGCCACGGTCGCCGTTGTCCTCACGGCAGAGAATTGCACCCTCCAGATCGGATTCGGCAGTCATAAACAATCCCAGATAGCTCCAGGTGTCATAGATGATGTTGCCGTCCATTTCCTGATCCACCGTGTACATAACGCACTCAGAGCCGTTTGCCCCAGCCGTACCCCAGCCGCGCTGGTTGGTGTTGCAGGCGCAGAGCAGGAAGGTATCCATGCCCTCAGAATACACCATTTCCACATCACAAAGGCTGATGTAGCTGTAGGTGTTGGTGGTATAGAACATCTTTGCATTGCCGTTTTCAGAGACATTGTTTGCCTTCAGAACGCCGCCTACCATGGTACAGAAGGTTGTGCCCTCCTCAGAGTCACCGGACATGGACTGATAGACCATAACATTGCAGTTCTCGTCGTCATCAGAGGCAGTGTAATTGCCCTCCAGATAGCAGTTGTACATATGGAAGGGGTTCCGACCTTCAAAGCAGATGGCCTGGGCATTGTTTGCCTGCATGGTGGCATTGGAAACGGTGATATCTGCCACACAGTAAACCGCGGGAGAACCGGTGCCCAGAGAGCCGTTGGCAACATAAGTGCCGCCGTCAATGACCATCAGACCGGAGCCACGGTCAGAACGGATGGCCGCGGAGGAGCCGCCCTCAGTCCAGACATTGCAGTTGTTGGCGTACAGAGTACCGCCGCCTGCCACCATAATACCGCCGGAGCCGCCTGCGCCGGTGGTGGTGACATTCACATCATTCAGGGTAATGGTGGAGGAGCCGTAGGCAAAAATGCCGTTGCCGCCGTTGGCGGAGGTCTCCACGGAGCCGCCAATCATGGTCAGCTCTGCGGGCGTGGCGGCGTCCTCAGAATAGGCCAGCACACCGGAGTTGACGCCATAAAAGCTGCCGTCATCGCCGGACATATCGCCAGCCGATTTGGTAATGGTCGCGTTATTGAGGGTTGCGGAAACGCCGGGACCCACACGGACAGCAACCTCCTTTTCACCGGTCGCATCGGGGTAGACCACATCTTCATACGCACCGGATTCCAGGTCAGTGGCTGCATTTTCCGTGTAGAACGTCATGGAACCGCCGCCGGGGGGCGGAGGTGGAGGCGCATCGCCGCCAAAGCCTCCGGGAGGCTCGCCCATGGGAGCGCCATCAGCCGCAAAAACAACAGAGCACAGCAGCAGGCACAAAGCCAGCGACAGAGCCAGAATCCGCTTGAAACGCATGTGTTTCATAATCCATCATCCTTCCTAAAAAGATGTCTATATTGTAAGGCCACTTGGGAAAAGAATCAACCAATTTGTGCCGAAAGCAATCAAATGGAACGAAAAAAATGCATTTTGACCTCCGGGAAAGGGCACAATCTCATGTTGATAATTCCACCGGCACACGCTATAATATGTATGGTGGAAGCAATCTTCCCGGTTTACTTCCATCATGCCAGACATATGGGAGGAATTCAAATGGAACGCAAAGCCGAAAACGTCGTCCAGAACATTGGTGCGGTGGCTGAGACCGTCTCGATTTTCTATAACAGCATTGCGAAGCAGGTTCCCAAGGATGTGGCGCTGGTTCTGACCCAGCACTTTATGGATCTGACCATTGTACACCGCCCTTCGGGCAATGTAAATGCCGCCGCCATTGCAGCCGCCATCCAGGCTGCGGAAGCCCAGAAGCGTGCCAGACGGCAGCCCTCTGCTCCCCAGAAGCCTGCGGATTCCGAAAATCATGGAGAAAACAAGACAGAGCCTCCGGGAAAGCCCGAATAACCCCTGATTGTAGAATTTACAATTTGTCCATAATTTCGATAAAGTTTGTCCATAAGTATATTTTATCATGTAACCATCAAACAAAACACTCCACAGTTTGTTTGATACCCTTCCTTTTTCTCCTCTTTTTTTACTCCTTACATTTTCCTCAAAAGCGTCGGCGAGCCTTTGGCTCGCCGATGTCTTGCTTTCTGGCGGATTTTTATTTTTCCAAAACTTTTCTGAAAAATACAGAGTATTCGAATTTCTTTGGGGAACACTAAGGAAGCGCTGAATAAATCGGCAAGGAAGCTTGGCGAGAGATTTTTCGTCAGAAAAAGGTGTAAAGCCGCAGGAATACTTTGTGTATTTCAAGGCTTTACAAACGAATTTGTGGCGAAAAAGATCCGTCAGGATCCGCAGACGCATTTATTCAGAGGTTCCCCAAAAGTGCAAGATAATAAGGAGGAAAACACAATGAAAGCAAAACGCTTTTTGACCCTGATTGCAGCCCTGCTGCTGATGGCAGGGCTCAGCGCCTGCGGAACGAACAACGACAACAATACGAGTTCAGCAGCCACCGCCTCACCCTCGCCCAGCGCCCAGGCCGGCAGTGCCAACGACAGTACTTCAGACAACAATACCAACACCGGAGATGTCAGTCAGAAGGAGAACAGCGTAGATGCAGGAGACGAGATGGTGCCGGACGCCAATACGGACCGGAACAGCTCCGATCTGGATGGCTCCTCGGCCGACGGAAACTTTGACAGTTCCGATGTGGAGGGCAACAACGGCACAAACAGAGCAGAGGGCAACAGTTCCGCAGAAAACGGTTCTGTCAATGAACCCAGTGCCAACGGCAATTCCCGAACCACTGACCAAAACGGAAGCAACTCCGCCGGTGACGATCTCCGTCAGGCCGGAGAGGACATCGGTGACGCCGCCAGAAGCACAGGCCGCGCCGTGGAAAAGGGCATCCAAAACGTACAATGATAATTGCACCGCCTCAACCTGCTGAGGCGGTGCAATTTTTTACAAAAATCAGAGCCAGAGCTTTTCGTCCTCGTGGCGGCGGTCACGGCGCATGAGCTTTCCAATGGCCTCCTGGACATTTCCGTTCCCGTAGAACACCTGATAGGCGGCTTCCGCAATGGGCATCTCAATGCCACAGCGCTCTGCCAGCTGGTGGGCAGAGGCGGAAGCGTAATAGCCCTCCACCACAGCGCCCACTTCCTTCATGGCAGTCTGGGCGTCCATGCCCTGCCCGATCAGGATGCCGCAGCGATGGTTTCTCGAATGCATGGAACAGCAGGTAACGATCAGATCACCCACACCGGACAGTCCCGCAAAGGTCTCCTTGCTGGCGCCAAGGGCAACGCCCAGACGGGCGCTTTCCGTGAGGCCACGGGTCATCATCAGGGCCTTGGTGTTGTCACCGCAGCCTGCGCCCTCCAACACACCGGCGATCAGCGCGTAGATATTCTTCAGGGCAGCCCCCAGCTCCACGCCCACAATATCAGGGCTGGCATAGACACGGAACACGTCGGACATAAACACGTCCTGAACCAGCTCCGCCACTTCCTTCCGGGGGCAGGCCACCACACAGCCCGTGGGAATGCCTCTGCCCACCTCCTCCGCATGGGTGGGTCCGGAGAGAACTGCCACGGTACGTCCGGTTTCCTCTGCGATGATCTCACTCATTCGCTTGGAGGTGTCCCGCTCAACGCCCTTGGTGACGGATACCACAACCGCATCCTCATCCAGATAGGGGGCCATCTTCTGGGCAGTGGAACGCACCGCAAAGGAGGGCACTGCGGAAACGATCAGCTTTTTGCCCTTTACATGGGAAATATCCGTGGTCAGACCGATTTCCTCGGGAATCACAACGCCCTTCAAAAGGGCATTTTCGTGATGCTCCTGAATGTAGTCGATCTCAGACTGGGCAAAGGACCAGATGGTCACCTGATGCCCATTGTTATGAAGCAGACATGCAAGGGCAGTGCCCCAGCCGCCGCTGCCGACAACTGTAATATTCATAAAAAATACCTCCAAAAATCAGCTGGCGCGATGGAAGGAAAACTTGCTTTCCGTACCGTGTATCAGGCGATTGATATTCCCCCGATGCTGGAACACGATCAGGCCGCCCACCACAATGGCAAAGATCAGGCAGATTGGATCGTGGTACACCAGCCATGCCATCACCGGGAAGAGAATCCCCGTGGAAACGGAGCCAAGGGACACATATTTGGTCAGCACAGCAAGGATCAGGAAGGAACCCCAGACCACCACTGCCACTCTCCAGTCGATCATGATGGCAATGATGCCGCCGGACATAATGCCCTTGCCGCCCTTGAACCCGAACATCACCGGGAACATGTGGCCCAGCTCGCAGAACAGGCCGGAGATGTACTTTGCCTGAGTGGCCGACAGCCAGTCATGGCCGAAGCGGCTCATAAGCCATGCCCCCAGCATACCGGCCAGCAGCGCAAACACGGCCTTCAGGGCATCCGCCAGAACCACCACTGCCGTCAGTCCGCCGCCAAACACCCGATAAAAGTTGGTCAGGCCCGCATTTCCACTGCCATGACCGCGAATATCATCCCGAAGGATGTACTTGGAAACCAGAATGGCGCCGTTGGAGCAGCCCAGAATGTAGGGCACCACCGTCAGCAGGAGAATTCCCCCGAGGATACTCAGAACGCTCACAGCTTGTCACCATCCTCGCCCTTCTGCCGGACGATCAGCTTGATGGGGGTTCCCTCAAAGCCGAAGGTGGCTCTCAGCTGGTTTTCCAGATATCTCTGATAGGAGAAGTGGAACAGCTTTGCACTGTTGCAGAACATGACAAATGTGGGGGGCTTTACGCCGGACTGGGTCATGTAGTAGACCTTCAGTCTGCGGCCCTTGTCTGTGGGCGGCTGCACCCGGGCGGTCGCGTCTGCCAGCAGGGAGTTCAGGGTGCCGGTGGAGATCCGCAGGGCATTCTGACTTGCGGCGGCGTTGATAGCTTCATAGAGCTTCTCCACCCGCATACCAGTCAGGGCGGAGATGAACAGCACCGGCGCATAGGTCATGTAGCTCAGTCCCTCACGGACGGACTTTGTGAACTTGTCCATGGTGTGGGTGTCCTTCTCAATGGAGTCCCACTTGTTGACCACGATGAGCGCCGCCTTACCGGCTTCGTGGACTAGTCCGGCGATCTTGGTATCCTGCTCGGTAACGCCCTCATTGGCATCAATCATAATCAGGCACACATCGCTGCGGGAAATGGCGTCCACAGAGCGCATATTGGAAAAACGCTCCACAGAGTCATCCACTCTGGACTTTTTGCGCATGCCTGCGGTGTCAATAAAGATATACTTGCCGTGCTCATTCTCAAAGTAGCTGTCAATGGCATCCCGGGTGGTGCCTGCCACATTAGAGACAATGACCCGCTCCTCCCCGAGAATGTAGTTCAGGAGACTGGATTTACCCACATTGGGCTTGCCCACGATGGCCACGCGGATCACATCGTCCTCCTCTTCCTCCTCCGTCTCCGGAGGGAAGTTCTCCACGCACAGGTCCAGCAGATCGCCGGTTCCGTGACCGTGGAAGGCGCTGACGGCAACGGGATCACCCAGGCCCAGACTGTAGAACTCATAAATATCCGGATTCACAGCACCGGTGCTGTCGCACTTGTTGACTGCCAGTACGATAGGCTTTTTGCTCCGCTGGAGCATGGATGCAATCTCGCTGTCAGCAGCAGTGACGCCGGTCTTGATGTCACAGACCATCACGATCACATCCGCCGTTTCAATGGCGATTTCCGCCTGACGGCGCATAAATTTCAGCATTTCGCTGTCGGTTTTCGGTTCAATACCGCCGGTATCCACCAGCTCAAAATCACGGCCGTTCCAGTCGCAGTCTCCGTAAAGGCGGTCCCGGGTCACGCCGGGCGTATCCTCAACGATGGCTGCTCGCTTGCCGGTGAGCTTGTTGAAAAGCATGGACTTGCCCACATTGGGCCGTCCGACTATGGCAACCAATGGCTTACTCAAACTATGGCCACCTCCTGTAAATGTGTTGTCTGTTTATTATCTCATTTTTTTGAATAAAAATCAATGGTTTTCGGAAAATATGTGCCCTTCTGCGATTTATGCCGGGCAAACGATCCGGTATATTTCCATTTTTGCCGCATAGGCTTTGATATATGCGGAAGGAGTGTTTCTATGCCCACGATTTATTTAAGCCCGTCTACACAGGAAGGAAATATGTATGTAACCGGCAACAGTGAAGAATACTGGATGAACAGGCTCGCAGACGCCATGGAGCCCTATCTGGAGGCCTCCGGCATCAGCTTCACCCGGAACTCCCCCACCGGCTCTGCGGCCCGTTCCATTCGGGAGAGCAACAGTGGAAATTACGACCTGCATCTTGCCCTCCACTCCAACGCCGCCCCCCCTGATATCTATGGACAGGTGCAGGGCAGCGACGTGTACTACTACCCCTCCAGCGTGGAGGGAAGGAGGGCAGCCAACATCATCGCAGACGCCCTGAAAACCATCTATCCGGACCCCAACAAGGTCCGGGCTCTGGCCAACACCTCCATCGGAGAGCTGCGGCAGGTCCGGGCACCCTCGGTGTTTCTGGAGCTTGCCTATCACGACAACGTGGATGACGCCAACTGGATCACATCCAATCTGGATCTCATTGCCCGAACACTGGTGCTGGCCCTGACGGAGTATTTCGGGATTCCCTTCCGGGAGCCCGGGAGTGCATTCCCCCGGCCGGGGCTTGTTTCTCTCAGCTATGGCACCCTGAATCTCCGGCAGGAACCCAGCCTCACTGCCCGGGTGGTGGCCTCCATTCCCAACGGCACCATTCTGGAGCTGCTGGGCGAAACCGGCGACTGGTATGAGGTGAATTACAATGGCACCAGCGGGTACGTCTCCAAGGCTTTTGTGACTGCCCAGTAAAAATGCCGGGCGCAGAATCTGCGCCCGGCAAATACAATTCAGGATCAGAAGAACATGCCAACCACATTCCAAGCAGCGATCACACCGCAGAACACAATGGAAACGGTGGAGCAGAGCTTGATCAGGATGTTCAGAGAGGGACCAGAGGTATCCTTGAAGGGATCGCCCACGGTGTCGCCAACGACAGCAGCCTTATGCTGATCGCTGCCCTTGCCGCCGTGGTTGCCTCTCTCAATGTACTTCTTGGCGTTGTCCCACGCGCCGCCGGCATTGGACATGAACACAGCCATTGCAAAGCCGCAGACGGAAACGCCGCCCAGCAGGCCAACAACACCCTCGCAGCCCAGAATCAGACCGGTGGCAATGGGAACAATGATTGCCAGCAGTGCGGGAGCGACCATCTCGTGGATAGCGCCCTTGGTGCACAGTGCAACACAGGTAGCATAGTCGGGATCAGCTTCGCCTTCCATGATGCCCTTGATCTCACGGAACTGACGGCGAACCTCCACAACGATGGACTGCGCAGCAGTCTGAACCGCGCTCATGGTGAATGCAGAGAAGACCATCACCAGCATAGCGCCGATGAACAGGCCAACCAGAATGGTGGGATTGGTGAGGCTCAGATCCATAGCCTCGCCCAGCTTGCCGTTTGCAATGTTCACATAGGAAACCAGCAGAGCCAGAGCGGTCAGGGAAGCGGAGCCAATGGCAAAGCCCTTGCCGGTAGCAGCGGTGGTGTTGCCCAGGGAATCCAGAGCGTCGGTACGCTCACGAACCTCCTCGGGGAGACCTGCCATCTCGGCGATACCGCCGGCGTTGTCAGCAACGGGGCCGTAAGCGTCGGTAGCCAGAGTGATGCCCAGAGTAGCCAGCATGCCAACAGCGGCAATGCCGATGCCGTAGAGGCCCTCGTTAAAGTCGGAGTGGCCGCCAGCAGCGAAGAAGGCGATGATAACACCGGCAGCGACAATGAGGATGGAAGCCAGGGTGGACTTCATGCCCAGGGACAGGCCGCCAATGATGATGGTAGCGGAGCCGGTCTCGGAAGCGTCAGCCAGCTTCTGGGTGGGCTTGTAGTTGTCGGAGGTGTAGTACTCGGTGAAGTAGCCGATGGCGCAGCCGCCGATGAGGCCGCAGAGGATTGCGATAAAGACGCCCAGCTGGTTCTTGTCGAGAATCACGAAGCAGAGCACAGCAGCGCAGATGGCAGCCAGAACAGCTGCGGTGTAGGTGCCGGTACGGAGGCTCTTGAGCAGAGAGGCCTGGGTAGCGTCCTCCTTGGTGCGAACCAGGAAGGAGCCGATGATGGAGCAGATAATGCCGGCCACGGCAATAGCCAGAGGCAGAATCATGCCCTTAAAGCCGTAGCCTGCAGCAGCGCCCAGACCGAAGGTGGCCAGAATGGAGCCAACATAGGACTCATACAGGTCAGCGCCCATGCCTGCAACGTCGCCAACGTTGTCGCCAACGTTGTCAGCGATGGTGGCGGGGTTACGGGGATCATCCTCGGGGATGCCGGCCTCAACCTTACCAACCAGGTCAGCGCCCACGTCAGCAGCCTTGGTGTAGATGCCGCCGCCCACACGGGCAAACAGAGCCATAAAGGAAGCACCGACGCCGTTCATGACCATGACGCTGCCGATGGCATTGGCATCCCAGCCAGCCAGCTTCAGAGCGGTGAACCAGATGGAGATATCCAGCAGGCCCAGGCCAACAACGGTGAAGCCCATAACGGAGCCGGAGGCGAATGCAACCCGGAGGCCGTTGTTCAGGCCCTCAGAAGCAGCCTGAGCGGTACGGGCGTTGGAGTTGGTAGCGATCTTCATGCCGATAAAGCCAGCCAGCATGGACCAGATGCCACCGGTAACAAATGCAAAGGGGGTAATTCTGCTCAGCATCTTTCCGCCGGAAGCGAATGCAATGATGAGGAGAATCACAAAGACCACTGCGAAAACCTTGGCCACGGTGGTGTACTGATGCTTCAGGTAAGCATTTGCACCCTCGCGGATGGAGGCAGCAATCTTCTTCATTTTGTCAGTTCCTTCGGAAGCGCTCATGACCTTCTTTGCCTGAAGAACGGCAAAGACGCCGGCGATGAGAGCGCCGATGAAACCAATCCAGAACAGATTTTCCACGGGAACAACTCCTTACTTATGTATTTTGCCCATTTATTCTACCATAATTCCACGGGATTGCAATAGGTTATCATACAATTTCGTGAAAATGCCTTAACTGTTTTGGCCCTTATGCAATTGTTTTTTGCAACTTGTTTGGATGTCCCCAAAAAGCCTCTTGTATTTTCCTCCCGAATCCATTATGATGGGGTAGAATCTGATTGGAAGAGGTGCAATTACCATGGCGAGCAGCAAATTACAGCGGATCTGTCTGACCCGTTCTTCCCATCCGGCAGGTTTTTGGGGCCGCAGAGTTGAGACCGAGGAATGCCTGCGGCTTTTCTATGCGGGCGGTACCGTTACCGTCAGTCAGACTGCCGTGGAGGGTACCGGAAGCAGCTGGAAGCTTCTGAAAAAGCGGCTCTATCTTTCCGCAAAGGACAAGGGCATCCCCTTTGAAGATCAGCGCTGATAAAAGCATCATACATTATATTCAGAGGGCTTCTGCATTTTGCAGCAGCCCTCGCTTTGTCCCCAATCTCCTTTTCCGGGAAATAACACTTGCATTGTTCTCCTGTTTCTGCTATACTTTGCCCATGTATAGCATAAAAGCATTGCTGTGTCAAAGTCTTTAACACATAAGGAGATCTGATTCCCGTGAACTGCAAAAAACTGATTTCCCTTCTGATGGTAATTTCCCTGACCCTTTGTCTCCTGACCGGCTGTGGCAGCGCCAGCTCCTCTGCCCTTGCCGAAAACACCGGTTCTGATTCTGCCCCCGCCGCTTCCGATGCATTTCCCAGCAAGGACATCCACGGCATTGTCCAGTGGGGTGCAGGCGGCGGCACCGACTCTCTGATGCGTCCTCTGGCAGAGCTGGCACAGGCACAGCTGGGCGCTTCCATTGTCATTGAAAACATGACCGGCGGCACCGGCTCCATCGCCACCCAGCATGTGGCCCAGCAGGCCGCTGACGGCTATACCCTGCTGATGGGCGCCGAAAACCCCCAGCTTTACAAGGCTCTGGACATCATTGACCTGACCTATGCTGACTTTGAGCCTGTGTTCCTCATTGGAGACGAGACCGTGGGCGTGGTGGTCAGCAAGGATTCTCCCTACACCAGCCTCACCGAGATCGTTCAGGCTGCTCTGGCCGCTCCCGGCACCGTGAAGCTCTCCACCACCGGCGAGGGTGGTCTTCCCTGGGAGGTTGCCTCCTTCCTGACCGCAGTGACCGGCGCCACCTTCAACCAGATTCCCTATGATTCCGACGCCACCGCAAAGACCGCGGTTCTGGGCGGTGAGTGTGATTTCACAATCTGCAAGGTTCAGTCCGGCATTGAGGACTACAAGGCCGGTGATCTGAAATTCCTGTGCATGCTGGCAACGGAGCCTGTGGCCCAGCTGGAGGACATCCCCCTGATTACCGCCGAATATCCCGAGTTCGCGGATTATCTGCCCTGGGGTCCCTTTTACGGCGTGTTCGTGCCCAAGGGCACCGATCAGGCGGTCATCGACACCCTGTCCGCAGCCTTCAAGACCGCCTTTGAGGATTCCTCCTATCAGGAGCTGCTCACCAGCTTCAACATCAATCCTCTGGGCTGCACCGGCGATGAAGCAAAGACCTATCTGACCAACTGGCAGACCAACACCATCACCGCTCTTGTAAACAGCGGTGCTATCACCAAGTCTCTTTCCGAACTGGGCATCGAATAATCCGCCATATTTGCAGCGATAAAGCTGTCCACGGTTCGTGGCAGCTTTTCGTTGTTTTCAAGTTGTTTTGAAAGGAGGTCCTTCCTTGGACAACAAGGAAAAACGAACCCGTCCCGATGCGCAAAAGCCCTATAAGCCCGGTGAAAAGGGCTTCGCGGTTTTTCTGCTGGTCATCGGGCTGTTCTTCACATGGCAATCCTGGAAGCTCTACAGCAGCGCACCTGGAGCTTCTTCCTATGGCGCAGTGCCCCTGTTTTGCAGCTGTGTCATTGATTTTATGGCCATTCTGATTCTGATTACCGATCGAAAGAAAAGCTCCGAAAACAGTGGCGTGCCCTTTGGTCAGATTCTCAAAAACACCCTGAGGCATCTGTTCTCTCTGGATATTCTGATTATGCTGGGGCTGGTTCTGGCATACTGTATTGCCCTGTATGTGGGCGCAGGCTTTATGATCGCCACCCCAATCTTCCTGTGGGTGGGCATGAGCTATCTGAGCCGGGGGAAATTTCTTAAAAACATTCTGTGGACTGCGCTCTGCATGGCCTTTATCTATCTGATTTTCCGGGTCCTGTTCAGCGTTGTACTGCCCTGAGAAAGGAGGGTTTCCTTGGAAATACTGAGCTATCTGCTGATTCCCTTTCAGCAGCCGCTGCTGATTCTCTATGTGGCCGTGGGTTGCTTTGCAGGCGTTTATATCGGTGCCATTCCGGGACTCTCCGCCACCATGGCAGTTTCCCTGCTGGTGTCCTTTACCTTCGGCTGGGAAACCTATCCCGCTCTGGCCCTGATGATTGGCATTTTTGTGGGCGCAGTGTATGGAGGCTCCCGGTCTGCCATACTGCTGAACATTCCCGGCGCCCCAGCCGCCGTTGCCACCGCATTGGACGGCTATCCCATGGCAAAGAAGGGCAAGGCCGGTGAAGCCATGGGCATCGCCACCACCCAGTCCGTGATCGGCACCCTGATCGGCATTCTGGTGCTGGCCCTGTTCGCCCCTGTCATCTCCAAATTCTCTCTGAAATTCTCCTCCATTGACTATCTGCTTCTGGGTGTCATGGGTATGATGATGGCGGGAAGTCTGGGCAGCAAAAGTCTGTTCCGGGGCCTTCTGGCCGCTGCTCTGGGCGTGCTGCTGGGCACCGTGGGCATGGATACCATGACCGCCAAATCCCGGTTTACCTTTGACATTCTCTATCTCCAGACCGGCGTTGACTACGTTGTTGCCATGATCGGACTTTTTGGCGTGTCCGAGGCTCTGGTTCAGATCACCCAGAAGGACGTGAAGGCCATCAAGCAGAAGGTGGACAAGATTCTCCCCTCCCTGTCCACCTGTAAAAAGCATTTGCCCCTTACCCTCCGTTCCTCCGTCATCGGTGTTCTGGTGGGTGCTCTGCCCGGCGCAGGGGGCGACATTGCCGCGCTGCTGAGCT
>JAQXMD010000100.1 GCA_029012465.1 Oscillospiraceae bacterium | reverse complement strand
TGGCGCGGAAGGAGGGATTTGAACCCTCGCGCGTGGTTTAGACGCCTACTCCCTTAGCAGGGGAGCCCCTTCGGCCTCTTGGGTACTTCCGCATACCAAATGGAGAGGAATGGCGGAGAGAGTGGGATTCGAACCCACGGTTCCATTGCTGGAATCACCGGTTTTCAAGACCGGCTCCTTAAACCGCTCGGACATCTCTCCGAATTACTGGGTTATATTATCAGATTCCGGGTCCTTTGTCAAGAGGAGAATCGGAATTATTGCTCCTTGCCTTCGGCAGGCTCCAGCGGAAATGGGCGGAAAGCAGCCGGATCATCATCACCAGCCCGGCTCCAATGGCCATGGCATAGCTGCTGGGTATGTGCCTCCAAAGGACAGAGCAAAATACAGCTCCCACAAGGGAAGCGCAGGCATAGATATGCTTGACGAAAATGTACGGAGGAAGCCCTGCCAGCACGTCCCGCAGAATACCGCCGCCCACTCCGGTGATAATTCCCACAAAGATAAGCAGGAAAATCCCGTAGTCAGAGGAATGGGAAAAGGCAGCCTGTACGCCCACCACCGTGAAAATCCCAAGCCCCAGGGAGTCCATCCACAGCATCACAATGTCGTAGAGGGAATGAAAACGGTTCAGGAGCCGCTGCATGGCGGGCAGAAAGATGATTACGGCAGTAATGATGGCGGTGACAGCGTAGATTGGATTCCGGAAGGTGGCAGGAGGGGTGATGCCCAGTGTCAGATCACGGATGATACCGCCGCCTACCGCGGTGATGAGGCCCAGTGTCATGACGCCGAAAATGTCCATGTTCTTCTTAATGCCGATCATGGCACCGGATACAGAAAAGGCGACGGTCCCGATGAGCTCAAGAACTGTGACAAAAGAAATCATATAGAATCCTCCTGCGGTGTAAAGATGCCTGTCCAGTGTACTTCCACAGGAGGCAAAAGTCAACAATCGTTATTTGCTTCGGATGAAAAGGATTCCCAGTGTGCTGGGGCCGCAGTGACAGGAGATGGTGCAGCCGGCGCTGGTTTCCAGAATTTCGGTGAAGGGTGCAATGGACTGGATCTCCTGACGGACGGCCTCCACAAGTCCGTCTTCCACGGGGGTGTGGGTAATAAATATCCGTTCATAGACAAGATCGTCACGATTGGCCAGCCGGTCGTGGACATATTCAAGAATACACTTCTTGAAATTGCCCCGGTACTTTTTGGCCACATGCATGGAGCCGTTTTCTACCTCAATGCAGGGCTTGAGCTTCAGCAGATTGGCGCCGAGGGCTGCAACGGCAGAGCAACGGCCACCCTTGCGCATATAGTCCAGCCGGTCCAGCAGGAAGCTGGCTTCCACCCGATTGGTCAGTTCCTTCAGGGCAGCTGCGATCTCGTCTGGGGACAGCACCCCGGCTTCAGCCATCTTCACGGCTTCACAGACCACAAGGCCATGACCGGTGGAGAGATTGCGGGAGTCCACCACAAAGACGTTTTCAAAGGCTGTTGCTGCCAGACAGGCGTTCTGGTAGCAGGAGGAGAACTCTGCACTGATGTTTATATGAATGATGGCGTCACTGTCGGCAAGGAGACGGCTGAAAAACCCTGCGTAATCGGCAGCATTGTTAGCAGCGGTGGAGCACAGATCACCGCCGGCTGCCACATGGGCAAAGATGTCCTCGGGGTGAATATCCACGCCATCCCGGAAGGTCTGACCGCCTTTGATGGTATAGAGGGGGAGAATTTCAACCTGATGCTCTTTCAGCCAGCCGGAGTCCAGATCACAGGTGCTGTCGGAAGTAATGCGGATTTTCATGAGTAGCCTCCTTAATTATCGTCTGTGAACAACGGAATGATGATAATCGTATTATATCAGAATAATTTTGCGTTGCAACCGGAGCGGCGAATTTTTGTATGAATTTCCGTATTATGTTCCGGAAACGGGGAAAACTTCCCGATCAAGGAAAACACGCGGATGTTTGGAAAGTGTACAAATATTCCATATGATATGATGATTTTACTGCTGAATGTTGAAAAATGTCGAAAAAAGTCGAAAAGAAAATGTATGAAAAATGCCCTCAAATGATTGCATAAAATGGCTCTTTATGGTAGATTAAGTGGCGTAAGCGCTTATATAATTTTCTGCCGCCAAGGCGGTATGGGGAGGATATTATGGAAACAGTATTAAACGTGCTGATTGCCGACAGCAATGCCGCATTTGCGCAGTCTCTTCGGGAGAGACTGGAGGAGGTGCCGGGCTTTTCTGTGGCAAAGATCACCGATGACGGTGAAGAGGCTGCTGCCGTCGTACTCGGCGGCGGTGTGGACATTCTGATTATGGATCCCATGCTCAGCAGACTGGACGGCGTTGGGGTGCTGACCAGACTGCAGTCCATGAAAAAGCGTCCTGCGGTAATGGTGCTTTCCGGCTTTGCCAGCGATTACCTGATGCAGCAGCTCAGTGATCTGGGCGCCAGCTATTTTATGATGAAGCCCTGCGCAGTGGAGGCCATTCTGCAGAATTTGCAGTATATGCGGTCTTCCGCGCCTGCGGCCCGGAATGTTACCGGACTTCAGCGGCAGAATGCCATTGAAACCATGGTCACAAACGTGATCCATGAAATCGGCGTCCCTGCCCACATCAAGGGCTATCAGTATCTCCGGCAGGCAATCATCATTGCGGTAGAGGACATGGATGTGATCAACGCCATCACCAAGGTGCTCTATCCGCAGGTGGCGAAGGCCTTTGGCACCACACCCTCGAGAGTGGAGCGGGCCATCCGTCATGCCATTGAGGTGGCCTGGGATCGGGGCGATCTGGAGACCCTCCAGAAGTATTTCGGCTTCACCGTGTCCAGTACCAAGGGCAAGCCTACCAATTCGGAGTTCATCGCCCTGATTGCGGATAAGCTCCAGTTACAGTTAAAGAACAACGGACTTTTGAGTATGTGA